>CANRKM010000032.1 GCA_947631225.1 uncultured Clostridia bacterium
TAAATGTTCATGGTTCACTTCTTCCAAAATATAGAGGAGCAGCACCTATTCAATGGGCAGTACTAAATGGAGAAAAAACTACAGGAATTACTACAATGTACATGGATGAGGGGATGGACACTGGAGATATGATTTTAAAACAAGAAGTTAAAATTGGAGAAGATGAAACAACAGGAGAATTATGGGATAGATTATCTAAAATAGGTGGAGAGCTTTTAGTAAAAACTTTAGAACAAATAAATTTAGGAACTGCACCAAGAATTCCTCAAGGTAATGACTTTACAATGGCTCCAATGTTAAATAAAGAGATGGCAAAAATAGACTGGAATAGCAAAACTGCAAATGAAATAAAAAATTTAGTTAGAGGACTAAATCCTATTATGGGAGCATATTCTTTTATAAATGGGAAAAAAATAAAATTTTGGAAAGTACAAGTTGTTAAGGATAATGAAATAGAGTTTAATGTACAAAATAAAAAACTTGGAGAAGTTATATTTTCAAATGACAAAAAAGGTTTATTTATAAAAGCAAAAGATGGCATAATTTCAGTTTTAGAAATTCAAGGGGAAAATGCTAAAAGGATGAATATAGGAGATTTTTTAAGAGGAAATAAAATTGAAGTTGGCACAATATTTGAGTAAAAATTAAAAAAATAAAAATATGTTATTAGATAAAGAAATTATTAAAAAACATTGAAAATCTTATATTTCAATGTTTTTATTTTACAATTATTTTTTTTGTAAAATCTAAATTACAATAAGAATCTTTTAAATATCCCAAAGTATATATATTTGTAGCTAAAATATCTTTATTTAACATCATTTGTAAATTCTTATTATTATTTTCATCCATAAATTTTTTTACAGAAGTTATAACTTTTAAATCAGGATTAGCTGAACTTATTTTGCTTAAAAGTTTTTTACCATTGCTATTAAATCCTAGGACCCTAACATAAGGGTTAACTTTTTTAGAAATTTCCATTTCTTTTTTAGTAACATCTAGTAATGAATATAACAAAATTCTTTTGATTCTTGTTTCTGTATATCTTTTTGAAATTACTATATTTATAAATTCATTTATTGTATTACAAGAAAGAGCAGCTTTTTTTATCAAATTTTCTAATCCCTCAGATACATCTGGAAGTTTTTTAATTTCTTCTATATCTTTTTTTCTTAAGTTATACATTATTATTTTTTCAAATTCAGAGAAGTCTGGAACAAAATGTCCATTATTTATTTCATCTTTTAATATAGTATAAGAACTAGGGGTTAAGGCATCTTTTAAATTTCTGGTATTGCCTGTTTTTATCATATTTCTTATAGAAGTACTGCTACTAATTGTTCCTGTATAGTCTTTTGTTAAATGCCCAGCAGATTTTCTTGGGACTAAAATAGGCTCTATTTTAGAACGACATTTTTTTAAAGCTTTTAAATATTCAATTCCCAAAATGTTGTTAGCACCAAGAAGTATATTTGCATAATTTTTATCTTTAAGATATTTTAAAACAGCATTTTCTCTAGCTTTAGGAAAAGAAATTCCTTTAGATAATTCATCTGTTAAAATATTTTTATATTCTTTTGGTTCTTCATGCAAAACATTAGCAATAATGTTTAGTTTATTTAATTCTTTACATTCAGCTCCAAATGATATATGGTCAACAATTTTTAAAGAATTTAAAATTTTTATAGCACCATATGCAAAATTTTCAGCACTAGAAATTGAATATAAACATGGAAGTTCTATAACTAAATCTACTCCACCTGCAATAGCCATTTCAGCTTTTGTCCATTTATCAACAAGTGAACATTCACCACGTTGGGTAAAATTTCCTGATATAACAGCTATTACATAATCGTCTTTTGTTAATTCTTTTGATTTTAAAAGATGATATATATGTCCATTATGAAATGGATTATATTCAGCAACAATTCCTAAAACCATAAGCATTTTCTTCCTTTCTTTTATACTAATTATTTAAATTAGTATATATTAAAAAACAAAAACTGTCAATTTGTTGAATAAATGCGTTTTTTGTGATAAAATGGCGAAAAATATATAAGAGGTAAACATATGGAAAGAGTTGATAAAATAAATTATTATTTAGATATTGCAGAAACTATAACAGAAAGAGGAACTTGTCTTCGTAATAACTATGGAAGTGTAATTGTTAAAAATGACGAAATAATTTCAACAGGATACACTGGAGCACCAAGAGGTAGAAAAAACTGTTTAGATTTAGGATATTGCACAAGAATGCAAAAAACAGATGTAAGTGGAGCAGGATATGAACATTGTAGGTCTGTACATAGTGAGCAAAATGCAATAATAAGTGCAAGAAGAGGAGATATGATTGGATCTACATTATATTTGGTTGGCATAAATAAAAGAAATGGAGAATATAAAGAAAATAATAAGCCATGTACATTGTGTAAAAGAATGATAATAAATGCAGGAATAGAAAAAGTTATAATGAGAGATTCTAAAACAGAATATAGGATAGAATACACAAAAGATTGGATAGAAAATGATGATACATTATGATATTTTATCCTATAGTTTTAGCAAGAACTAGCCCTAAAAGTAAACTTAAAATTGAAATTACACCTGTTATATCAAAACTAAATCCGAGGGTAAAGTACAAAAATAGAGCCTATTGTAAATCCTATTATGGCAAAAAAAGTTTGAGCATGATATTTTTTTAGTAAGAACTGTGTAATCTTCATACATATAAGAGAACCCATAAATAAGCCTATTCCCAAAGGAATTAAAAATGGCAAGTAAAATGTCGCAACAGCATCAAGATAGAATTCATAAATTCCTAAAAGCATTAAAATTAAAGTGCTACTTACACCTGGAATAATTACGCCAGCAGACATAAGTAAACCTGAAAATACTAAAAATAAAAAGTTATATTGGTTAAATGTACTGTTTGGTAAATTATTTTCTAAAATAACTAAAAAGATACCTAGTATCAAAGAAAGCAAAGTAAAAATTAAATAATAAGGTTTAAATTTTTCTTTAGAAGTTCCTTCTTTAATTATACTTGGTACACTTCCTAAAATTAATCCAATAAAAATAAATTTAATTTGAATAGGGTAGGCAAAAAATAAGTATTTTAAAATGTTACCAAAAATTATTATTCCTACTAATCCTCCAAATACAAGGGGGAAAAGAAATTTGAAGTTTTGTTTAATATTTTTAAAGAAATTAAAAACACAATTTAGCAAGCTTTCATATATACCAAATATAACACAAAGTACTCCACTACTAATTCCAGGTAAAATTGCTCCTGCTCCAATCAAAATACCTTTAAAAAAATCTTTTAAAAATTTCAAAAAAACATTCCCCCTCTAAAACATCTATATGAAAAAAACTTCGAAAATATGTTAATGTAAGATTAAAGGTAAAAAAAACTAGTTTTATTGTGGTATTGTAATAGTTATAATAAATAAATATAAAAATAAAAGTTAAAATAAAAGGTCAGGCACTTTTCATTTTCTTAAGGCATATAATGCTTTATAGAAAATGGAGGTGCTTTATGTTTTCTAGCTTTTTTGTCACAGGACTTATACAATTTATAAAATCAGCTGTTATAGTTGTTCGGATACATTACAGGAAGCAATTTGTTTCCTGAACCATTAACTCCAGAAGAAGAAAAAGAAGCTTTAGAAAAATTAGCAGAAGGGGATGAAGAAGCACGAAATTTATTAATAGAAAAAAATTTAAGATTAGTTGTTCACGTATGTAAAAAATATGCTAATGCCAATATTGACCAAGATGATTTACTTTCAATAGGAACAATAGGTTTAATAAAAGGAGTAAACAGTTTTAAGACCAATAAAGGATCAAAACTATCCACATATGTATCAAGGTGTATTGATAACGAAGTGTTAATGCATTTGAGGTGGGCAAAGAAATTAAATTCAGAAGTATATTTAAATGAGCCAATAGGAAAAGATAAAGATGATAATGTAATTACTTTAGAAGAGGTTTTAGAAAATGATAACAAAAGCATAGAAGATGAAATTGATACGAAAATGAAAATAAAGAAAATGTACAATAAAATAAAAGAAATACTGAAAGATAGAGAGAAAACAATAATAGAATTAAGATTTGGTTTGAAAGGAGAAAAACCAAAAACCCAAAAAGAAATTGCAAAAATGATGGGAATTTCAAGGTCTTATGTTTCAAGAATTGAAACTAAGGCGATTGATAAATTATCAAAAGAGTTTGAAGAAGAATAGGCCAATGGGGACGGAAACGGTCAATGGGGACGGTCAATGGGGACGTCCCCATTGACCGTTCCCATTGACCGTTTCCGTCCCCAAACTCATCATTATCTATTTAGCAAATAAATAGAAAAATTAAGATATGTTGCAAATAGTGTCCAAGCTATATATGGGATTTGGAGCAATCCTGCTATTTTATTTTTTTTATAAAATTTAACAGCCATAATTATAACAAGTATATCAAGAATTATTATCCATATAAATGCAAAAAGTCTTGCTTCAAATACAAAGAAAATTATAGGCCATAGTAGATTAAAAATTAATTGTAAGTAATATATGAAATTGATATTAGAGTCTGCCAAATTATTGCTATCTAATATTCCATAAGATACTCCCATTAGTACATAAAGAATGCTCCATACAATTGGAAAAAGGATACTTGGTGGAGCAAATGCAGGTTTTATTAATAAATTATAATTAATAGTGCCTGAAATAATAAAGCCTACTATGCTTCCTAATATAACTGGAACAAGTATAGATTTTAAATAAATTTTAAATTTGGACATATTATACACCTCCTTATATACTAAATATATGCGAAGGATTCTTAAATAATAAAAAAACATTGAAATAATGTAAAATTTACTATATAATATAAAAGGAAGAAACTAAAATAATTTAGGTATGAATAAATTTCAGAAAGGATGCTGATACAAATGAACAAAATTATAAAATATATATTAATTATCTTATTTCTTATAATAGTTATAATTGCAGTTTATTGGGTTTTAAAATTAAATTTAAACAAACAAGAATATGAGATTAATGAAATTCAACAAAATGTTGCTGTAAAAGAAAAAAAAGAAGATGATGTTATAGTTGTTCCTGTTGAAAAAACAGAAGAAACAAAGCCAGAACCAGAACCTGTAAAAGATGCAGCAGATTGGACAAATGAAATATATAATTTAAATATAGAAATAGGAACTTTAACAATACCTAAAACAAATTTAACAACTCCAATTTTTTGCAAACAAACTAAAATGGAAGAAATGCCATGTTTTATTTATACAGCAGGAGGATTAAATAGAAAAGGAGTTACTTTAATTACAGGACATAATAAAAGAAATGGAAAATTATTTTCAAATAATAAAAAATTAGCAGAAGGAGACGAATTCTACTTTAAAGATTACGAAGGAACAGAGCTAAAATATACAATAACTTCTAAATATATAACTAAAGATACTGATACATCATATTTATCAATGGAAACGGACAAGCCAGTTATGGTATTATCTTGTTGTACAGATGCAAACAATGATGACAGAATAATTGTTATAGGAACGGCAGATTAGATTTTGTGCTATTGCAAAAAAGTATATTAATATTTAATAATTATTAATTGGAAATTGAGCCTTTTAAGAAAGGAATAATAAAAAAATGAAAAAAAAGAAAGTATTATTTATATCAAGTACAGGGGGACACTTAAACGAACTTTTAGAATTAAGAGAATTATTTGAAAAATACGATTATTATATTATAACAGAAAGGGACAAGACAAATGAGTATTTAAAAGACAAATATGAAAATAGAATTGAATATTTACCTTATGGGACAAGAAGTCACATTATAAAATATATTTTTATATACATTTACTTAATTATAAAAACAATATATTTATATTTTAAAATTCGTCCAAAAGTAATTGTAACAACAGGGACTCATACAGCAGGACCAATGTGTTATTTAGGTAAAATATTTGGAAGTAAAATAATATACATAGAAACTTTTGCAAATGTAAACAAAAAAACTGCTACTCGGAAGGCTAATTTATCCGATTGCAGATTTATTTATAGTACAATGGGAGGAAATGCTTAAGTTATACCCAAAAGCCGTTTATGGAGGGCAAATATTTTAAAGTTGTTTATGGATGGCAAATATTTAAAAAAACTTAGGATTGTATATGGGTAACCAAATATTTAAATTTATGAAGTACAAATATTTAAAAGCCTTAAATGTAGAGAGGATTGGTATTATGATACTAGTATTATTAGGAACACAGCATAATGAATTTAAAAGATTACTCGAGAAGTTAGAAGAGGCAATAGATAATGGGATTATAACAGAGAGAGTTGTTGTACAGGCAGGATATACAAAATACAAAACAGACAAAATGAAAGTATTTGATATGATATCAAAAGAAGTACTAGCCAATTTAGTTGATGAAGCAAATATTGTTATTACTCATGGCGGAACTGGCTCTATTATTATGGCTTTAAAGAAGCATAAAAAAGTAATTGCAGTTCCTAGATTACATGAATTTAATGAACATGTAAATGATCATCAAAGACAAATTGTAAATATATTTAATGAAAAAAAATATTTAATTGGAATTCAAAATGTAGAAGATTTGCCAGAAGCTTTAAAACAAATAAAAACATTTGAACCAGAAGAATACAAAGGAAATAATAAAAAAATAATAAAAATTATTGAGGATTTTATAGATAAAATTTAAAATGGATGTGAATATTTAATGGATAATGAAAATCTAACAAAGCCAGAAATAGAAAATAGTCAAGAAGAAATATTAGAAAAAACACTTAGACCTCAAACATTAAAAGAATACATTGGTCAAACAAAAGTAAAAGAAAGTATGAAAATATATATAGAAGCGGCCAAAAAAAGAAAAGAAGCACTTGACCATTGCCTTTTTTATGGACCACCAGGACTTGGAAAAACAACTATTTCTGGAATAATAGCAAATGAAATGGGGTCAAAAATAAAAATAACTTCGGGTCCTGCAATAGAAAAACCAGGAGATTTGGCAGGTTTACTTACAAACTTGCAAGAATATGATGTGCTTTTTATTGACGAAATCCACAGATTAAGCAAAAATGTAGAAGAAATACTTTATCCTGCACTAGAAGACTATGTTTTAGACATAACAATAGGTAAAGGACCAGAGGCAAGGTCTATAAGATTAGACTTACCAAAATTTACTTTAATTGGTGCAACAACGAAAGCAGGTGCTTTAACTACGCCATTAAGGGATAGATTTGGAATTGTGCAGAAATTAGAGTTATATTCAATTCAAGACTTAACAACAATAATTAAACGTTCAAGTAAAATTTTAAAAGTAGAAATAGATGATAAATCATGTGAAGAAATAGCAAGAAGGTCAAGAGGAACACCAAGAATTGCAAATAGGCTTTTAAAAAGAGTAAGAGATTTTGCGCTTGTTTTATCAGATGGAAAAATAGATTTAAAAATAACAAAGCATGCCCTAAATCAATTAGAAATAGACGAGTTAGGTTTAGATGAAACAGACAGAAAAATGCTAAATATGATGATTGTTCAATATAATGGAAGACCAGTTGGAATAGAAGCTTTAGCTTCATCACTTGGAGAAGAAGTAGACACAATAGAAGATGTGTATGAACCCTATTTGTTACAAATAGGATTTATTGCTAGAACTCCAAGAGGAAGAGTTGTTTTACCACCAGCATATGAGCACTTAGGGTATGAGTTCTAGGAGATGAAATAAAAATGAAATTGTTAATGCATACATGCTGTGCACCATGTAGTGTATATTGTATAGACGAATTAAGAAGAAGAAATATAGAGCCTACTATATATTGGTTTAATCCAAATATACATCCATATACAGAATACAAAGCCAGAAGAGATTGCTTAAAACAGTATGCTGAAAGTATAAATATAAATGCAATATTTGAAGAAAATTATGGATTAAGAGAGTTTTGCAAAAATACAATAAATAGTCTAGATACAAGATGTCAAGATTATTGTTATCCAGTTCGTTTAGAGCAAACAGCAAAATATGCAAAAGAAAATGGATTTGACACAATTACAACTACTCTTTTAGTAAGCCCCTACCAAAAACATGATATTATTCATGAATTAGGAGAAAAAATTGCTAAAAATTATGGTTTAGAGTTTTTGTACATAGATTTTAGAGTAGGATTTAGAGAGGGGCAAGCTAAAGCAAGAGAACTTGGATTATATATGCAAAAATACTGTGGATGTGTGTTTTCGGAGGAGATGAGATATTATAACCGCAATCCTATACAAACCAGTAATACCAATGGTTACGAGATACCCAAAGAACCTAG
>CANRKM010000033.1 GCA_947631225.1 uncultured Clostridia bacterium
CATTTAGTATTTCATCAAATCTAGCTAAATAATTTTTTACTTGTAAATAATCTTGATAGTCCATATTAAACACATCCTTTCTACATAATCATATAGAAAATGTGAAAATATGTTACTATTTTTCTAATAAATATCCATCAATATGATAATAAGAAACTTTTTGAGTTACTTTATCATAGTCTATTGAAACAACTTTAAATATAATTTTATTGTTATCATCAACTATTATCTCTTTTGGTGATTGATTAGCTTCATATTTATTTGACTCATTTATATATTCGTGTATTATAGGTAATATATTTACATTTAACGTTTTCTTTGTTGTTTGAAAAGTAAATTCTGTATTACTAAATGTTTCATCTATTGTTTTATTGTCTGTATAATAATTGTAAGTAGTGATGTTATAAAGCTTTTTGTATCCTTCAATATTTACATACTCTATATCGGATACTACATAAATATTTTCTTCATTATCATATATGTCTTTATTTCCACTCGAAAAATCTTGAATTTTTTCTATATCTTCTTCTTTTAAATTTTTGATATATTTTTCTCCCTCATACGAATTTTTTAAATATACATATGCTCCATATATCTTGCTTTTTTCTTCTTCAGAATATGTTGATTTTTGATTATATATTTTTAAATTATTATATTGACTTATATTTGAAATATTAAACATATTAATGTATGGCACTATACCAGAAATTATAGCAAGTGCAATAAATACAATTAATGAATTTGCTATTTTTTCTTTGTTTTTAATATAAATTCCAATATAAATTATTTCAAACAATATTAACATTAAGCATAAATATCTTGCCTCTGTTATTCCATTATCATAAATTCTTATTCCTATTGAATACATTTGTAAAAATATAAATGGAATAAATAATAATGGTAATTTACTATTTATTTTATCAAATAAGCCATCTTCACTCCAATTTGAAGCCATAGTCCAAATTGGAAGTCCTATTATAAATAATGCAGAAAGTATTCTAAAAATTTGGTTTGATGGCATATTCCTTAATATAAGTATTTTTATTATATACATATATATTATTGCAAATGCTGTTATTACTAATGTTCCTAAAACATATCTTATTACTATTTTTGCAAATTTACCTATTTCTTCTTCTTGATTATAAAAAGCATAAATACATGTTGGTACATAGTAAATTCCAAGTAATAATATTTCCATTCTTGCAATTAATGTATAATGATGTCCATTTAATATTAAATATATAAAAATTGAAGCAACTATTGCAATTCCAATAGCCAAAATTCCATATACTATTGATGTTTTAAATAAACCAATTACTGTTTTAGTTAGATATTCTTCAAATGATTTTCCTGACTTTTTATAGTTAAAGTATATTCCTAAAACTATAAATGTAATAACATAACATACTATAACTCTAGCAAGTCTAAATAAAAAGATTCTATTTGAACTACCTAATACATCTGCTTCAACATTTGTTAATAACGTTAGAACTAACGCAATTAGAGCTGAAATTACATAATGAATAATTTTCTTTTTTATTTTATTATCTATTAATGTTTCTATTAAAAATGTACTACTTGCAAATATTGTTATAAATAACATAGCATTTTCAATGAATTTTTCAGATATAAAACTATTATCTAAAGCAACTGCAAATATTACTGTTAGAACAAATATAGCAATAATTGTAAGTGGAAATTTTTCTATTGATTTTTTAAGTATTAAAAATAAGTTATAAATTTTTTCTTTTAACTTTTTCATATACTTTCTCCTATTTTTTATAGTATTTTTTTGTCAAAATCATCAATAAATTATTTTTTATCTACAACTAAATTGTATATTTTTCCAGGCACATATATTTCCTTTTTAATATTATTTGTTTCAATTAATTCCTTAACTTTAGCGTTCTCTTTTATTACTTTTAGAATTTCATCAGGACTAGAATCTGCATCTACTGTTACACATAATTTTAATTTACCATTAACTTGAATTGGAATCTCTTTAGTTCCACCATTCATTTCATCTTCATTTATTTCTGGCCATGTTTCTTTATGAACAGATTCTTTATTTCCAAGCTTTTCCCATTGTTCTTCTGAAAAATGTGGTGCAAGAGGTGCTAAAAGTTTAATATATGTTGTAACAGTATCTAATAATATTTTTTCATTAATATTATCATTATCTCTCATATAATCTGTCATATTGTTTAAAAGCTCCATACTTCTTGCTATTGCTGTATTAAATCCAAAATCGTTTATATCTTGACCCATAGCTTTAATTGTTTGATTTTTAACTCTAAGTAACTCTTTTTCTTTACTTCCTACTGAGGTATTTAAATTTTTATCTTTATATGGTATTACAGTTTCAACTAATCTTTCAATTCTTGAAAAATATCTTACTATTGAATCAATTCCATTTTCATCCCATGGACCACCTTGTCTATAATCAAAACCAAACATTAAATACATTCTAAATACATCTGAACCATATTTTTCAATATATTCTTCTGGAGATACAGTATTTCCTTTGCTTTTACTCATTTTGTTTCCATCTGGTCCTAATATCATACCTTGATGTACTAATTTTTTAAATGGTTCATCAAAATTTAAGTAACCTAAATCTCTTAATACTTTTGTTATAAATCTTACATAAATTAAATGCATTGCTGCATGTTCTTTTCCACCAATATAAGTATCTATTGGAGCCATTTTATTTATTATATCTTTGTTAAATGCTTGCTTATCGTTTCTAGCATCAGGATATCTTAATTCATACCATGATGAACATACAAATGTGTCTAATGTGTCTGCTTCTCTTGTTGCATGACCACCGCATTTTGGACAAGTACAATTAATAAATTCTTTAGATTTTTTTAGTGGAGATTCTCCATCTGGTCTGAATTCTACATCATAAGGAAGTAATACTGGTAAATCTTTTTCAGGTACTGGAACTATTCCACATTTATCACAATATATAATTGGTATTGGTGCTCCCCAGTATCTTTGTCTTGAAATTAACCAATCTTTTAATCTGTAATTTACGCTTTTCTTTCCCTCTCCCATTTTGCTTAGATCTTCTGTTATTTTTATTTTAGCTTCCTCAGAAGTTAAACCATTGTATTTTCCACTATCTACTAAAACACCTTTTTCTGTAAATGGTAATTCTGTTTCTTCTCCATCTTTTGAATTTATTACTCTTTTTATTGGTAAATTGTATTTTTTAGCAAATGCGTAGTCTCTTGTATCATGAGCAGGTACTGCCATAACAGTTCCTGTACCATAATCTTCTAGTACATAATCTGCTATCCATACAGGAACTTTATCTCCATTTATAGGGTTTATTACATAAGCTCCTGTTGCAACTCCTGTTTTTGGTCTTTCTGTTGATAATCTATCTATTTCGTTTAATTTAGCTGTTTCTTTTATGTAATCTTCTACAGCTTGTTTTTGCTCATCTGTTGTTATTTTTTGCACTAATTCACTTTCTGGTGCAATTATAACATATGTTACACCATTTATTGTATCTACTCTTGTGGTAAATACATTAAACTCAAAGTCTCCATTTTCACCTTTAAATGTAACTTCTGTTCCTTCTGACTTTCCTATCCAATTTACTTGAACTTTTTTTGTTGATTCTGGCCAATCTAAATCTTTAAGTCCTTCTAATAATTCTTCAGCATAGTCTGTGATTTTAAAGAACCATTGAGCAAGTTTTTTTCTTTCTACTACAGTTCCACATCTTTCGCATTTTCCATTTATAACTTGTTCATTTGCTAAAACTGTTTTACAACTATCACACCAATTTACAGGTGCTTCTTTTTTATATGCTAAACCTGATTTATATAATTGTAAAAATAACCATTGAGTCCATTTATAGTAATCTGGCATACATGTTTGAACTGAATAATCCCAATCGTAACTTCCACCCATTTCGTCTAATTGCATTTTCATTGTTTCTATGTTTTTTAAAGTTGAGTCCTCAGGATGTATTCCTGTTTTTATTGCATAATTTTCTGCAGGAAGACCAAATGCATCAAATCCCATTGGATGAAATACATTGTATCCTTGCATTTTTTTAAATCTAGCATAAGAATCTGATGGTCCATAATTAAACCAGTGACCTAAGTGCAATTTAGCTCCTGATGGATATGAAAACATTTCTAGTGTATAAAATTTCTTTCCTTCTCCATTTGGATTATATTTGTAAAGACCTTCATCTTTCCATTTCTTTTGCCATTTTTTGTCTATGTTTTTTGAATATTCCATAACTATTCCCTCCTAAAAAATTTTTGTTTTCCATTTATTTTCGTACATTTTATCACAATTATATAAAAAAGTCCATTAATTACTGCTTTTTAGTAAAATATAAAAATTTTTTTGTTACTATTCACTGTTTGCAATCTCGAGATTGTAAAATGTGAATAATAATCATTCTTTATAACTTATTTGCTATATCACACGCCAAACCTATATAATTTTCAGGTGTTAAATTCAACAACATTTTTTTATCATCTTCATTTATTTTTAAAGTTTTTATAAAATCTCTCATTTCTTCGACAGTTACATTTTTACCTCTTGTTAAATTCTTTAAAGTCTCATATGCATTTTCATATTTATTTTTTCTAAGTATTGTCTGCACAGCTTCTGCTAGAACTTCTGGTGTATTTTTTAATTCATTTAACAATTTTTCTTCATTTACATCTACTTTGTTAATTCCTTTTACAGCTTGTCTTATTGCAATAACAGCATATGCAAAAGCTATTCCTATATTTCTTAAAAGTGAAGAATCGCTTAAATCTCTTTGCATTCTTGAAACTTGTAAATTATTTGTAAATACATCTATTATACCATTTGACATTTTACAATTTGCCATAGAATTTTCTACATTTATTGGGTTTATTTTATGTGGCATGACTGAAGATCCTATTTCTCCAACTACATTATTTTGTTTAAAATAATCTCTACTTATATACATCCACATATCACTATCTAAATCTAGCATAATGTTATTAAAAAGTTTCATTTCTGAAAATATTATACATATGTTGTCGTGTGGCTCTATTTGTGTTGTAAACATATTGTATTCTAGCCCAAAACTTTCGACAAATTCTTTTGCAATTTGAATCCAATCTATATTTGGATATGCAATAATATGTGCATTAAAGTTTCCAACTGTTCCATTAAATTTTCCTGTTAGTTTTTCTTGCTTTATTTTGTTTAATATTTTTCCGAAGCCTATATTGAAATATTGCAAATTCTTTTCCAACTGTTGTTGGTGTTGCATTTTGCCCATGTGTATGTGAAAGCATTGGAATTTTTGCATATTTTGTTGCTTTTTCTTTTAAGGCATCAAGTAATTTTTTAGCATTTGGAATATATACATCTTCAATTAATCCTTTTATCATTATTCCATAAGCAATATTATTTATATCTTCTGATGTACATGCAAAATGTATTAAATAATTAAATTTTTCAATACCATTTTCTTTAAATTTTTCGTTTAAATAATATTCGACTGCTTTTACATCATGTTTTGTTGTTTTTTCAATAACTTTTATTTTCTTTGCTTCTTCTACGTCAAATTCTTCTAATATTTTGTCTAATATTTTTAATTCTTTTTCAGTTATTTCAATTCCAATTTCTTTTATAGTAAATAATTTTTTTAGCCATTTAATTTCAACAATAATTCTATTTTTTATTAAATAATATTCACTAAAGTAATTTCTTATTTCTTCAGTTAGTCCAACATATCTACCATCTATTGGTGAAATATTTAACATATAATCATTGCCTCTCTTCCTGCTCCTGTCCCTATAAACTTAATTGGAACATTTACAATTTCTTCAATTCTATTTAAGTATTTTTTTGCATTTTCTGGTAAATCTTCTCTATTTTTTATATTACTTATATCTCCAAAATTTCCTTCAAATTCTTCATATACAGGCTCGCAATTTTCTAAATAATCTGCATCAGTAGAAAAATTCATACTAACTTTTCCGTCCTTTTTGTAACCAACACATAATTTTATTTTGTCTAGTTTTCCAATTGTATCTACATGGTTAATAGCAAGTCCTGTTAATCCGTTTACCATGCTTGCATATTTTAAAGCAACTAAATCTAACCATCCACATCTACGAGGTCTTTTTGTAGTTGTTCCATACTCATGACCAAGTTCTCTTATTGTGTCACCTATTTCATTTTTTTGTTCTGTTAAATATGGTCCTTCTCCTACTCTTGAAGAATATGCTTTTAATACTCCATAAACTTCTCCAATATATTTTGCACCAATTCCTGTTCCTGTGCAAACTCCACCTACTGTTGGATTTGAAGATGTAACATATGGGTAACTTCCAAAATCGATATCTAAAAGAGTTGCTTGTGCACCTTCACATAAAATTTTTTTATTTTCTTCTAGTGCATTATGTAATAATGTTACTGTGTCTACTACATATGGTTTTAAAATTTCAGCATATTCGTTGTACTTAGCTATTATGTCAGAAGCATTTACTTGATCATGTCCATAAACTTCAAATAATCTATTTTTGTTTTCTATATTTTTCCTTAATTGTTTTTCAAATTTTTTATTTACTAAATCTCCTATTCTTATTCCACATCTTTCAAATTTGTCACAATATACAGGCCCAATTCCACGAGCTGTTGTTCCAATTTTATCTTCTTTTCTAAGTTCTTCTTGAAGTTTATCCATTTCTATATGATATGGAAATATAACATGTGCTCTATCACTTATTCTCAAATTTTCTGTACTATAGCCATTTGCTTTTAAGTTCTCTATTTCTTCAATTAATACTCTTGGATCTATTACTACTCCATTTCCAATTACTGCTAATGTATTTTTATTTAAAATTCCAGATGGAATTAAATGAAATGCAAATTTTTTTCCATCTATTTCTATAGAATGTCCTGCATTGTTTCCACCTGTACACCTTACTGATATATCTGCATTTTGAGATAAATAGTCTATTATTTTTCCTTTTCCTTCGTCTCCGTAAAAACTTCCTAATACAACATCAACTTTATTCATAGAAGAACCTCCATTTAATTATTTTTTATTAAATATTTTGTTAAATATTCCTGCCTTTTTTCCATCAATATATTGTTCCTTTTTATTTTCTTTTGCATTAAAATATATTCCCTTTCCAATCATTTGGTCATCTTTCCATTCTCCATCATAATATGAGCCATCTTTGTAAGTTTGCTTTCCTTGTCCATCTCTTGCATCATTTTTCCAGTCACCTTCATAATATGAACCATCTTTATATGTTTGCTTTCCTTTTCCCTCAGATTTTCCGTTTATAAAATCTCCTTCGTAATATGTTCCATCTGAAAATGTATATTTTCCCTTTCCAGTTCTTTTATCTTCTTTCCAATCTCCTTCGTATTTTGCTCCAGTTTTATAGAACATTGTACCATGTCCATCTCTTGAGTTATTCTTCCAGTCACCTTCATAATACGAACCATCTTTATATGTTTTCTTTCCTTTTCCTTCTTGGTCGCCTTTTAACATATCTCCTTCATAATATGTTCCATCTGAATATATATATTTTCCTTTTCCGTTTCTTTTGCCGTCCTTCCATTCTCCTTCATAGTAATCGCCACATTCATAGGTCATTTTTCCTTTTCCGTTTTTTTTGTCATTCTTCCATTCTCCTTCGTAGTAAGTACCATCTTCATAAGTTATTTTTCCTTTTCCCTCATATTCTCCATTTACCCAATCTCCTTCGTAATATGTTCCATCTGAAAATGTGTATTTTCCCTTTCCGTTTTTTTGGTCATCTTTCCATTCTCCTTCGTAGTAGTCACCATCTTCATAGGTCATTTTTCCTTTTCCTTCTTTTTCTCCATTTACCCAATCTCCTTCATAATAAAATCCATTCCTTTCTCGCTTCGCTCAAAGGCACACATAGGAATGAAAGCCTTGAGT
>CANRKM010000034.1 GCA_947631225.1 uncultured Clostridia bacterium
TCATTATATACTCTTATATTATATAATACATATGATTCTTCTGGTAATACTACTGGGGTTTTGATCATAGTATATGTTGCATCATGGCAGTTTGGATTATTTTTTAATTCTGCTGTATTCACACTTGTAGCTCTTGTGTATGGATTTTCTTTACTTCCAATGTGTCCGTCTGCTGTTAAATATTCCCCATCTTCTATAGTTAAATCTTCACTTACCGCTGTTATAAATTTTGTTAATGCTAAGTCTACTATTTTGGGTTCAACTACTACAATTTCAAAGTCATCATCATCTTCTTGTCCAGGAAAATAATCATTATTATTTTCTGTTCCATCTGTATATACATTTTTATCACTTTCTCCGTTGTGGTTATCTCCTCCATGATATCCAGTATAAGTATCTCCTGTTGTTTCTTGATCTGCAGATGGATTTTTATTTGGGTTTGAATCTACTTCTATTAGTACTTCTTCTTCTTTTTCTTTATTGTATTCTGTTGTTATATATGCTATATTTGTTAGATATGTGTTTTTAGTCATTGATGGATTTTTAGTTATTTCACATTCTATTTGTATTGTCTCTGATGATAATGTTCCATTATATGCTAGAATTGGATTTTTACTAATATTTGTAAATGTTATTTCATTAGTTTCTGGATTATATATATACGTATATTTTATATTACCATTTTCATAAGTTCCTTCTGTTACATTATCTTTTTTATATCCTTTTAACTTCAATTCTTCTGGTAATTTATCTACTATTGTTTCTGGATATCCTGCCATATCTCCTTCATTGTATACAGTAATATTATAGGTTATTATATCTCCTTTTTCTACAACAACTGGGTCTTTTCTATGGTTATATGTTGCTGTTCCATTTGTTAAAATGTCTTCTGCAACATATGTTACATTTCTTGATGCATCTTCTCCTTTTTCGTTTTGTATAGCTTTGTCATTTCCTTCTTTATCTGTTATTTTTGCAATTGATTTTCTTAATGCTAAATCAAATACTTTATATGTATTTGTTATTTCATATCCATTTGTCATATCCCCTGTTATTGATTTTTCATAACTTGGGACATCTACTTCATCTACTGTATATTCGATTGCAACGCCATCTTTATATTTATCTAAATTTTGGAATGTGTATTGCCAACTATTATCTTCTTCTGCTTGTATTTCTTGCCTTTTTAGTTCCACTCCATCTGCTTTTAGTATTAAAGTTATTGAACTTGGTCTTACATTATCACGATTATTTTTGTCATTCCATATTTTAGTTACAGAAACTTGAGTCGTTTCTGGTGTATATGAGTTTGTTATAGTAAATCCTTTTGTGTCATCTTTTGCTACTACTGATGTATATCCTTCTGGTAACGTTACTTCTTCTACTGTATAATTTATCAATTGACCACCATTTTCGTATTTGTCTAAATCCGTAAATGTTTCTTGCCAACCATTACCATTATTTAATTCTTTTTCTTGTATTACTTGTTCTCCGTTTTTCAAACGAACTTTTATTGATACTGGTCTTTTTCTATCTTGGTCATTTTTATCATTCCATACTTTTCTAACTGGTATGTCTATTTTTTCTGGAGTATATGAATTTGTTATGATAAATCCTTCTGTTTTGTCTCCTGTTACTTGCATAGTATATTCTGTTGGTACAATCTCTTCATCTACTGTATAATTTATTTCTGTACCATTTTCATATTTTGCCAAATTCGTAAATTTATCTTTCCAACCATTTGCATCATTTAATATTTTTGTTTGTACTACTTGACTTCCCTTTTTTAATTGTGCTGTTATTGATGAAATTCTTTTTCCATCTTGGTTCTCAGAATCGCTCCAAATCTTTTGTACTGGTATTTCTATGGTTTCCGGTGTATATGAATTTGTAATTACAAATCCATCTGTTTTATTCCCTGTTACATTAGCATTATAACCATTTGGAATAGGATCTTCTACTACAGTATAATCTATTAATGACCCACCCTCATATTTTTGTAATCCTGTAAATGTGTATCTCCAATTGTTTTCTTCACTTAAAGTTTGAGTTGATATAACACTTGTTCCTTTTTTTAGTTTTACTGTTATTGATGTGGTTCTTTTTCCATCTTGGTTTTCCGCATCATTCCATATTTTTTGCACTGATATTTCAGTTGTTTCAGGTGTATGTGAGTTTGTTAATGTAAATCCTTGTGTTTTATTTCCTGTTAGTTGCACAGTATATCCTTCTGGTACAGGCGTCTCTTCTACTGTATAATTAATTTCATTTCCACCTTCATATTTTGGTACATCTGTAAATTTACCTTTCCAATTATTAGCTTGATTTAAAACAAGCGTCTTTACGATTTTAGTGCCATTTTTTAAATTTACTGTTATTGATTCTGTTCTCTTTCCGTCTTGATTTTCAGCATCACTCCACGCTTTTTCTACCGGTATTTCTATCGTTTCAGGAGTATATGAATTTGTTATTATAAGTCCTTCACTCATGCTTCCAGATGTTTCGGCTGTGTATCCTGTTGGTACATCGTTTTCCTTTACAGTGTAATTAATTTCTCTATTATTTTCATATTTTGGTAATTTTGTAAATTTATATTTCCATCCATTATCTTGGTTTAATGTTATAGTTTTTATTATATTTTCCCCATTCATTAAACTTACACTTACAGATTGCGTTCTTTTTCCATCTTGATTATTTGCATCACTCCATCTTTTTTCAACTGTAATTTCTCTAATTTCTGTAGATGCAGATAATTCAAATTCTTGTTTGTTAGGTGTTACTTCTACTATTGGCTGTTCACTTTTAGTTGTAGATATCCATAGTTTTTTTTCATTATTTACGTTATATGTTCCGTCAAAACCTATAGTTATATTATTTTCTTTTATGTCGTCTGTTGGTACTGCAACATAAAAATCTGTATTTATATAGCTTGATATTTTTTGATTAGTTTGTTTATTTCCTTCTGCATTTGATATATATGCATTTTTATTTGCAGTTCCATTTATTTTTATAGTATCTAATAAACTATATACTGCTTCTCTTTGTTTCTCTATTCTTACTGGGCCTATAACAAAATATTCTGTATTTTGTACATTTTTTACTTTTATATTACTGTTTTCTGATTTCATAACTATTGGAACCCCAGTATTTGAAGTTTGCTCACTATTTGCATAATTATTTGCTGCATCTATTAAGTATGAACATAATATTTTTGCCTGTTCTTCTTTCCATTCTCCTGCTTTATAAGTTTCTTCTTCATTTACATTTACATTAAATTCTACTCCACTTAAATCTGGCCAAGTTGTTGTATTTTTATTTTTTGTACCATTTGAACATTTTAGCATAAGTTTCATTTGAGATACATCAAATGTAGCTACTCCGCTATCATTATTTTCTTTATAATTTGTAAAATACCATATAGCTGCTTGTTGAGCAACTTCTATTAATTCATCTCCAAGCTCCACTGATTGAAACACATCATCTGCATCATAATAAAAATATCCTTTTTTTCCTTGGTCAGATACTAAGCTACTATAATTATACTCTGAATTTGCTTTATATCTATATCCTAGATCTTCTTCTGTAGCTCTGTCATCATCTACTTTGACATATTCTAGTCCAGCTCTTTGTAATAATGCATGTTTTTGACTGATATTTTCCTCTATATTTTTAGTTGGTATATACATATTATCTAATATCCACAATATTTGTTTTAAATACTTACTGTCTCCAATACTTTTATATGCCTTATTTGTTTCACCTGCTAATTCCTGTAAACTTTTAATATCCTGGCTTTTATCTAAATCATATGCCTGATTATATGTTACTTCTTTACCTACTCCATCTGAGGAATTCCATGTTTCACCTTGTACAGCATTTAAACAATAATATGTTGTTTTATAATCATTTGACAGTATTTGATATACAGGGTGGTATGAACCTCCCTCAACTGTTGGTGTTCCCAATGCATAACCATCAACATATTTATCATTTAAATATCTAAAATATTCTAATCTTAACTGTATACCACTTTCCGCATAGCTTAGCACTGTTATAACCGTTAACAAAATTATTATCAATATAGTTGAAATTTTTATTATATTTTTCTTAATATTCATATAAATCCTTCCTCAAAATCATACTAATTAAATTTTAGCATATAAAATTACATTTTTCAATATAGAAAAAAAATAATTTTATTGTTAAAGTCTACTTTTGACTGGATAATTTCTTCTTTTTCATCAATTTTAAAATTATACCATGTAACATAAATATTTTTATTTTTTAGTTATATTTATTTTATTTATATATATATTTTATATTGGGTTTCATTTAGCATTATGAATGTGTTAATCTAAATTTTCTTAAACAAGTGAGAGGAATGATATTTTCAATGAATTTTAAAATATTTTATAATATTTTCATTATATTAAGTTTAGTATTTTTACCTTCTTTTTGTTTTGCAGATGATTATATTGAAAATACAGATACTATTTCAAATATTACAATTGAAGCATCATCTAATTCATCTACTATACCAAATATAAATGCTAGACACGCAGTTATTTTAGATAGAAATTCCAATACTGTTTTATATGGAAAAAAAGAAAATGAAAAATGTAAAATGGCTTCAACTACAAAGATTATGACAGCTATTGTTACTATTGAAAAATGCAATAATTTAAATCAAACAGTTACTGTTTCAAAAAAAGCTGCTCGGAACAGGTGGCTCAAGACTCGGTCTGTCCACAGATAACACAATAACTGTTCAAGATTTGCTTTATGGATTAATGATGGTATCTCGGAAATGATGCTGCTGTTGCTCTTGCAGAATTTATAGGTGGAAGTATAGAAGGATTTTCTAACATGATGAATCAAAAAGCTCAGGATTTAGGTCTTGCATCAACTCATTTTGTTACCCCACATGGTCTTGATCAAGATGAACATTATACAACTGCATATGAGCTTGCAAAACTTGCAAACTATGCACTTAAAAACACAACTTTTGCTAAAATTGTTAATACCTCTCATTATTCTGTAAATATAAATGGTCACTTAAAACCTTTAAATAATACTAATGAACTTTTAGGCTATTTAGATGGTGTATATGGTGTAAAAACTGGTTTTACAAATGGTGCTAATAGATGCCTCGTTACTTCTTGTAAAAGAGGTAACATAGATATTATTTGTGTTGTTTTAGGTTGTGATACAAAAAAGGATAGAACCTTAGATAGTATTAATCTTATAAATTATACCTTTAACAATTTTTCAATTGTAAATATAAAAGATATTGTATATAAAAATTTCGATAATTGGAAAAATGAAAATTTAAATTCATTTAATATTAATAAAGGTATTTCATCTAATTTAGATTTATATTTTAATGAAAATGACCTTCCTTATACTACAGTTCTAATAAACAATTCCTTTTTAGATAAAGTATCTACTTCTATTAATTATATTTCTAATTTTGAAGCTCCTTTATATGAAAATACTGTAATTGGTGTTATGGAAGTAAAAGTAGATGATAAAACTTTATTTAATTTAAATATTTTAAACAAAAATAAAATAGAACGAAAAAGTACTGGATTTTATATTATGCATTTCATGAATAATTATTTTGATTATTTTTCTGCATAATAAAAAGAATCTAAATTGTTAAATAATTTTTCTAACAATTTAGGTTCTTTTTTATAATCTTTTTTAAAGCATTGAAGTACATAATCTAAAAAATAAAAATGCACCTACTAAAGCTAATATATAAGTTAATACTGTCAATACCATTACTACTTTTATTGACAAATTCAGCATATAACAAATCCATTTAATTGCCTGTATAGATAATAATCCATTTTGATAACTATTATTTTTAGCTTTTACAAATTCATCACTTGGTATTTGATACAAATTAGATAATTCGTATATCATATCTAAATCTGGATATTTTAGTCCTATTTCCCATTTTTTTACATCTTCTTCTAATACATCTTGATTATCCATTTGTTTATTTAAATTTAAAGCAACATCCCCACATGACCATTTTTTTTGCTCTCTTAATTTAACTAATAGCTCCTCTATTCCTTGTTTCTTTCCTTTTCTTCTCATATTCTTATATTCCTTTTTGATATTTATATTATTAAAATACTTTGTAATTATTTTAAATTATATAATATAACAAAATTATTATCAACTATTTTAAATTAAATAATTTTATATTATTTACAAATTCATAGTACCATGTTTAGTTGAAATTTACGTTTAAGTATTGACTTTTTTATTTTTTTTTGCTATTATAATAAAGTATTTTTTGTAAGAATAATTTAGTTTTTAATACTCCACCTTGTTAAAACATAATTTGAGATTTGAAAATTTAATAAAATGCAGGTATAGTTTAGTGGCAAAACGAGACCTTGCCAAGGTTTAGTCACGAGTCCGATTCTCGTTACCTGCTCCATTTTTTTGTACTATTTTTTATTATACTACATATAATTTAATATGTGGCGACTTAGCCAAGCGGTAAGGCACGAGTCTGCAAAACTCTGATGATCGGTTCGACTCCGATAGTCGCCTCCAAAGAAAAATCGTAAAAGCGTTGATATATCAATGTTTTTGCGATTTTTTAATGTTTTTTGATTAATAAATAAAAATTCTCTATTTTCAATATTTTCAGGCTTCTAAAATTTTAAAAACTATTTTATATGAGTTAAAAATGGGTTAAAATGAAAAATTAAATGAGTTAAAATTGTATTAAAATTTATTATAAAATTTGTTATATAGTGTACTTTATAGAAAATGAGATAGCAGAAATGTTGTGGCTGCTACTTTCAATACTTGATTTATTCAAGAGCAAGGAGGTGGTGTTTATGGTAGAATTTTTACTATTCCTAATATTAGGATTTATGTTTTCAGTAACTATAAACGTAGCCTTATTGTGTATTATATACATAATGTGGACTAATAAACAATAAAAAACAACACATTCTGCTCTTGACCGAAAGGAATGTGTTGTTAAAACTTTTATAGTGGTAACCACATATTCTGTGGCTCTCATTTTCTATCTATATTATACACGATTTATTTGACAATGTCAAATATTTCATTATGTGACAGAAATATATATGAAAGAAATGATTTTCAATTGCTCAATCTATTAAAAATATTTAGCTTGTATGGTATAATACGTACATAATTCAATTAACTTGCAAGTTGCAAGTTTTATATGTAGAGTAGTTCGTAACCAAAATCGGTAAGGAGGTACATTATGATTATGAACGAATTCATTTTTTTATTTTTAGTTATTGTTCCATTGATTATTTCTATTATCGGAGGAGTTATTATAGGAATAATTTTACGAGAACGGAATGCAAGAAAGGAGGCTGAACAAGAACTAGAAGCCACAAGAAAATCTCTCAAAGAACTATGTGAAGCGTGTATAAAGGAAAACAATAGTGTACATGCTAGAATAACTTACGAAGCATATTTTGGGAGACCAGTAGATTATACTGAGATGGTTTTATTGATGGCTATGAATAATCAGTAACTCGAAAACAAATTTGTTAAGGAGGTAAAATTAATGGCGAT
>CANRKM010000035.1 GCA_947631225.1 uncultured Clostridia bacterium
GTAATTCCAATAATGTATGGAAATAAAACATGGTATTTATATGGAGCAAGTAGCAATGAACACAGAAACTTAATGCCAAATTATTTATTACAATGGGAAATGATAAAACTTGCATTACAAAGAAAAAGTGATATATATGACTTAAGAGGTGTACCTGGAATAGAAGATGATAGTAATGGTTTATACAGATTTAAAAAGGGATTTGGAGCAGAATATACAGAATTTGTAGGTGAAGTATATATTGCATTTAAACCTTTAACTTACAAAATGTACAAGTTTACAGAAAAATTATTTAGAACCATAAGAGCGCTAAAACTAAAATTCAAAAAGGCATAGACAAATCGCATTAAAACTATAAATACATTTTTAAAATGAAAGGTAGAAGATGAAGTCACTTATCATAAATAAAGAAGATTTAAAACATAATATAAGAAAAATCAAACAAATAGTTAAAGACAACGGGAGGCAAGACAATCATAAGCCAATAAAAATAATAGCAATTTTAAAAGGAAATGGGTATGGATTAGGATTAGTTCAGTATGCAAAATTTTTAATAGACAATGGAATAGATTTTTTAGCAGTATCAACAGTAGAAGAAGCAATAAAATTAAGAGAAGCAAAAATTGAAGCGAAAATTTTAATGTTATCATCAACAGCAATAAAAAAAGAAATTGAAATTTTAGTAGAAAATGATATAATAATAACAATAGGATCAAAAGAAGTATTAGAACAAGCAGAGCAAATTGCAACAAAAAAGAACAAAAAAATAAAAGCGCATTTAAAAATAGATACAGGATTTGGAAGATATGGATTTATATATAGCAAGCCAGAAGAAATTGTACAAATACTTAAAAATGCAAAAAATATAGAAATAGAAGGAACATTTTCACACTTTTCGTTAGCATTTTATGAAAAAGATGAATATTCTGAAAAACAATTTAATCGTTTTATAAATGTAATAGAAATTTTAAAACAAAATAAAATTGAAACAGGAATGCTTCATATTTGCAATTCATCAGGATTTTTAAAATTTAAAAATAAAAGACTAAATGCTGTAAGAGTTGGGTCTGCTTTTTTAGGAAGGCTTGCAATTCCCAATATATATGGACTAAAGAAAATAGGATATTTAAAATCAAATGTAGCAGAAATAAAAACTTTGCCAAAAAAATTCAACATAGGTTATTCAAATTCATATCAAACAAAACAAGAAACAAAAGTTGCAATAATACCATGTGGGTATTGTGATGGATTTAATGTAAAAGAACAAAGAGATATGTTTAGAAAAATAGATAAATTACGCTACATTGTAAGAGATTTTAAAGACAGTTTTAAGGACAAGTCTTTATACGTAGAAATTTCAAGTAAAACAGGAGATAAAAGAGAATATAAAAAATGTAAAGTTTTAGGAAGAGTTGGAATGTATCATATAACGTGTGATATAACAGGAAAGAATATAGAAATTGGAGACGAAGTAAAACTAGAAGTTAATCCGTTATTTGTAGACAGCACTATAAGAAGGGAGTATATATAGTGGAAAATAAAGATACTCAAAGAGAGAGTTTTATGAAACTTAATTTATTAAAAAAAATATGGTATTCAATTTCAAAATTTGAAAAATACCCAGAAATGGCAGCATTAGGAGTAAAAAAAGCAATAATTTATTTCACAGAATTAATGCTTATATTTAGTGCAATTTATACATGTAGTTATGTTTATTATGTCTCAAATATAGCTGAATTTGAAACACAAGATTTAAGTTTTTCAGAAAAAGTAATAACATTATTAATAGACGAGAGTCAAGTCCAAGACAGCGATATAATAGAAATGACGGGAACATTAGGAGAAAGTTCAAAATATACAATAATTTCAGCATTATTTATAAGCTTTTTTATAAATTTTTTCTTAATAACTTTGGTAGATGTTTTTGTACTATCACTTTTTGGGCTTATTACATGTCATATTGCAAGAATAAAAATGAATTACAAAGCTCTATTTAATATGTCTGTATATGCATTAACTTTATCAATTATTTTAAGGTTAATATATATGCTACTTACAACATTAACAGACTTTGAAGTAAAATATTTTGATATAATGTATATGGCAGTTTCTTATATAAGTTTAGCAGCAGCAATTTTCTTAATAAAATCAGATATAATAAAGCAACATTTAGAATTAATGAGAATTATTGAAGAAGGAAAAGATAAAATAGAAAAAACTATAACAATTCCAAAAAGAAAAAAAGAAGAAGATGAAGATAACGAAAGACCAAAAGATGAAGATAAAAAAGAAGATAAAAAAGACAATGAAAATGGAACAGAAGGAGAAAGCTCAAATGCGTGATACAAAATTATAATAAATTTTTATATAAATGATAAGACTAAAAACGAAAGGAAGTATATTTAATGAAAAAAAATAATGACAATAACAAAAATAAAAATGGAGATTTTTTGTATGGAATTTTAGTTTTTATATGTATATTACTTTTACTTTTTATAATTATATATGTTAATGTGGTATCAAAGAATAAAGAAGAAGAAACGACCATTAGCTATACAGATTTAATAAAACAAATTTCAATTAGAAATGTAGAAGAAGTTGAAATGACAACAGGTTCAACTTCTATAAAAGTAACTTTAAAAAATAAAATAGAAAATGTAGAGCAAAATGAAATAAGTAAAGAAAATGACACATCTATTGAGCAACCAAATGAAGTAGACCCAGAATTAATAAAAAAAGCAATAGTACCAAGTACACAAAGCTTTGTGGAATATATACAAAATCAATCATTAGAAGGAAATGAAATAAAATTAATTCAGAAAAAACCAAGCATTTTAACTACAATACCATCATATATATTATCCTTATTGCCAACAATTATAATGGTAGCATTATTTATTATGATTTTTAAAATGCAAGGGTTAGGTGATAAAGGCGAAATATATAATGAAACAGAAAGAAAAACAAAAGTTAAATTTACAGATGTTGCAGGCTTAGATGAAGAAAAAGAAGAAATGGTAGAACTTGTACAATTTTTAAAAGAACCAAAAAAATTTATAGAAATGGGAGCAAAAATTCCAAAAGGAGTTTTACTTTATGGAAAACCAGGTACAGGTAAAACATTAATTGCAAAAGCAATAGCAGGAGAAGCGGGAGTACCATTTATTTCAATGAGTGGGTCAGAATTTATAGAAATGTTTGCAGGACTTGGAGCATCAAGAGTTAGGAAGTTATTTGAAAAAGCTAGAAAAATGGCACCATGTATTGTTTTTATAGATGAAATAGATGCAATAGGATCAAGAAGAACGAATGGAAGTGGAGCAGAATCTGAGAATAATCAAACATTAAATCAATTATTAGTAGAAATGGATGGATTTTCATCAGAAGAAACAATAATTGTACTTGCTGCCACAAATAGACCAGAAATGTTAGATAAAGCACTTTTAAGACCAGGAAGATTTGATAGACAAATAACAATTCCTGCACCAGACAAAAAAGGAAGAGAAGAAATTTTAAAAATTCATAGTAAAGACAAAAAAATAGATGATAATGTATCTTTAGAAAGCATAGCAGAAGACACAGCAGGTTTCACAGGCGCAGAACTCGCAAATATTTTAAATGAAGCTGCAATAATTGCAACAAAAAATGAACACAAAAAAATAATGGAAGATGATATAGAAGAAGCTGTTAAGAAAGTAACAGTTGGATTAGAAAAGAAAGCAAGAGTAATATCTGACAAAGATAAACGCTTAACTGCATACCATGAAGCAGGCCATGCAATAGTAAGTTGGTATTTACCAACTCAAAAAAAGGTAAAAGAAATCTCAATAATACCAAGAGGTATGGCAGGTGGCTATACAATGTACAAAACAGATGAAGACAAATCTTATATATCAAAAACAGAAATGGAAGAAAAGCTAATTGCATTATTGGGTGGCAGAGCAGCGGAAAAAATAGCTTTAAACGATATTTCAACAGGTGCAAGCAATGACATAGAAGTTGCAACTCAAATTGCAAAAGACATGATTGTAAAATATGGTATGAATGAAGAAATAGGACCAATTTCACTAAAAAATGAAAATGGAGAATATCCATTAGATATGTTTGGAAAAGATATGGGAGATAAAATTGGTGTAGAAGTAAAAAAATTAATAGATACTGCATACAATGATGCACAAATTATCTTAAAAGAGCATATGGACAAACTTGATGAAGTAGCAGAAGAATTATTAAGAAAAGAAAAAATAAATGAAGAAAGCTTTAAAAGGTTTTTTGAAGAAAATACAAATGAAGATAATTAACAATAAAAAAAGCAAATAAAATTAACAAATGGTGGAATTAAATAAAGAGAGGAACTAAAAAGAAAAAAGGAGTAATAAATGAATGTAATGATATATATAATAATAGTAGTGCTTTTTACTGTACTATTATTTTGGACATGGAATAATGAAAAAAATTTTGAAAAAAGTAGTGATAAAATAATTTTTATGATAATAGGATTAGGTATTTTAAGTATAGTGACATTAATTATATTTAATATATCAAAATCTGGAATAGAATATCCCAATATAGATATATTAAAAGAAGTAAGAAAAATTGCATTATTAATATTTATTCCTATAAATGGATATTTAAGTTTGCCACATATTGCAGGCATTAAGTTTGAAATAGATGATGGAGAAAATGACAAAAAAATAAAAAGAAAAATAATAATTTTAAGTATTGTAATAATAATTGCAATAATATTTGAAATAATATATTTAAAGGACTTCCAAAATGGAATAATTAATATATTAAATGCAAACAAAAATTAAATAAAATGCAAAGATTATATTTTTCAAAAAAGGAGAAATATGAAACCAAAAGTAATAGTAATAATAGGCCCTACGGCATCTGGCAAAACTTCACTTTCAATAGAACTTGCAAAACAGATTAATGGAGAAATAGTATCATGTGATTCAATGCAAGTCTATAAAGACCTAAATATAGGTTCAGCAAAGCCTACTATAGAAGAAATGCAAGGTATAAAACACTATTTGATAGATGAAATAAAACCTACTCAAAGGTTTAGTGTAGCTGAATATAAAAAAAGAGCAGAAAGTGCTATAAAAGAAATTCTAGAAAAAGGTAAAGTTCCAATAATTGTTGGAGGAACGGGATTATATGTAAATAGTCTAATATATGGAATAGAATATGAAGATATAAAATTTGACGAAAAATATAGAGAAGAGTTAATGAATATAGCAAAAACTGAAAAACGGACTAAAAGAATTATATGAACAAGCAAAAAAGATAGATAAAAAGGCTATGGAAAAAATTAGTCCAAATGACAAAAAAAGAATAATACGAATCTTAGAGATATATAAATCCACGGGAAAGACTAAAACAGAACAAGATAAAACATCTAGGAAAAAAGAAATAAAATATGACTTTCATATTTATGAAATAAATATTGATAGAAAAATTTTATATGAAAGAATAAACAAAAGAGTAGATATTATGATAGAGCAAGGGTTAATAAAAGAAGTAGAAGACTTAATAAAAAAATATCCTACATTTCCAACAGCAATGCAAGCAATAGGATATAAAGAAATAGTAGAATATTTAGAAAACAAAATAACAAAAGAAGAAGCAATAGAGAAGATAAAACAAGAATCAAGAAGATATGCTAAACGTCAACTTACATGGTTTAGGAGAATAGAAAATAAAAAAGTGATTAACGGCTTAGAAAAAACACAAAATAATATAAATATTATTTTGGAGGGATAAAATTTTGAGTAAAATTACTAATATTAAAGAGGGAAAAAAGAAAAAAATAAAGAAAAAATATATAATATATTTGATTTTTGTAGTGATTTTAATATATATATTGTATTCTATTTATTTATTACTAAAATCACCAAATGAAATTGTTACAATAGATAAGCGGAGTTTTAGCACTTGAAGAAACTGCAACAGGATATATAATAAGAAATGAAACGGTATTACAAGGCAATAATTACAAAAATGAGTTAACACCAATAATATCAGAAGGGGAAAGAGTTGCGAAAGGAGAAACGGTATTTAGATACAGTAGTACTGCAGAAGAAGAGACAAAAGCAAAAATACAAGAAATAGATTTAAAAATTCAAGAGGCATTAGAAAAACAACCTGCAATATTACCGACAGATATAAAAAATTTGGAAAAACAAATAGATGATAAGATACAAAACATAAATACTTTAACAGATGTACATACAATTTCTGAATATAAAAAAGAATTACAAGAAATTATTAGCAAAAAGGCAAAAATAGCGGGAAATTTAAGCCAAAGTGGTTCATATATACAAGAATTAACCAAGCAAAAAGAAGAATATGAAAAAAAATTAACAGCAGACTCTGAATATGTTTTAGCACCAGTTTCAGGGGCAGTATCATATAGAGTAGATGGACTAGAACAAGTACTTACCACAGCAGACTTTAGCAATTTAACAGAAGAAGTATTAAATAAATTGGATTTAAAAACAGGAAAAATAATTTCAACATCACGGAGAAAAAGGAAAAATAATTGATAATTTTAAATGCTATATTGCAACAATTCTAAATAGTGATACTGCAAAGCAAGCAGAAATAGGAGACAAAATAACAGTAACTTTATCAAGTGGAGAGGAAGTAGATTCAAATATTGTATATATTTCAAAACAAGAAAATGATAAAGTGTTAATAGTTTTGGAATTAAAAAAGTTGACAGAAGAATTAATTGAGTATAGAAAAATTTCATTTAATATTACATGGTGGAGTGCTTCTGGTTTAAGAGTACCAAATTCAACTATATTAGAAGATGAAAAAGGTCTAAAATATGTAGTTAGAAAGAAGACAAATCAAAACGAAAAAGTAATTGTAAAGGTATTAAAAAGAAATGACAAATATTCGATAATAACAACTTATAATACAGACGAATTAAAAGCACTTAATATTGATATAGAAAAATATAACAAAATACAGCAATATGATACAATTTTATTATATCCAGACAGTTAAATATTACAAATATATTACAACAATATTAAAAAAAAAATACATTTAATAAAAACTATTGACTTTTGGAAAAAAATGTTAGATACTTATTTATATTGAAAATAATAAAGAGACACATATGTGTTTAGGAGGAGATAAAATGTCAGGTGCAATCATGAGCAAAGTATGGAATTTATTTGGAATGGATCAGGCTGAGGAAGATGATGTAGATGAAGAAGACGTATATGATTATGATTACGAAGAGGAACCAGTAGAAGAAAAGAAAAGCTTTATAAAAAGAAATAATAAAGTAGTTGCTATGCCACAATCACAATCGGTGAGAATGGTTATTTCTCAACCAACAAGTTTTGAGCAATCAGAAGAAATATGTGGATTTTTAAAAGAAAAAAAATCTGTAATAGTTAATTTAGAATATGTAAATAAAGATGTTGCAAGACGTATAATTGA
>CANRKM010000036.1 GCA_947631225.1 uncultured Clostridia bacterium
AAAATTTTTCATACAGATTTGTGCCTTTCGTAGACGTAGCGAAGCGAAGGCAAGAAAGGAATGATAGTAAAAATGAACTCAACATTAACTTTTTTAGGTAAAGATGCAGGATTTGGAGATAATAATAATTCAGCATATATAGAAATTGGAAATAAATTTATTTTAATTGATTGTCGGATTTACTGTATTTGGAAAATTAAAAAATAATTTTAACCTTAATAAATATGAACAAATAGATGTAATAATTACACACTTACATAATGACCATGCAGGAACATTAAGTCAACTAATACTTTATATGTGGTTTGTATTTAATAAAAAAATTACAGTATATTCTAAATGTAAAAATATTAAAACTTTTTTAGATATTACTGGCACACCTGAAGAAAGCTACGAGTTAAAAACCTATAGTGATAATCTAGAATTTATAAAAACGGAACATGCAAAAGATTTAGATAGTTATGGTTTTAAATTAAGAGTAAATAATAAAAACATCGTCTATACTGGAGATACTATAACATTAGAACCATTTTTCCCTTATTTAAAAGATTGCGATAAATTTTATGTTGATGTTTCCAAAAATTCAAATGCTCACCTTAATTTTGAAAATGCTATTCAAGATTTAAGAAAAATAAAATCAAATAATACAAAAGTATTTTTAATGCATATAGATGATAAAGATTATATTAAAAAAATAAATAATAATGAATTTTTTATAGATTAAAATAAAAGACCTGTAAAAACAAATTACAGGTCCTATTTTTTTAATTCATTTATAATTTCTTTATAATCTTTTGCCATTAAAATTGCAGTTCCAGAAACCAGTATTTCTGCTCCTGCTTGTTTTACCTTTTCACATGTTGCTAAATTTATTCCTCCATCAACTTCTATTACAGCATCTAAATTATTTTCTTTTATATATGTATTTAAATTTTGAATTTTAGTTACCATATCTGTAATTAAAGTTTGTCCACCTTTTCCTGGTTCTACTGTCATAATTAAAGCAACATGAATATATGGTAAATATTTATAAATTTCTTCTATTTTTGTATTTGGTTTAATCGATATTCCAACTCTTGAGTTATTTTGTTTTATTAAATCTATTGCTTGAAATACTTCTTCATCATTTTTACAAGTTTCTAAATGAAAAGTTACTATATTAGGTTCTACTATTATAAAATCTTCTATTGATGGTATTACATCTTCTACCATTAAATGAACATCTATTGGCAAATTTGAAATTCTTTTTATATATGATGATATCTCTTTCATTCGTTCATATGTATCTTTCTCTACAAATTTTCCATCCATTACATCTATATGAAAATAATCTGTTCCTGATTTTTCTAACCCTAATATTACTTCCGCTTCTTTTCCATTTTCACAACTTAGTAACGAAGTTGATACTTCCACCATATTAATCTCTCCCTTTTCTATCACAATTTTAAATTGATTTTTATGTTTATATTACTTTATATTTTCAAAAATCCTGATAATTTAATATCAGGATTTTTGTTTTAATCTACAGTATATCTAGTTGTAGTATTTAAGTTAATATCTCCGCTCCCATTTCTTTAAATCATCTATTATAACTTTAACCCTTACAGTGCCTCTTCCAGAAATTGATTGTATAAAGTTTGTCATAGTAGGATCAGTTTCTTCATCACAAATCATTTCCTCTCCTGCCATTATTTTTATTCTAACTTTCTTAACAGTTTGGCTTCCTGAAGTTCCATTTTCATCTGTACTGTTTGAATTTTCATAATCTACTTTTCCACCTAATAGAGATTTAATATTAACTGTTAAAGTTGCTGTTTTTGTTTCTGAAATTTTATTTACAGTTATAGTAATTGAAGTTCCTTCTTCAACTTCTTTGCCTGGGTCTACACTTTGTTTTAGTACAACTCCATTATCTTTAGTCAAATCTTCGTCATATACAACTTCCACTTTTAAACCAAGTCCAGAAAGAGTTTTCTTTGCTTCTTCTTCAGATTTTCCTATAACTGACTCAACTGCTGATTTTTTTACTCCTGTACTTATATGTATTACAACTGTATCTCCTGCAAATACTTCTGTGTCTTTCTCAGTTTCTTGACTTATAACATACCCAGCTTCTATCTTTTTGCTTTCTTCCTCTACTATTTCATATTTCAATTTTGCTTCTTCTAATAGTTTTATTGCATCTGCCTCATTTTTTCCAACAACATCTGGAACAATTGCTTTCTCTATTCCTTTACTTACAACAATTTTTATTGTCGATCCCATTTTTATATTATAATTATCACTATATAATGGTGTTTGTGAAATTATATATCCTTCTGCATATTCGTTATTATATTCTTCTGATGAAATTTCTAATATTAATCCTAATTCATTCGTTATTTGCTCTGCCTCTTCTTTACTTATTCCAACTAAACTTGGCAAAATAACTTCTTTAGGATTTGTTATATTTGAATATAAAAGTGTTCCTCCAAAACTTATAGCAAACAATAAAATTAAACCAACAATTGCTGAAAATACTTTATGTTTTATTATAAAGGATACAAATTTATTATGATTTTTATTTGTTTTTTTATTTGCCTCTTTTTCTATTTCATCTATTGATAATTTTTGAGTTGGCATGTCAGAATAATCTTCATTATCCACGAAACTTCCATCTGGTTCTTTAAGTACTCTTCTTAAATCGTTAAGCATTTGAGTTGCTGTTTGATAACGCAAATTTGGGTCTTTTCTCATTGCCTTTAAAATAACATCATTTAACGCATCTGGTATATTTTCATTTAATTCTTTTGGTGGTTTTGGTTCCTCTTGCATATGTTTTAAAGCTACCGAGACTGGTGTATCTGCATCAAATGGCACTCTGCCTGTAAGCATTTCATACATTACAATTCCTAAAGAATATAAGTCTGACTTACTGTCTGTATATCCACCTCTAGCATGTTCTGGTGAAAAGTAGTGTACAGATCCAATTGTTGTCCCAAATGCCGTTATTGTTGAATTTGATACAGCTTTTGCTATTCCAAAATCTGTAACTTTTGCAACTCCATCTTCCGTAATTATTATGTTATGTGGTTTTATATCTCTATGTACAATATTATTTTTATGTGCAACTTCCAAAGCAGACGCAATTTGTATTGCAATATTTACCGACCATCTCCATGGAAGCGGTCCTTCTTCTTCTACTATAATTTCTTTTAAAGTTTTTCCTTGAATAAGCTCCATTACAATGTAATAAAGATTTCCATCTTTTCCTACATCATAAACTGATACTATATTTGGGTGCGTTATACTTGCTGCTGCTTGTGCTTCTACTTCAAATCTTTTTATAAATTCTTCATCTGTTGTAAATTCATCTCTTAAAATCTTTACAGCAACTAATCTATTTAACACATGACATTTGGCTTTATAAACCATTGCCATTCCACCATTTCCTATTTTTTCTATAATTTCATATCTATTTCCTAACAATCTTCCTTCTAAATTCATTTTATACATTCCTTTCTTTTGAAATGTTTGTTTATTATAAATTTTTTATTGTTATAACTGTAACATTATCTATTCCACCATTCCCATTTGCTAAATCTATTAATTCTTTTGGAGCAATTTCAAAATTACTTTTTGCAATATTGTATATGTCTTCTTGTGTTACCATATTTGTAAGTCCATCTGAACATATAACTAATATATCTTCTTTTTGAAACCCCCTTACCATTACATCTGGCTCTACAAAAGCATTGCATCCTAATGCCTTTGTTAGTATATTTTTTTTAGGATGATGACTTGCTTCTTCCTTAGTAATGGTTCCTTGTTTTACTAGAGTTTGTACATAACTATGATCTTGAGTTAATTGCCTTATTGTTTCCTTTCTTATTCTATAAATTCTGCTGTCTCCCACATGGGCAATATATGCTCTATTATTATATATTAAACAAATCTCCATCGTAGTACCCATTCCAACAAGTTCTTTATTTTCGAGTGACTTTTCATAGACAACCATGTTTGCATATTCTATACTGCTTCCGAATAAGTTGAATAAGACTTTCTTTATCTTTTGATGTTTCTTTAATGTTATTTTCTATATAGCTTTTGCTACAACTTACTGCTAATTTACTTGCTATTTCACCAGCATTACATCCACCCATACCATCTGCTAATATAAATAAATGTAAATTTGAAAATTGATCATCAGTAATATAAAAACTATCTTGATTGGTATCTCTAACTTTTCCGACATCAGACTTAGCATATGCTTTTACCATTTTTTCACCTCTTTTTCTTTTACATTTATATGCAGTTTACCATAATTTGTATTTTTTTTCAATAAATTTTTTTGAATATTAAAATTCTTATAAACTAATTCCAAAAATTAGGCTTCCTAGTTTTATTATTCCCCTAAATATTAAATTAATAATAGGAGATATTATATTTCCTGCTATTCCTGTTATCCATAATACTATAAAAATAATATAAAATATTCTTTCATTAGATTCAAACCAACTTTTAGCATTATATGGTAATAAAGGTTTTATAACTTTTGAACCATCTAATGGTGGAAGCGGAATTAAATTAAAAACTCCAAGTCCTATGTTTATAGTTATTACATATACTATCATTTGCATTATTATTGAAATTACATTATTTGTATACATTGTTGCTTCAGCAACTTTGGCTATAGAAAAATATATTATAGTAAATATAATAGCTAAAATAAAATTCATCGCTGGTCCTGCTATTGAAACTATCGCATCTGCTTTTTCTATTGTTATATCTCTATTGTAATTTCTTGGGTTTACATGAACTGGTTTTCCCCATCCAAAGCCTGCAAATAATAACATTACAAAACCAACTGGTTCTAAATGTGAAAATGGATTTAAAGATAGTCTTCCTTCCATTCTTGGAGTGTCATCTCCCAACATATCTGCCGCTTTTGCATGTGCAAATTCATGAAATGTTATTGCAATTAAAACTCCTGGAATTGTATATAAAAGTCCTAAAAGTGCACCTGTATCTGTTAGATAATTGGCTAATCCAGATAATATCATTATTACCAAAATAACATATAAAATTCTTTTATCGAAATACATTCTTCCTCCGTCCCAAATAAAATATTCTTTTTATTTATCTTCTAATTCCTTATATAAATTTTTATTTATCTTTTTAGGCGTATTATATAATAAATTTCTTTAAATGTAAAGAAAGATATATAAAAATTTATTAAAGGTAAAATTATTATTAAACAATATACTCTTCGTATTACCAAAAAAACCCAAAAAGAAATTATTTTCTTTTTGGGTTTTTTTTATTTTGCATAATCTACAACTCGTTTTTCTCTTATAATGTTAACCTTAATTTGCCCTGGATAATCCATTTCATCTTCTATACGTTTTGATACATCTCTTGCTAATACTGTCATTTGGTCATCTGAAATTTTATCTGGTTTTACAATTATTCTTACTTCACGACCCGCTTGAATTGCAAATGATTTTTCAACACCTTCAAATGAATCTGCGATAGATTCTAGACCTTCTAATCTTTTTATGTAAGCTTCTAGTGTTTCTCTTCTTGCACCAGGTCTTGATGCTGAAATCGCATCTGCTGCTTGTATTAAAACTGCTTCCATCGTTTCAGGTTCAACATCTCCGTGATGTGCTTCAACTGCATTTATAACAAGTGGATTTTCTTTGTATTTCTTTAAAATGTCCACACCTATTTGAATATGAGTTCCCTCCATATCATGGTCTAAAGCTTTTCCTATATCATGAAGTAATCCCGCACGTCTTGCTCTCTTAGCATCTAGTCCTAATTCTTCTGCCATTATTCTTGCTAAATTAGATACTTCTATAGAATGGCTTAAAACATTTTGACCATAACTTGTTCTGTATTTAAGCTTTCCAAGTAATTTGATTAAATCTGGATGTAGATTATTTACTCCTGCTTCTAATGCTGCTCTTTCTCCTTCTTCTTTGATGATTGTGTTTAGTTCTTCCTTTGCTTTTTCAACCATCTCTTCAATCTTTGCTGGGTGAATTCTTCCATCTTCAATTAATTTTTCAAGAGCAATTCTTGCAACTTCTCTTCTTAATGGGTCAAATCCTGATAGAATTACAGCTTCTGGAGTATCATCAATTATTAAATCAATTCCTGTTAATGTTTCTAATGCCTTTATGTTTCTTCCTTCTCTTCCTATTATTCTTCCTTTCATATCATCATTTGGAAGATTTACTATTGAAACTGTTGTTTCTGATGTATGGTCAGCTGCACATTTTTGTACTGCATATGTTATAACTTCCTTCGCATTTTTATCAGCTTCATCTTTTGCCTTTTGATTTAATTCTCTGATTAATTTTGCCTTTTCAGCTGTTATTTCTTTTTCCATTTCTGTTAATAATAACTTTCTTGCATCTTCTTTACTTAATGAAGCAATTCTTTGAAGCTCTTCGACTTGCTTTTCGTAAAGCTCATTTACCTCATTCTTTTGGTTTTCTAGACTTTCATATTCTTTGTCTAAATCTTGTTCCTTTTTTTCTAAACTTTCGGAACGCTTGTCTAAGTTTTCTTCTTTTTGAATCATTCTCGATTCTTGTTTTTGAATCTCGCTTCTTCTTTCTTTAATCTCTTGATCTAATTCTTTTCTGTTACTCATAATTTCTTCTTTAGCTTTAAATATCTCTTCTTTTTTCATGTTTTCAGCTTCAACCTTAGCTAAATCTACTATTCGTTTAGCTTCATTTTCAGCACTCTCAATTTTAGATTCTGCAACTTTCTTTCTAGTTATCATTCCAACAACTATACCTATTGCAAGTGAGATTAAGAAAGTAGCGATTATGATTAAACTATTCATAATCATACACCTCTTTCTTATTAAATTTTCAATGTGCGAATAAATATATATATTAAAAACTTGTCTTTGATTTTATTAGATATATTTTTCTACTTTAATAGTATATCACTTAAAGATTGAATATGTCAATAGGAATAAAGAAAATAAATTATGAGTTATGCAACATTTAATATACAATCATAGTCCTCGTAGTCATTCATGTATTTTTCCATCATATTAAAAAATCCTTTTGAATGTGTTTTGTATTTTAAATGACAAAATTCATGTAAAATAACATATCTTAAAACTTTTTTATCATATTTAATTATTTCTGGATTTATAATTATAGTTTTGTTTTGTAACGTTTTGGCAAGTTTGTTTTCTATTTTTTTTATTTCATAATTTTCTGGTGCTAAACCTTTTAACATTATTCTTGTTTCTTCCATTACTTTTTCTATTTCTATTCTT
>CANRKM010000037.1 GCA_947631225.1 uncultured Clostridia bacterium
ATTTTTCAAGTAAAAGGAAAAGGAACAACTTTGCTTTCTAAGAAAAAAGAAGGAGATTTAATTGATATTATAGGACCTTTAGGATATGGAACATTCGATTATTCTAAATTTCAAAATTTAGGAATAATTGGTGGAGGAATAGGAATATTCCCATTGTATGAACTTGCAAAACAAGCAAAAAATGAAAAAAAAAATGTAAATATATATCTAGGTTTTAGAAATAAAGATTTAGTAATTTTAGAAAAAGAATTTAATGAAGTTTCAAGTAACTTTGTAATTGCAACAGATGATGGAAGCTATGGAAAAAATGGTTTTGCAATTAACTTTTTAAAACAAGATATTGAAAATAAAAAAATAGACAGCATATATGCATGTGGACCACTTCCAATGCTTAGAGCTGTAAAAGAATTAGCTAAAGAAAAAAACATACCATGTCAAGTTTCATTAGAAGAAAAAATGGCATGTGGAATGGGAACTTGTGTAGGATGTTCAGTAAAAACAGCACAATCGCCAAAAGAAAATCCAGAATATGTAAATGTTTGTAAAGCAGGTCCTGTATTTGATGCAAACTATGTGGAATTTTAGGTGTTGAAAAATAATTACAATTTTGGACAGATGTAAAAAAAATCATACTCAATGTAGAATGTAAAAAAAATTGAAATGGAGGAATTAAAATGAATTTAGAAGTTAATTTAGCAGGAATAAAACTAAAAAATCCGGTAACAGTAGCTTCTGGTACTTTTGGATATGGAAGAGAATTTAGTGATTTTTATGATTTAGGAAAAATAGGTGCTGTTATAACAAAAGGAACATCTTTAAAGCCAAAAAATGGTAACAAGCCACCAAGAGTATGTGAAACACCAGCAGGTATGTTAAATTCAATAGGATTACAAAATCCAGGAGTAGAGTATTTTGCCCAAAATGATTTACCATTTTTAAGAAAATATGATACAAAAATTATAGTTAATGCTTGTGGAAATACTGTTGAAGATTATGTGGAGCTATGCAGAATTTTAAATACATTAGATATAGATGGAGTAGAACTTAATCTATCTTGTCCAAATGTAAAACAAGGATGTTTAGCATTTGGAACTACATATGAGGGTGTAAGAAATGTAACATCAGAATGTAGAAAAGTATTAGATAAACCTTTAATTGTAAAATTAACACCAAATGTTACAGATATAACAGAAACTGCAAAAGCAGTTGAAGATGCGGGAGCAGATGGGGTTTCTTTAATAAATACTTTGCTTGCAATGAAAATTGACATAGAAAAACAAAGACCAGTTCTTGCTAATAATACAGGTGGTCTTTCAGGACCAGCTATAAAACCTGTTGCAGTAAGAATGGTATATCAAGTTGCTCAAAAAGTAAATATTCCAATACTAGGCTTAGGCGGAATTGTAAGCGGAGATGATGCTGTTGAATTTATGCTTGCAGGTAGCACAGCAGTTTCTATAGGATGTGGTAACTTTATAGACCCATATGCAGCACCAAAAGCAGTGGAGGGAATAGAAAGTTACCTAAAAAGACATAATATTGAGGATGTAAATGAAATAATAGGCAAAATAAAAATGAATTGATTAAGTTTTAAGGTCAATGGGGCGGTCAATGGGGCGGTCAATGGGGACGTGCTTTTTTGACACATGAATGGTCATTGACCACTTCGTGTGTCAAAAAAGCACGTCCCCATTGACCGCCCCATTGACCATCTTAAAACTTAAGTCCATATGGATTTTCTTCAATAAAAGTATGTACTCTTTTTAAAGTTCTTTCATTACTTGATTTTAGGCTGTTTTCAATAAATTCTGGATGTTCTATTGTAAACTGTTTCATAGTTTCATCTGGATTATCAAAATATTTAGTTACCATTTCAAGTTGTTTTTCATTTATTACACCAAGTTCATGTGCCTTTTGGAAAAGGGCTTTATCAACAGTTGCTAATGCATGCATTTTAACATTAACTTCTTTTAAAATTTCTTTTCCACCTTGATTTCTATCTATTATAACTAAGGTATTTTCCATATGTCCATTTAATTTATTAATAATTGGAACCCACATTTTTATGTAACTTGAAGCTGTTGTAATCAGGTCAGCCAAATGTAAGACTTTACTTCCTTTTAAGTCACAAATATCTTCTGTTTTTGAAAAAGATGAATCGCTAACAATTGCGGACATATCTTTAAATATTGTAAGATGAGGTTTGTTCAATAAATATGCTAGTATTACAGAAAAATACCAATCTCTTCTTTCACCACCAGATACATATTCAAAATTATCTACACCAATATTATTTTCAATATATTGTTTCATCTGATTTATAACATCATTATAAATTCTGTTTGAATTATATTGATTTAGGACTTTGTCTAAAAGTTTTTTGGGTAAATCTAATTTGTTTGTTTTTCCTTCATTAATTAAAGCTAATTCTTCTGTTATATAAATTAAAAAATCAGAAGCTTCTTTTTCGCTACCATACACATATTGGCTATTGAAAAAATATGGTGATGGTCTTCCAGATGTAAGCCAAAATGGTTCATTTTCTGGGCAAAATTTGATTGCATTTGTTTCAAATAAATAATTTAATATACTTGACATAATCATCATTCCTTTCTTTTTGAGGTAATAAATTTAAATATAAAAAATTTGATGAAAAATCTTTATATTATAGAACCTCTTTTAAATTTTGTATAATTATATAATAAAAACAAAAAAATTTCAAAAAAATATTGATATTTTTTTGAAATTAGGCTAAAATAGAAAAAGTTTAATAAAAGTTAAAGTATGAAAAGTATATAAAACTTCATATAAAATAACTTTATAAAAAATAACATAAATTTAAGGAGGAGACAAAATTGAAAAAAAATAAATTAAAATTAATAACAGAAATTTTAGCAATATTAATAATATGTTTAGTATCATTTGTAGGAGTATATAAACAAGATGCTAATAAAATGGTAAATAAAATAAAAGAGTATGAATTAGCCAAAGATTTAAAAGGTTATAGAGAATTAGTTTTTGAAGTAAGCGATGCTGTTGAAGTAAAAGATTCAGACGGTGAACTTATGGGGAATACAGATACATATTCAGATAGTGATATAGAATCAAATTCACTTACTAAAACAGAAAACAAAGTAAATTCAGAAGAGAGTTTGACTTTAGAAAATTATGAAAAATGTAAATCTATAATAGAAAAAAGATTAAATTATTTAAATGTAGAAGATTATAATTTAAGCTTAGATACTCAAAATGGTACAATAACATTACAAATACCAGAAGACAGTGAAACTGATCATACTGTAAGTAATATTTTGCAAATATCAAAATTTGAAATAAGAGATTCAGAAGATAGTTCAAATGTATTTATAACAAATGACAATATAAAAGACATTTCATCAGCATATAATACAGATCAAAATGGTACAATAGTATATTTACAAATAGCATTTAATAAAGAGGGTACAAATAAATTAAAAGAATTAAGTACTGGGGAATATGCAACAAAACCAGAAGATGAAAGTGAAAATGAAGAAAATACAGAATCTGAAAATGAAACTACGGATGAGAATGCAGTTGAAGCAGAAACTGAAATGCAAAATGAAGAAGAAGATTCAAATAACGAAAATGCAACTAAGGAAGATAAGGAAAATACTGCAGATGAAGCAAGTACTGAAAATTCAAGTGAAGAAAGCACTGATGAAAATGCCGAAGAAGAGCAAAAGAAAATAGTGCTTGCAATAGATACAAATGACATGATAACAACAAGTTTTGATGATCCAATCGAAAATGGAATTATTAGCTTATCAATGGGAAGAGCTACAACAGACTCAGAAGAAATTTCAGACCAATTAAGGTCTACATCAACTATAGCATTACTTGTAAAATCAGGCAAAATGCCTTTAACATATAAAATTTCGACAAATAGTTATATTAATACTGATATAACAGAAAATACTATTCAAAAAATTTTAATTGTAACAGGTGTAATTATATTAATAGGACTAGTTATATATATAATAAAATATAAATTAAAAGGTTTAATTGCAGCTATTGCATATATTGGTTTTATAGCATTATATTTATTAATAATAAGATATACAAATGTAGAAGTAACAATGGAAAGTATAACAGCTTCAGTAATAATATTTATTATAAATTATATATTAACGTATAGTTTACTAAACAAAAAAGAAGACAAAATAAATGTGGATAAGTTAAAATCATGGATAATGAGATTATTACCTATTTTTATAATATCAATAGTTTTTGTATTTATTAAATGGACTAAAATAACAACATTCGGAATGAATATGTTCTGGGGAATACTTTTAAGTATAATTTATAGCTACTTATTAACCAGAGATATGCTAGACTAGGTAGAAAGGAATGAAAAGAATGGAACAAAAAAAAGCAAAAATATTATATATTATTATAGCAATAGTAATTATTGTTGGAGCAATAGTAACTGGAATTAAAGGATTTAACATAGAACTTATGTATTCTAACAGACAACAAATTGTTGTAACAAATAATACTGGATTTAACATAGAAGAAGTAAAAGAAATAGCCAAGTCTGTATTAGAAGACAAAAAAGCAAAAGTTCAAAAAAATGAATGGTTTGAAAATTCAGTAATTATAAGTTCAACAGAAATTTCTGATGAAGAAAAAGAAAATATTGTAAATAAAATAAATGAAAAATATTCATCAAACATTTTAAATGAAGATGTAAGTGTAATAAGCATTGCCAATACTAGAATAAGAGATATTTTAAAACCATATATATTACCAGGAATAGTTACTTTTTCATTAGTCTTATTATATTTTGTAATTGTATATAATAAAATAGGTATAAAAAAAGTACTATTAACAGGAATTTTAACACCAATTATTACAGAATTAGTATTTTTTGCAATAGTTGCAATAACCAGAATACCATTTGGTAGAGTTACAAGTAGTATTGCAATAGGCTTATATATAGTTAGTATTGGAGTTGTAACAAACTTTTTCCAAAATGAAAAAGAAAAATTGCCTAAAGCTAAAAAAAATCAAAATGATTAACAAAATTACAAGATATACCTTGTAATTAAACAGAAAGGATGATTAAAAATGGAAGATGTACAAGAAGTTATTTTAACACAAGAAGGGTATGATAAATTAGAGCAAGAATTAAATTATTTAAAAACAGAAAAAAGAACAGAAATTGCAGAAAGAATTAAAGTTGCTAGAGGATTTGGAGATTTATCTGAAAATGCTGAATATGATGAAGCAAAAAGTGCACAATCAGAAAATGAAGCAAAAATTACAGAATTAGAAGCAAAGTTAAGAAATGCTAAAGTAATAAACGAAAAAGAAATTGACACAAAAACTGTTCAAATTGGAAATTGTGTTAAATTACATGATGTAGAATTTGATGAAGATATAGAATATACTATTGTTGGTTCAACAGAGGTAAATTTAGCAGAAAACAAAATATCTAACGAATCTCCAGTAGGAAAGGCATTATTAGGAAAGAAAAAAGGAGAAATAGTAGAAGTAGATGCTCCAGAAGGTGTTATTAAATTTAAAATATTAGCAATAAAAAAATAAAAAACTTAGAAAAGACTAAAAAAATATTTAAGTTATATTTAAATTTTAGCTTGCATATATTTCATTAGGTGAAATTATATGCAAGTTTTTTTAATTAAAGAATTAGATAAAAGAAAGCTATTTGGCAAGGTAATGTTAAAAAATGACCAAATACTAATAAAGCAAAAAGTAGATAAAATGAAAATATCAAAAAAGGTCAAGATTGTAAATGGAATAAACAAGATTTTAAAAAACAATAATAGTAATAAAGCGATTGTGTCTAAAAGTTTAAAAAAAAATGATGAATTTTTAAATTTATTATATAGTAATGGGATAGATATAATTCAAGGAAGATATCTATTTAAGGTAATTATAGAAGATTTTTTAGAAAATATATGTATACAAAATAATATAAAAGAAAAGGACAGTTTAATTAGTATTACTGTAAATGATGTAGATAAATGGGTAATAAAATTAATAGAAAATTTATCAAAAAAATTTAAGATGGTAAATATTGTAACGACAAAAAGCGATTATTTTAAAAATCTTCAAAAAATGTTATATGATGAAAATGGAATAATTATAACAATTACAAATAATAAGAAAAGAGCTTTATCAAAGGCAAATATTATTTTAAATATAGATTACCCAGAGGAAATGATAAATAAATATGTTATTAAAGATGACGCAATAATTATTAATTTAGAAGAAAAAATTAAAATAAAAAAGAAAAGGTTTAATGGAAAAATTATAAATGACTATGAAATAAAGGTAAAAGAAAATACAGATATGTATTATGCTTTACAAAAACAAGAATATAATGGTTTTGACATAAAAGATATGGTAGAAATATATATAATTAACAATCCAAATGAGATAGAGAATGTAATAATCTCTAAATAAAAAGTATAAATTCCCTTAAAAGGTAAATAATATAATTAATTAAATTTTAAGGAGGATTATATGGGAGAACA
>CANRKM010000038.1 GCA_947631225.1 uncultured Clostridia bacterium
TTTTTTAATAGCATTTTTTTATATTTTATGAGATTGTTTACTTTATTACGACCACTGCGCCAGCAGTTTAGTACGATCGTTACAACTAAAGCAATTAATGTAATGCCACTTTCTTTTTTTGAATTTCCCATATAAATTTCTTCCTTTCCTTTGTACTCTATTTTTTCATTTAAAAAATAGCAAATATAGTAGTACCAATAATTATATTGATTTTTATACTTATCATTAACTAAATAAGTTAACGAGATATAAAATCTAAACTCATTATAGCAATAAAGTTTGAAAAATGCAATAAAATTTGCAAATTTTTTTTTTGAATATTTTAGTATATAATTATTATTTTTTTTAGGTAAAAAAAGCTTAAAACAATTGATATATAAAGAAAATAAGAGATTTTATGCTCATCATTAACTTATTTATTTTACGACATTTTATAATTTCTTGATGTATTTCTTTTTTATTTTTGAGCACAACAAATAATTGATGTCAATTCTCTATTTATTCTTATTGTCCTGTTAAATTTTGCTTTTGGACAACATTCTAGCTTATGGTGACATCTTTCACAACTTTCACATTCATATATTTCTTCTGTACATCCATAATTATTACCTTTTACATGTTTTTCAAATTTAAAATGAAATTTACGATTATTTGAACATATTAATTCACCATTTTCATTATATTTAAAATTTGTTGATTTATATGGATTATTTCTCTAATACTTCCTCTAAATATTCAATAGCATATTCACTACGAACTTCAATTTTTACACCTAACAACGATAGATCTTCTTTATTAATTTCTGTAATTAAATCAGATACTTTTTCAAATGTTTTATCTCTATTTTTTATAAAAAAAATGAGTGAAAAATTTTCACTCATTTTTGATGGGACTTTTTTTACATTTCACTCTCTTTCTTAATCTTTCATTATTAATAGCAAATTAAATATATCTGCTTTTGCAAGTTTCTCTATGTGGTTAGCGATATGTACTTCTACTACGGACTTTCACCGATTAGTTAAGCGACATGCCTGTCGCACTATAAGAAGAGTGCTGGATAATTCCAGTACTCCTCGATAAATTTTTTAATATGAGAATTTTTGTTAATTTTTATTATCTCATTTACAATGAAATTGTAATATTTATAGTTATATCAGTCTCTAGTTCTACCTTCTAAGTGTTCAATCTAACTTATTCATTTATGTAAAAGCAAATTGCCATACTTTGATTTTGATGAAGTCTTGCACTTTTCGATGCTTTCGTAAGTGGTTCATTTGGTCATTCATCTCCATAATACTTACCTGACAACTTTTGTTGCCTTTTCTCTAACGCTCAATACCATACCTTTTGAGCACAGCACCTTAGAGTGGTTTGCAATCTCTACCTGAATAGCGATTGCGGTAGACCTACTACCATCGTTTATATAGTTTGAAAGTTGATTATAATGTATTTTCATACATTATAATCAACTTTCGCGTGACACACGCAGTTTAGTGCATTTTATATCTATGTTATTAGTTATTTTCTACTTGCCAACTTAAAACTGGATAATCATTGGAAACAAATTTAAATTTTTCTCCTAATATATTTATTATATTTGGTAGGTTAGACTCATCACATTTTGTAACATTACCAATTTGTACTCCTACGCCACTTGTATGTGTTTTATATTTATCAAAATTTAAAGATGAACAATCATTTACTGTGCCATATACAGCAAGACCTAAAATCAATCCAATATAATTTATTTCACAGTTTAGACTCAATTGATGAATGTCTCCCTTATTGAAACAATTACTTAAATCACCACTATCTAGGTGTCCACATATACAACCACAACAAAATATACCAAGATTTGAATCGATATTAAATTCAACAGTATTCAAATTATAACAATTTTTAATCTCCCCACCCTTAACCCAACCAACAATTCCACCAACGTAAGAACTATCTGCCTTGTCATTGTGTTGAGATATCATCAGTACTCTTCCATTATTAAAACAATTATATAATTTTCCTAATGTATTACCAGCTATTCCACCCGCGACATTTACCTGCTCTCCACCTGTACAATTTATAGAAGTTAAATTATAACAATTTATTATATTAGTATTACTATCTGATGTAGCACAAATTCCACCACATCTAGCTTTTGCATTGCACATACAAGCAACATTTCCAGAAACAAAACATTCTTCTATATCTTTACAATTTTTTCCAACTATTCCACCAAGCAGACAAGTATTCATACCACTTGTTATTAAACTTCCATTATTATTACAATTTTCTATTCCTAATTTTTTTATTGTACCATAATTGTATCCAAATAATCCACTTACAAGATCTTTTTCATTATCTTCCATTTTTTGATTAATATATAAATTTTTTATTATTTTTCCATTCCCATCAAATATTCCATGAAAACTTTTTCCTTCATAACCTACTGCATTTGTATTCGTACCTATTGGTATAAAACCATCTCTTGATGTCAACACTTCTTTTAATTTCCCATTATATCCATATTGTCCATAATCTGTTCTATATGGATTTACATATGATTTTACTGAATTGAAATCTAAACTGAATCCTAGTTTTACTGTTTTCTCTTCATAAGTTTCTCCTCCTGTTACATTTGATGCAAAAGCCACTAAATCTTCTATACTATTTATTACATATGTGTCATCTTCTAATTCAAGTACACCTGGATTTTTATCTGTTACTTCTTCTATATCAGTTCCTTTTCCATCTATCATTTCTTCTAGTATCGCTATATCTTTCATTTCATCTTTTTCTGCTTCTTCTGTTTTTTCTTTTGCTTTTTGTGCTTGCGCTAGTATTCCATTTTCACTAGTTAACATAGCAATAGTTACACCTGCTAATATCAAAAGTACGATTATTGTTACTACTAACGCTATTAAGGTTATTCCTCTGTAGCTTATTAAATTATTAAAATAACTTTTATCTTTTTGTTTTTCCATTTTTTTCATCCTTTCTAATTTATTCTACATTTATATTAACATATTTGCAATTATTTTGCAAGCATTTTTGGGTGTATATTTATTTTATTTTATAATATAAAATATGTAAATAGGCAAAGGTTTAATTTTTACTTTTGAAGCCTGATTTATGCCTTAGGAAGGAATGGAACTAATATATGAACAAATTAAAAATACCAGAAAATTATAGTGGAGTTAGTAAAACACTCAGATTACCAGAAAATATAGTAGAAAATATACAAGACCTTGCTAATATTAAAAACTTATCTTTTAATAGAGTTGTTATATCCTTATTAGAATTTGGTTTAAATAATTTAGATGAAGATGATAAAGTAGAAATAGAAAAATTACAAAGAAGATAAATTTATTTTAGATATTTTAAAATTTCAAAAAATACACACTTATTAAAGTGTGTATTTTTGTTGTATGATGATTTTTTCGTCCTAAAAGTCATTTATGCTTTTTTTCTTAAGTCCCCAAAAGCATCATTAAACTTCATTTCCATAGTAACTATCTATTAATATTTGTTTCATTTCTTCAACTATTGGCACTCTTGGGTTTGCTGTTGTACATTGGTCTTCAAATGCTCTGTCCGCAAGCAAATCTAGTTTTGCCATAAATTCTTTTTCGTCTATTCCTGCTTCTTTAAAAGACTTCGGAATATTAAGTTTTTCATTTAATTCTTGTACTTTTAATATTAGTGAATTGACTCCTTCTTTTACGGAAGTCGCCTTTAGGCCTATTTTCTTTGCAAGTTCAGCATATTTTTGGTCTGCTATAAAATATTCGTATTTCGGAAATGATACAAACTTTGATGGCTTTGAACTATTATATCTTATAACATATGGTAATAATATTGCATTTATTCTTCCGTGTGGTAAGTGAAATTCTGCACCAATTTTATGAGCTAGTGAATGATTTACACCTAAAAATGCATTTGTAAAAGCCATGCCAGCTATTGTACTTGCATTATGCATTTTTTCACGAGCAGTTTTATTATCTCCATGTTCGTATGCTTCTAATAAGTATTTAAATACTAATTCTACTGCTTTTTCAGCTAACCCATCCGTATAATCTGATGCCATATTAGATACATAACTTTCTATTGCGTGTGTTAATACATCCATTCCTGTATCTGCTGTTATTGATTTTGGTAAACTCATAACTAAGTCAGGATCTATTATTGCAACATCTGGTGTTAATTCATAATCTGCTAATGGATATTTTTTATTTCTTTGTTTATCTGTTAATACAGAAAATGATGTTACTTCTGAACCTGTTCCCGAAGTTGTTGGTATTGCAACCATTTTCGCTTTTACTCCAAGTTTTGGGAATTTATACGTACGTTTACGTATATCCATAAATTTTAATTTAAGTCCTTCTGGGTCTGCATCTGGATGTTCATAAAATAACCACATACCTTTTGCTGCATCTATACTACTACCTCCACCTAAAGCTATTATTACATCTGGTTTAAAGTTATTCATTAATTCTAAACCTTTATTTACTGTATCAAATGATGGATCTGACTCAACTTCACTAAATATTTCACAATGTACATGTTTTTCTCTTTTTCTTATATGGTATAAAATTCTATCTACATATCCAAATTTGACCATTCCTGGGTCTGTTACGATAAATGCTCTTTCTATATCTGGCATTTTTTCTAGGTATGCAATTGAACCTGCTTCAAAATATATTTTTTCTGGAACTTTAAACCATTGCATATTTACTCTCCTCCTTGCAACTCTTTTTATATTTATAAGGTTAACACTTGATACATTTGCTGTTGTTGAATTTCCTCCAAATGAACCACATCCTAAAGTTAATGATGGCATATTAGTGTTATAAATATCACCAATTCCACCATGAGTTGATGGTGAGTTTACAATAATTCTTCCTGCTTTCATTTTTTCTGAAAATTCTAGAATTTTATCTCTATTCTCAGAGTGTATTACGGCAGTATGACCTAGTCCTCCAAATTCTAGTAATCTTTCTGCTTTATCCATTGCTTCTTCAAAGCTATTTACAACATAATAAGTTAATATTGGACTTAGCTTTTCCTTTGAAAAAGGATACTCTCTTCCTATTCCTTCTTCAGGAACAACTATTACTTTTGTATCTTTTGGTATTTCAAATCCTGCTATCTTTGCTATTTCATAAGAACTTTTCCCCGGAATTTCTGATTTTAGTTTAAATCCAGTATCTTCTCTCCACTCAAACATCGTATTTTTTATTTTTTCTTTTTCTTCAGAATTTACAAAATAACATCCTGCATTTTTCATTAATTTTTCAAATTCATTTTGAATTTCTTTTTCAACTAAAACTGCTTGCTCAGATGCACAAATCATTCCATTATCAAATGCTTTTGACATAACCAAATCATTTACGGAAGTCCTAAGTTTGGCTGTTTTTTCTATTATACATGGCACATTTCCTGGTCCAACACCTAATGCTGGCTTTCCACATGAATATGCCGCTTTAACCATTCCAGTTCCTCCTGTTGCTAAAATTAAGTTAACTCCTGGATGGTTCATTAAAAGCCTTGTAGCTAAAACTGATGGTTCTGGTATCCACAAAATACAATTTTCTGGTGCTCCTGCTTTTATTGCTGCATCTCTTAAAATCTCCGCAGCAGCTACTGAACATTTTTGTGCAGATGGATGGAATCCAAATATTATAACATTTCTTGTTTTTGCAGAAATTATAGATTTAAACATTGTTGTTGATGTTGGATTTGTAACTGGTGTTACTCCTGCTATAATCCCAACCGGCTCTGCTATTTCTACATAATCATCTTCATCATTTTCATTTATTATTCCAACTGTTTTTTCGTGTTTAATACTATGGTAAATGTATTCTGTTGCGAACATATTCTTTGTTATTTTATCTTCATATATCCCACGACCAGTTTCTTCTACAGCCATTTTTGCAAGCTCCATATGATGCTCTAATCCTGCCATTGACATAGCTTTTACAATATTGTCTACTGTTTCTTGGTCTAGTTTTAAGTATTCTTCAGATGCTTTTTTTGCCTTTTCTACAAGCTCATCTATCATTTGTTTTACTTTCGCTTCATCTTCGTTTTCTTGCATAAAATACCATTCCTTTCTCGTATCGATTTGAAGGCACACATAAGTATAAAAGATTAATTTCTTTCAACCTACTCTCCTTCTACCTTTTTAATAGTTTATACAATTTATTTTATATTATTAATTTTTTTCAGTATGAATTATATATTTTTTTATTTATTTTTTCAATAGATTTTTCAAAAAAAAGAAATCTGTCAAAAAAGGACGTCCCCATTGACAG
>CANRKM010000039.1 GCA_947631225.1 uncultured Clostridia bacterium
GATGAACTTCCTCAAAGTGCTGCAGGAAAAACTATTATGACAACAGAACCGAAATTTGTTCCAAATGAAGCTGTTGAAATTACTATTGACAATAATTTAAAACTAAAAACTCGTTTGGTAGACTGTGTTGGGTATCTAGTTCAAAATAGTATTGGCTATTTAGAGGATGATAAGCCTAGAATGGTTAAAACCCCTTGGTCTGATACGGAAATTCCATTTGAGGAAGCTGCTGAAATTGGAACTAAGAAGGTTATTCAAGAACATTCTACAATTGGAATTTTAATTACAACAGATGGAAGCTTTACAGAAATTCCAAGAGAAGATTATATTCAAGCTGAAGAAAGGGTTGTGGCAGAACTTAAAGGTATTAATAAACCTTTTATTATGGTTTTAAACTCTAGTCATCCAGAAAATTCCGATACTAAACATTTAGCATCTACCCTTTCTGAAAAATATGGAACTACAGTTATGCCAATGAACTGTGCTGAACTTGATATAACTGATATAACAAATATTTTTTCTAAAATATTATATGAGTTTCCTGTTAGTCAAGTTAACTTTTCTTTTCCAAAATGGGTTAATGGCTTGGATTTTGACCATCCTGTTAAACAAGAATTATTTAAAGATATTAAAGAAGCATTTAATGATATTACTTTATTAAAAGAAGCTTCTAATTGTAGTAATTCTATAACTCAAACAAATATAATTACTAAAACCCAAATTGATAACATTGAACTTGGAACAGGTAGAATAAATATTAATATTACTCTAAAAAATGATTTATTCTATCAAGTTTTAACACAAATGACAGGTGTTAATATTTCTAATGAGGGTGATTTATTTGCTATTATTAATGATTTAGCATCTACTAAAAAGAAATATGACAAAATTGCCTCTGCTTTGGATGAGGTCAATCGTAAAGGTTATGGAGTTGTCACTCCTTCTATTGATGAGCTTATTTTGGCTGAACCTGAAATGGTAAAACAAGGCTCAAGATTCGGAGTTAAACTTAAGGCTACAGCACCTAGTTTGCATATTATAAAAGCTAATATTGAAACTGAGGTTTCTCCAATAGTTGGCTCTGAAAAACAGTCTGAGGAACTTGTAAATTATTTACTTTCTGGATTCGAAAGCGACCCTAAAAAGATTTGGAATTCTAATATTTTTGGTAAAAGCTTACATGAACTTGTAAATGAGGGCTTACAAGCCAAACTTGCTAAAATGCCAGAAGAGGCACAAATGAAATTACAAGAAACTTTAGAAAGAATTGTTAATGAAGGTAGTGGTGGATTGATTTGTATTATACTTTAATTAAAATTTAATAATTGTTAATTTTAGTAATAATAAGCCGGTTCTAAGATTAATAATATTTGCGTCTCTCGCTCGGCACGAGCTTTTCTTCACAGAAATTCTATGTATATATTTTGGCACCCTTCCACGGCAAGCGTGAACACTTTCCAAAATATATACTTAGAATTTCTAGTTTAGAAAACTCTACATTCGCGAGTTTCCTTAAATATTATTAATCTTAGAACCGGCTTATTATTGCTAATTATTTATATTTTTTCTTGTACTATTATTCACATATTTTTCAACTAATATTAAAAGTTCTTCTGCAGTTTTTATTTGCGTTTCTGTTTCTTCCTTTTTTACAATAAATTCGTCATCATAGTCTGAATCTTCTCTTATTTTACTTACTTCTAATTCTTCTTTAGCTTGTTCTAATCTTTGAATTGCTAACTCTTTCGATATTTTAGGACTCACTTAATACCACTCCTTCCTTTTGTACATTCATATAAAAAGGTAATGCTTCTAACCAATAATTAAATTTATCAATATTTTTTACTAGTGGTGATAACTCAAATTCAAAATTATTATCATATTCAATGTCGTAAGCATAATCCCATATTTTATCTCTATATTCAACTATTTCATCGTCAGAAAGATCTGTTAAAATCATTATATCTATATCAGAATTTTTATTAAAATCTCCTCTTGCATATGAACCATACAATATAATCTTCTTTACTCTTTTATTTAAAATTTTGTTTACTCCAATCACAAATTCCTCAATAATTTTATTTATATTTTCTGGTATGTTATTCATTTTTTTTACACTTCCTTTCTGATATTTGATATATTAGATATTATAACATAGATTTTTTATTTTGTAACACCTTTTCAAATTATTTTTTTACTTTTTTCTTGTAAAATCCATTATAATTTTGTATAATAGTCACATAATATAAATATAAAGGCATAATATGGAAATTTTTATTTATATGTGTCAATAGCGAAAGGGATGGATATATTTATGAAAAAAATAGTTGTAAGAGATTTATATAAAAACACTAAAGAATATGAAAATAAAGAAATAACTTTAGAAGGATGGGTACGTACTGTAAGAGATTCAAAAACTTTTGGCTTTATAGAATTAAATGATGGTTCATTTTTTAAAAATATTCAAATAGTAATTTCTGATAAATTAGAAAACTTTAAAGAACTTGTAAAATTAAATATAAGTTCTTCTATAAAAGTCACAGGAACTTTAGTTATTACAGAAAACTCTAAGCAACCATTTGAAATACAAGCTACAAATATTGAAGTTTTAAACATGTGTGACAGCGAATATCCTTTACAAAAAAAGAGACATACTTTTGAATATTTAAGAACAATTGCACATCTTCGTCCTCGTTCAAATACTTTTTATGCAGTATTTAGAGTTCGAAGTTGTTTATCTTACGCAATACACAAGTTCTTTCAAGAAAAAGGATTTGTATATGTTCATACACCAATTATAACTTCAAGTGATGCTGAGGGTGCAGGAGAAATGTTTAACGTAAATTCTTTTGATTTAGAAAAAGTGCCACATGTAGATGATGGTAAAGTAGATTATTCTAAAGACTTTTTTGGAAAACCTGCACATTTAACAGTTAGCGGGCAATTAGATGTTGAAACATACGCATCTGCTTTTAGAAATGTTTATACATTTGGACCAACATTTAGAGCAGAAAATTCAAATACTGTAAAACATGCTGCAGAATTTTGGATGATAGAGCCTGAAATATGTTTTGCAAATTTAAGTGATGACATGGATTTAGCAGAAGAAATGATTAAATACATTTTCTCTTATGTATTAGAAAATTGCCCAGAAGAAATGGAATTTTTCAATAAATTTATAGATACTTCTTTGCTTGAAAGATTAAATAATGTAATAAATTCAGATTTTGCCAGAATAACTTACACAGACGCAATTAAAGAACTTGAAAAACATAATGATGAATTTGAATTTAAAGTATCTTGGGGAATTGATCTTCAAACTGAACATGAAAGATATTTATGTGAAAAAATATTTAACAAACCTGTTTTTGTTACAGATTATCCAAAAGATATTAAAGCATTTTACATGAAGCAAAACCCAGATGGAAAAACTGTTGCAGCTGCCGACCTTCTTGCCCCTGGTATTGGAGAAATTATTGGTGGAAGCCAAAGAGAAGAAGACTATGATAAACTTATAAATAGAATGAAAGAATTAAACATGGATTTAAAAGAATACTTATGGTATTTAGATTTAAGAAAATATGGAAGTGTTGAGCATTCCGGTTTTGGTTTAGGTTTTGAAAGAGCTATGATGTATTTAACTGGTATGCAAAATATTAGAGATGTTATTCCATTCCCTAGAACACCAAAAAATTGTGAATTTTAGTCAAAAGCAGTTGTATATAAAGCCTTAGTTAACAAAAATGTGAACTCAAACTATTAAACTTAATTTTGTCTAATAATTTGAGTTCACTTTATATTTCTGTTGACTAAAGTATTTTTTATTATATTCTTAATTTAAATAATTCTTCTCCTATTTTTTAATATCTACTCATATATTCTTCTCTATCATTTTCCCATAAATTTGGTTCATACACAGTTCCTGTAAACCAAACTTCATTTGTCTCTTTGTCTCTTATTAAGAATAAAAATGGTCTATCAAAATCTACTATAATTGGGTCTTGTGGCATAATTGCTACAACATCCATCATTGCCATAACAGTTACTGCTGCGGCTTTTACTCCCTTTTCCGAAAAATCTATATTTGCTTTATGTAAGGCATCTCCCACATACATATTTTTTTGAGATTTTTGAATATCTGCCATATTTGAAAAATCTGCTAAATCTTTATCAAATGCATCTGTTATTCCCAAATTTATTAAATCTTGTTTTAATTTTAAATCATATTCAAAAGAGAATTTTGGAATATTAATTTCTATTCCATTTTTTTCATTTGAACTAGATTTTAATTTTTTTGTAATTTTATCTATATCTTCCATTTTTAAGTTGCTTACATATTCTTTTAAATTTCCTTTTGGCATTATTGCCATAAACTCTAATTCAGTATCTTCTTCTTCCTCTAATGCCATTGTTAGAGCTGTAACATCTTCTCCTAAATAGTAAGATATATCATCTGATGCAGTTTTTTGGTACATTGTTGTTGCATTAATTTTAGTTCCATCCTCTTTAGTAAATTCCTTACCATAAGTATCATTAAAATCAAATTTTTCATCCCATTCTAAATCAATTGCTAAAGCATTTATTAATAACATTTGAGTATCTGGGTTTTGAACTAAATTATCACTTAGCATATTTTTAATTATTCCAAATGTTTTCTTGTCTATCCAATCATTTACATTTTTAGCACTTTGGAATTTATCATATTTTACTTCTGCACTATATTTATTTTGTAAAGTATTTATAAATTCTTTTTTTACATATTCTGAATATGTATCTCTAATGTATAATCCATTTGCTAATGATAACTTTTTATCAACATTATTATATTTTGGAAGTTTTAAATCTCCTATTATTTTCTCTATTTGGTTGTATGTGCTATTTTTAGCTCCTTCTTGTAACATTTTTAAAGCATATTTTATTGATAATGGACTATATATTTTGTTTTGAGACTCATTTTCTAATTGTAAAAATTTTATTGAAAATTCTTTTGAGTCTGCATTTGCCATTTCTTCTTTATCCCCCTGACCTATTGTATTTTGTTTTTGATAAGAATTTGTGTTAATATTTTCTTCTCTTTTTTCAATTTTTTCATAAACTACAATTCCAAATAATATTACTATTATTACTAATAAAATTCCTACAATCGTAAGTATTTTAATTCCTCCTCTTTCGTTTTTCATAACAAATACCTCCTACTTTAATTATTTGGTTTCATTAAAGGGTATAAAACTACATCTCTTATATTTTGGCTGTTTGTTAAAAATTGCATAAATCTATCTACTCCAAGTCCCCATCCTGAAATTGGTGGCATACCATATTCCATTGCCTTTATATATTCATAATCAATTGACATTGCTTCTTCATCACCATTTGCTTTTAATTTGCTTTGTTCAATTAATCTTTTTTCCTGCTCAACACTATCTACAAGCTCAGAATATCCATTTATTATTTCTTGCCCATTTACTATTAATTGGAACCTATCTGTAAGTGATGGATTTTCATCATTACTTCTCGCAAGTGGAGACAAATCTATTGGATGTTTAATTAAATATGTTGGTTCTATAATCTTTGGTCTACTTACTTTTTTGTAAAGTTGGTCTATAAGGTTTCCCCTACCTAATTCTTCTATATTTTCAGCTTCTAATTCTATTTTTTGGTTTCTAATTTCTTGAAGCAAATCTTTTGCGTTATCGAATTTATCAATATCTATGCCACAATCTTTTAATATTAATTCTCTAAATGATACTACTTTCCATTCTCCACCAAAATCTATAAGTTTATCTCCAATTTGAATTTTTAAGTTTCCATCATATAATTTTTCTAAAATATATGTTATCATTTCTTTCATAAATTTCATATTATCTTCGTAATTCCAATATGCACTATATCCTTCTACCATTGTAAAATCTTGTAGGTGATTGCTGTCTATTCCTTCATTTCTAAAATCTCTTGCAACTTCATATATATTATTAAATCCACCAATTATTAATTTCTTTAAAGTTAATTCTGGAGATATTCTTAA
>CANRKM010000040.1 GCA_947631225.1 uncultured Clostridia bacterium
TTGCTACCTCTCGTTTTTTATCTTGAAAAGCTTTCAATTTCACTTTTAATTTTTTGTTTAAAGTCTTCTAGCTTCATTGCTCCTATGTCTCCGTCTGACCTTGAACGAACTCCAACAGAATTATTTTCTATTTCTTTTTCTCCTACTATTAACATATATGGAACTTTTTTAAGCTGAGCTTCGCGAATTTTATATCCTACTTTTTCACTTCTTGAATCTACTTCGCATCTAATTTTCATCTTTTTAAGTTCGCTTGCTACTTTATTTGCATATTCTGCATGTGCATCTGTAATAGGTATAACTTCAACCTGCATTGGAGCAAGCCAAAGTGGAAAAGCTCCTTTTGTTTCTTCTATTAAGAAACACATAAATCTGTCAAAAGTACCTAAAATTGCTCTATGAATTACAACTGGTCTATGTGGTTCTCCATCTTCTCCTATATATTCTAGTTCAAATCTTTCTGGTAATAAAAAGTCTAATTGGCAAGTTGAAACAGTTACATCATGACCTACGGCTGATTTTAATTGAACATCTAATTTTGGTCCATAAAATGCTGCTTCACCTTTTGCTTCATAGAAATTAACACCAAGTTCTGTTAAAATCTCTCTTAATTGGCTTTCAGCTTTTTCCCACATTTCATCATCATCAAAATATTTTTCTTTATTATCTTTATCTCTTAAAGATAATCTAAATTCATAATCTTTAAATCCAAAATCTTCATAAACTGATAAAATTAAGTTTACAACATTTTTAAATTCTTCTTTTATTTGGTCTGGTCTTACAAATAAGTGTGCATCATTTTGGCACATTGCACGAACTCTCTCTAATCCACAAACGCTACCACTATCTTCATATCTAAAGTCATGAGCTAGTTCTCCTATTCTTATTGGTAAATCTCTATAAGAATGCATTTTATTTTTGTAAATTAACATATGATGTGGGCAATTCATTGGTCTTAAAACCATTGATTCATTATCCATTTGCATTACAGGGAACATATCTTCTTTGTAATGATCCCAATGTCCGTGATACTTTGTATAATTCCGAATTTGCAAGTGATGGTGTATAAACATGGCTATATCCCATTTCTATTTCTTTATCTTGAATATATCTTTCAAGTAATCTTCTTACTGTTGCCCCATTTGGCAAATACATTGGAAGTCCTGAACCAACTAACTTATGAGTCATAAACAGTTCTAAATCTTTTCCTATTTTTCTGTGGTCCCTTTCTCTTGCTTCTTCTAGTTTTGCTAAATGTTCTTCAACCTGGCTAGCCTTAGGGAATGAAATTGCATAAATTCTTTGAAGCATTTTATTTTTTTCGTCTCCTCTCCAGTAAGCACCTGAAGATGTCAAAATTTTTACGGCTTTAACCTTCCCCGTACTCATTAGGTGTGGTCCTGCACATAAATCTGTAAATTCTCCTTGTTTATAAAAAGATATTTCCTCTCCTTCTGGTAAATCTTCTATTAGTTCTACTTTATATGGTTCATCTTTTTCTTTCATAAATTTAATTGCTTCGTCTCTTGGCAAAGTAAACCTTTCTATTGGCAAATCTTCTTTTATAATTTTTTTCATCTCTGCTTCTATTTTTTCTTTATCTTCATCTGTGAAGTTTTTTTCAACATCAAAATCATAATAAAATCCTTCATCAATAGCTGGTCCTATTGCAAGCTTTGCTTTTGGATTAATTCTTTTTATAGCTTGTGCCATAATATGAGATGTTGTATGCCAATAAGCCTTCTTTCCTTCTAATGAGCTTTCAAAAGTGTGTATTTCTAAATTACAGTCTTTATCTAAAACATATCTTAAATCAACTGTTTTACCATCTACGCTAGCACATGTTGCCATTCTTGCTAGCCCTTCACTTATTTCTTTTGCAACCTCAAAAACTGTTTTTCCACTCTCCACTTGTTTTACACTTCCATCTTTTAATGTTACTTTAATCATACAAATCCTTCCTTTCTTGATGCTTTTGGGGACTTAAGAAAAAAAGCATCATTTTTATATAATTTTTCCATACAAAAAACTCCTGTAGATATTTATCTATCTACAGGAGCGTATATATTTTACGCGGTTCCATCCCGTTTTTTACTTAATTAATAAATTGTAACGTATCCTACACGTCTAGCTTATTCACTAGAAATATAAAGAGGTAGTTTTCAAATAGTTTTACTTTAGTTGGCTTTCAGCCTACGACCAACTTTCTCTTTTAAAGATATTTTCTATTTTACTCGTCTCTTATTATTTTTCAACTTATGTTAATATAATAATACATTTTTTACATCTTGTCAATCTTTTTTTGTAGAATTTTTAACTCTATAGCATTCCTGCGTTTTTTCTAAAATTTTAAGCTATAAATTTCTCATTTTAAACAAATACAATATAAAATTACCTGGCCTAGTTGTTTGCTCTTGATATGTAATTAAATTATAGTTATTAAATAATTCAGGCTCTTTTTCTTCTAATCCACCTAAATTCATCGTTGTATAATAAACAATAAATTTTGTTAATTTTTCTTTTATGTATTCCTTAAGACTATCTTCCATTTTCGGATATTTATCATATGTAATATTATTTCTCATAAAAAAATAGGTTGATGGAATAATATTTGCCATAGTATAAACTCCACAATCTAGTTCTCCTTCATTAACTAAAGTAGCATTTCCTTCCTCATTTATAATTTGTGCTAATTTATATTGTGGCATTTCTTCCTTTTTCATAAATCTACAAATTTTGTAATTTGTTTTAAAATAAGATAATGAAAAAGTTGTAATAATACTTATACTTAAAAAAAATATAATACTCCATTTATTAAATTTTATGTATTTATTAATAAATGCTACAATACCTATAAGACTTATTAATATAAAAATTTGAATAGGCATAAAATAATATATATAATATACAAGCCCCCAATAAATACCTACTACAGTAAACATAAAAGTTATAAATATAGATATTTTAGCACTTTTGCTAATATTCATCTTTAGTAAACATATTGGCATTAATACAAGTAATATTATTTGTATAATACCATTTTTACATAAGCCTTTTAAAAATCCTGATGCTATTTTTAACATTCTCATAATTAATCCTGTTTTTAAATTACCATAAGCTGTCATATTAATATAAAAATATACATTAAAGTATTCTTTTATTCCCCCATTAATTCCCATATATATTAAAGATATAATAAAAGGAATTAACATACCTAATAAGAAAATTAAACAAGATATTATTGATTTTTTATATTGTTTATTTAAAACTAAATTAAAGAATATGCAAGCCATAAAACCAAACCAAAATCCAAGAAGAGTGTATTTACTTATTAAAACACACCCTGCACATAAACCTGCAATAAATAACCTTTTGTACGTTATTTTATTATTTACAAAAAAGTCTAAAAAGAAATATAAAGTAATCATAAATAGTGGCAGACAAAGTTCTTCTACTCCACCACCGATATTCAAAAGAACCACTAGTACAAAGAAGCATTGTAAAAATAGGAAGAATTATAAATCCCCATTTTTCATCTAAGAATAATTTTATACATTTATTTGTAAAAATAAGTGTTATTGTCATAGTAATTATTTCTATTATAAAAACACCTATATAACTTGTGTTATTTATTAAATATGCTATTCCATAAATAAAATATACTAGTGGTCCTTTTTGTTCAAATATATCTTTATAAGGAATAATTCCATTCATCATACCTTTGCCTACAGTAAAAAATGCATTAACATCTACCCATTCATTTGCAGAATATAAAAATGAATTATTACTTGTAAAACTTAATACAATAAATGAAATAACAAAGCAGAAAATTATAGTAAATATTTTTTTATAAAAAATACCATTTTTTCCCTTAAATATTATCTTATTATTAACTTTTAAAAAATTATTTAAATCAGTTTGTACTTTATTCATTTTCTCCCTTTAATCTTTCTGCTCTGTCTGCTGCAATTAAGTTGTCTATCATTTCATCTAAATCTCCATTTAGAAAGTTTTCCATTTGATAAATACTAAATCCTATTCTATGATCTGTTATTCTTCCTTGTGGATAGTTATAGGTACGAACTTTTTCACTTCTATCTCCTGAACCAACTTGTGTTTTTCTTGCATTTGCAATTTCACTATCTTGTTTTTGCTTTTCTATGTCATAAAGTCTTGATTTTAATAAGTTCATTGCATATTCCCTATTTTGTAATTGTGACCTTTGTGTTTGACACTCTGCAACAATACCTGTTGGAATGTGGATAAGCCTTACGGCTGAAGAGGTTTTGTTTATGTGTTGTCCACCAGCTCCTGAGGCCCTAAATACTTCCATCTTTATATCCGCTGGGTTTATTTCTATTTCTACATCTTCCACGACTGGAAGTACTGCAACTGTGGCTGTTGAAGTATGTATTCTTCCGCTACTTTCTGTATCTGGCACACGTTGGACTCTATGAACTCCACTTTCGAATTTTAGTCTACTATATGCTCCTTTTCCTGTTACCATAAATGAAATTTCTTTGTATCCACCTAATTCCGTAGTATTTTCATTTAATACTTCTATTTGCCAATGTTTTCTTTCTGCATACATTCCATACATTCTAAATAATGTCCCTGCAAATAATGCTGCTTCTTCTCCTCCTGCTCCACCTCTTATTTCACAGATTACACTTTTGTCGTCATTTGGGTCTTTTGGAATTAATAATATTTTAAGTTCTTCTTCTATCTGTGCTATTTTTTCCTTAGAAGAATAATATTCATCTTCTGCTAATTCTTTCATTTCTTGGTCTTCCATCATTTCTTTTGCTTCATTCATGTTGTTTAGTACTTGCTTATATTCTCTATATTTTAATACTACATCTTCCATAGAGCTATGTTCCTTTACTAATTTACGCCACTCGTTTGTATTGCTTATTACTTCTGGATCACTTATTTGAATTGTAAGTTCGTCATATCTTTTTTCTACTAACTCTAATTTTTCAAACATAAAAATCTTCCTTTCTTAAATAAACAGTATAATTATACTACATTTTTCCATTTAAAACAATAGGTTGAGGCAAAATTCATCTTTTTACTGTTATAGCTATTTTTCAAAAAAAAATGATCTTTTACTTTTAAAGAAAAAGATCATAATTTTTTTATATTAATCATCAAATAACAATTTAATTCCCCATAAGCCAGAAATTCCAACTAATGCGTAAACAATTCTTGAAACTATACTCATTTCTCCAAAAATTGTAGCAACTAAATCGAATTTAAAAAATCCAATTAGTCCCCAGTTAATTGCACCAATTATTATTAAAACCAATGCAATTTTATCTATTATTTTCATAGTTACTTACATTCCTTTCTTCGCCTCCGCTAACGCTACGTCTACGAAAGGCACAAAATTTAATTAAAAA
>CANRKM010000041.1 GCA_947631225.1 uncultured Clostridia bacterium
TTCTTGTCAATGGGGAGCGGTCAATGGGGACGTCCTTTTTTGACATTTTTTTAATCGATTTATATTATAATAAAAAAAATCAAAAATGTCAAAAAAGGACGTCCCCATTGACCGCTCCCCATTGACCGTTTTATTCAGACCTTAATGCAATTACCGGGTCGCATTTGCTTGCCATTTTAGCAGGAATTAATCCTCCAATTATTGTAAGGATAACACTTAATGCAACCAAAATAACTCCTGCAACAAATGGAACTGAGGTTATAACTCTTACATCTGTTAAAGCATAAATTATATTGTTTATTGGTATTGTTAAAAGTACAGTTATACCAATTCCTATAAGTCCTGAAATTAATCCTACAATTAAAGTTTCTGCATTAAATACTCTGGAAATATCTTTTTTAGAAGCTCCTATTGCTCTTAATATTCCTATTTCCTTTGTTCTTTCTAGTACAGAAATGTAAGTTATAATTCCTATCATTATTGAAGATACAATAAGTGATATTGCAACAAATGCAATTAATACATAACTTATTATATTTATAATTCTACTTACAGATTTCATCATTGTTCCAACTATATCTGTGTAGTTAATTGTATTTTCTTCTTTTCCATCATCTGTTTGTTTTTGGTTATAATCTTCTATTGCATTAACAATTCTTTCTTTTGAATCAAAATCTTTTGGGTAAATACTTATTGTACTCGGCTCATCTAAATCAACCGCTCCAAGTTTTTGTAAATTATTTTCTAAACTTGCTTCCTCATTTTCTGCCATTGCGTTCATTAATGCTGCAATTTCTTCATTTGACATTTGACTTATTGCTAATTTTTGTTCTTCTGGAAGAGATGCGTAGTCAAATTCTTTTTCTTCTCCTTCTTTTGGAAAATCAAAACCAGAGAATATATTTTTTTCTTCATTTTCTTTTTGTTCTTTTACAACTTCTGCTTCATTTGTTTTGTTTATAACATATTCTTTTAAAGCTTTTGTATATCCAATTATTCCAGCACTTGAAACCGCAACAGATTGTTCATTTGGTCTTATTATTCCTACAACTTTTATGCTTTCTGCTTCATTTATTTTGTTTTTCATATAATCTTTATCATCTGATTTATCTATCCAAATTCCATTTTCTTTTTCATAATAGTCTGGATTTAAAATTAATTTATATGATAAATTTATAAGTTCATCATAGGTATAGCTTGATGTTTCTGGTTCTTCTATTGTTTCACCATTTTGCATTTTTTTCATTTTTTCTTTAAGTTCTGCTTGGTCTTTTAAACCTAAAGTATAAAGAGTGTAGTCACTTATTTCATTATTTTCTCCAACTACTAAAACTACTTCATTAAAATCTTTTGGCCAACTTCCAGCAAGCAAGTCATATTGAGATTTTAGTAAGTCTTCATTATCTAAAAGCTCTGACCATACATCCATTTGAACTACAGATGCTTGTGTCATAGGGCTAGCTTCTGCCATTTGTCCCATACCTAAACTATCTAAAACTGTACTTGGATTAACTTGAACTACTCCATCTTCAGTATTTTCTTTGTATAGGTTTAGATTTAAGTTATATCCATATTCTATGGCATTACTATTATTTTTTATTTCATTATCTGTGGTTTCTAAATAATTTTTTAGCTCTTTTAAATTGTTTGTTTGAACTTTATTTGAAAATACACTTATCATGTCATTCATAATGTCTTGAGAATATACTTTTCCATCTTCTCTTTCTATATTATCTTCCGTTTCTCCCATCATTGTGTCCATCATGCTAGACATATCTATACTTACATTTTCTATACTTAATGGGTATGATGATAATGTATCTTCTTCGACTTTATCAATATAAGTTTGAATTCCATTTGATATTGCAAGAATTAAAGCAATACCGATAATTCCTATACTTCCTGCAAAAGATGTAAGTATTGTTCTTGTTTTTTTGGTCATTAAGTTATTTAGACTTAATCTAAATGCTGTAAAGAACTTCATTGATGTTCTTCCATATTTCTTTTGCTTTCCTGTTGAATTTTCTTCCTCTTTTATTGGGTTTGAATCTTCTGTAATTTTTCCATCTAATATTTTTATAATTCTACTTGAATATTCTTTTGCTAAATCCGGATTATGTGTAACCATAATAATAAGTTTGTTTTTAGAAATCTTTTTTAGTATTTCCATAACTTGCTCACTTGTTTTGGTGTCTAATGCTCCTGTTGGCTCATCTGCTAAAATTATATCTGGATCATTTACTAAAGCTCTTGCAATTGCAACTCTTTGCATTTGTCCACCAGATAATTGATTTGGTTTTTTATGTATTTGGTCTTTTAAACCAACTTCTTCTAATGCTTTTATTGCTCTTTCTTTTCTTTCTTTTTTAGAAACTCCAGATATTGTTAATGCAAGTTCAACATTTGACAATACACTTTGATGACCTATTAAATTATAGCTTTGGAATATAAAGCCTACAGAATAGTTCCTGTATGCATCCCAATCTCTATCTTTAAAATCTTTTGTTGATTTGTTGTTTATTATTAAATCCCCTGATGTATATCTATCTAACCCTCCAATTATGTTTAATAGAGTTGTTTTTCCACATCCACTTTGCCCTAAAATAGATACAAATTCTGATTCTCTAAATTTTAAGTTTATTCCTTTTAAAGCTTGAACTTCGTCATCATAATTTTTATATGTTTTTGTAATGTTTTTTAACTCTAACATCCCTTTCCTCCAATCTTAAAATGTTATTATTAACCTGCCATACAACCATAATATTTAAAAAAAGTTGATATTATTTTATATTAAAATTATGTTCTTTGTGTGAATTTTTTAAACTTTATTTAATTAATTACAGTTTTACAAATTCTTTTAATTATAGCTTCTGAATCTAAATTGTAATAGTGCAAAAGTTCTCTTGCTTTTCCAGATTTTCCAAATACATCTAACATTCCCATTCTTTCAAGCTTTGCAGGATATTTAGAAGTTAATACTTCTGAAATTGCAGAGCCTAATCCACCAATTACACTATGGTCTTCAATTGAAATAAGTCTTTTAGTTTCTTGGGCACATTTTATAATCATCTGCTCATCAATAGGCTTTATTGTATGAACATCTACAACTCTAATGTCTATACCTTGTTTTTCTAATTCATTTTTTGCATTTATTGCCTCAATCACAACATCTCCTGTTGCAAAAAGTGTAGCATATGTTCCCTTGCCTATTTGAACCATTTTACCAAGTTCAAATTTTTGATTTTCTTCATAAATAGAATCTACCGCCATACGTGATAATCTAACATATACAGGACTTTTTATTTTATATGCTTCTTCTATAGCCCAAGCTGTTTGAATATCATCAGACGGACTTATAACCGTCATATTTGGAAGACATCTCATCATTCCTATATCTTCTAACATTTGATGTGTTGCTCCATCTTCTCCAACTGTAATTCCACTGTGTGTTGCACATATTTTAACATTTAAATTTGGATAACATACACTCGTTCTTATTTGATCATAACTCCTACCTGCTGCAAAAACTGCAAATGTACTTGCAAATGGAACCTTACCAGTAGTTGCAAAACCTGCTGCTGTTCCTATCATATTTGCCTCAGCAATACCCATATCGAAAAATCTTTTTGGGAATTTTTTTGCAAAATTCATTGTTTTAGTGGCTGTTGCTAAATCTGCATCTAATACCACTATATCCTTATATTTTTCCCCTAATTTTACTAAAGTTTCTCCATAACTTTCACGAGTCGCTTTCATATAACTCACTCCCTCTTTAAATTTGAATTCGAACAATAATTATTATATAACGCAATTTGGATTTAATTAAAAAGTAAAGGAGCATATATTGTATATGTGACTGCTTTTTAATTAAAACAAATTGTGTTAGATGATGATTATTGTTTGAATTCCTTCCATTCGCCATGAAATTCATATTTATACTTAGTAGTATCATCTATACAATACTTTTTATATAAACTCTTAACATTTTGTTTCGTTATTATTTTTTCTATACCATTATTTTTAACTTGCAAAAAAAGTTCTGTTAAAAATTTATCTACTTTAGGATTTAATATTATTTTTTCTCTTTCTTTTAACCAATATTCATATTCTGAAGCATTTGTCCAATTTTTACCATTATATGTTATACTTGCAGATAATTTGTCACAAATCATTTCAACTACATATTTATAAGGAATAACAGGTGCCACTTCTGGTGCATCCAAATCAACCCAATACCAATCATGATGTTTATTTCTACCTTTATGATGAAGCCATGATAAAGAATAACCTTTTTCTTTTTTGCAATCAGTGATTGGACTTCTTTCTCCGTTATAATATTTTGCACTTTCCCAAAATTCTGTATAAGAAAATTTAGATAAATCATGCATAAGCCCTCTAAATGGTATTCCAAGTTTTATACTAAATTTAAATACTAACCATTTGTGTTTTGTAACAAGAACTATATGTTTTATTATGTTTTTTACTATATTATTTGCCATTTTCCATTTCCTTCCCTAAGTACATTTTTATTTGCTTACAATATTAAATCACAAAAACAATAATTGTGCAATGTTTATAGTAAAAAAGAATAAATTTAATTGTAGACTTTTTTCTTCTTTAATGCTATAATTTATGTTATAATTTACATCTTGCAACTTCAAAATTAATAAATCTCTGAACTTGTAAAGTGTAATAAATTTAAAAGAAAGGATATTCATATTATGCCATACACAAAGCTTATTGCAAAAAATCCAAATGCATACCATAATTATGAAATTACAGAAAAGATTGAGTGTGGAATTGTTTTATCTGGAACAGAAATAAAATCTATTAGAAAAGGAAAAGTAAATTTAAAAGATTCTTTTGCAAATATAAAAAATAACGAAGTTTTTGTAATTGGTATGCATATAAGTCCATATGAATTTGGAAATATTTATAACAAAGATCCTTTAAGAGATAGAAAACTTTTATTAAATAAATTTGAAATTTTAAAATTAATAGATAAGGTAAAAACTAAAGGTTATTCTTTAGTCCCTATTTCTCTTTATTTTAAAGGACAAATAGTAAAACTTGAACTTGGTGTTGGTAAAGGAAAAAAACTTTATGATAAAAGAGAAGATATTGCTAAAAAAGATGCCCAAAGACGAATGGAAATTGCCTTAAAAGGAAATTATTAAATATAAAACAAAACATGCTTGTACTTCTATAATATGCTTCTTTTGTATAATGCGAGAGTCCTCTCATTTCCATGTCTTTTTTCAATTTTGCCAATACTTCTTCCTTAGACATAAAAAAACTCCTTATAAAATAATTTTTGTGATTACTTCACATAATTATTTTATAGGAGATTTTAAGTATTTTCAAGTGTTACGTTGTTTTTTAATATCATTTTT
>CANRKM010000042.1 GCA_947631225.1 uncultured Clostridia bacterium
TATACATTTTTTTTTTGAATTTGTCAACCACAAACTGGTAATTTTCAATAAAAATATGAAATTTGAAGTTCTTTTAACCCAGTTTTAATTGAATATATTATTTAATCAATATTTAAGAAATCTTTTATATTACATTTTATTCTTTTAAAGAAAAGCTTAGTTTTACTTCTTGCATTAACAGGTGGAGAGTACTCTTTACTATATTGTCTATCTAGATGAAATAATATAACTGTCTTATCGTTTATCGCCTCTCTTGTTGAAGCCCAATGTACTCCCATATTATTTATAATTTCTTTTTGTTTCTCAACTGGAAATTGATATAAATATTCATTTATCCCTCCCATTGATTCATAGTTATATTTTCTTATATGAATATTTTTTTCTAAAAGTAAGTATGCATAATATACATAATATTCAAAACACGACCATGTATTATATACTTTATTTTTATTATGTAATTCTATCCATTTAAAAAAGTCTGGTAAATATTCACATTTATAAACTTGTATTTCATTAAACCAAAAATTATATTTATAATTTTCTGTATCTTTTCTTAATTTTTCATTATTATAAATTCCCATAACCCTAAAGCATTTTCTCATAATAAAATAACCATCTGGTGATATATTTGAATTAAGCATCGTTTTTTTGTTCCAAATTTCTTCTGCTAAACTATCAAAATTACATTTCTTTATAAATAATGATTCACAATCTATTAATATTATATATTTATATTTATACATTAATTGTTCTAAAGCATAAAATTTCTTAGTAACCGCTTTAGACTTATATTTGTTTATTTCATCTGTAGTAATAAAATATTTTAACTCCTCATTTGGAAATTCCAATTTTATCATTTTTTCAAATTTATTCTTTTGTTCAATATTACTAAAAATAAAATAAAAATCATTTTCTATTTCATTCTCTATTTTACTTTTATATAAATTAAATGCATATTCAAAGTGATTTTTCATATCATATAAAGGACATGCAAAAGCTACACTATTCATCAATAAATTCCCCTTTTCTTTTTAATATTTTTTTGGTTAAATAATTCATTACTATTGAAACTGATGTATCTTTTAATATAATCAATGAAATACAATATACACATATACCACATAATATATCTAACATTATTAAAAAATAATTACTTATAGTTGAAAATATCTTGTTTAAGATAAATATTACACACAACATTAATATACCAGCTATTATTTTTTTTATAAAAAAATAATATATATCTGACCATTTTATAAATCCATTCGTTCCATTTACAAATAATATAGTAACAACACTTTCTGCAATAATGGTAGCAATTGCCGCTCCATAAGCTCCAAGTTTATTTATTAATATAATATTTAAAACAAAATTTAAAGTAGCTCCTACTAAAACAAACTTTGTAGCTTCTTTCATCTTTCCCCCAGCCTTATAATAAATATCATTAAGAGCTGAACTTATACATATAATAATAATAACTGATGCCAAAATATATAATAATGTAATAACTGGAGAATATCCATCTCCAAAAAATATAGGTACAAAACTATGTGCAGTTCCTATTATTCCAAAACAAGCACCTACCGATAAAAAGCTTGTAAGTTGAAATGCCGAATTTCTTAATTCAATAAGTTTATTTTTATCATTCTGTGAAAACAAAAAACTGGCTCTTGCCATCATAACGCCATTTATAGCACCAAAACATACTGCTTTTATTACATTTAAAACTTTTGTTGCTTGTTCATAATAACCATTTTCAGAATCACTATTAGTTATTATTCCTATTAATGTTTTATCTAACACTGTATATATGCTTGTAGCAATTGCAGGAACAAAATATATTAGAGTACCTTTTAAATGTTTTTTTATAGAATTAAATTCTATATTTGCTTTCACAACTTCTTTAGGTAAAAATATCCACATTGTTGCTGTACCTATAAAAGTTGATAAAGATGTAATAGTAGTATATAAAAGTACATCATTTTTGTTCTTTACAAAAATAAAAATACAAAAAATAGAAATAATTTTGCATATAGAATTAACTGAAACCGTATATTGAAATTTCTCTAATCCACCATACAACCAACTTATATCAAATAAAGATGAAATAAGAGTAAAACTTAAAACAAGCATATATGGTGTATAATTAGTATATAATAATGATAAAATTATCCATAACAATAAACAAATTCCAGTAGTAAAAACTGTTATTAACTCAATCTCCCAAAAGGCTTTTGAATATTCTTTTGTGTTGTCTCTTGCCCCTGCAATTATACGTTTTCCATAACTTGCCGTTCCAAGAGTAGCAAAAAGTGTAAAATAAGTTAATAACGATGAGACATAACTGTTAATTCCTACACCTTCTGGTTGTAATACTCTCGAAATATATGGGGCCGTGATTAATGGTGCTATAATAAGTAGTATTTCATACATCATATTAAGAAAAATATTAAATTTTAAAGATATCTGCTTATTTATGTTTTTCATAATCAAATTCGTATCTCATAATATATGATACATATTTTCCTTTCCATATTATATTTTTTAAATCTTCTTTTTATATTAATGTATTTTTTAATCTTAATATTAATTTTTTTAATACAATTGAAATAATTTTACCACAAATTAATTATTGAGTCAATCTTTTTATAACATTTTCACTTACCAGTCACACTTTTTATAACATTTTCACTTGCTGGTAATTTCCAATACAAATATGAAACTTTTTTACTATTTTCACATATACTAAGTTTGAAAAGATTTTTAATTTGTAGCTAAAATTAAAGTTTTTATATAATTTTTCTTTTTAAAGAAAGGTGGTTTAGTTATGTGTGGAATTGTTGGTTTTGCAAACTTTAGAAAAGAATTGCCAAACAAAAAAGATGTAATAAATAATATGGTTCAAACTCTATCAAATCGTGGACCTGATGAAGAAGGAATTTATTTAAACAAAAATGTTGCACTTGGTCACAAAAGACTAATTGTTATTGACCCTGAGGGTGGAAAACAACCTATGATAGAAAAATATTCTTTAGGTGAATATGTAATGGTTTATAATGGTCAAATATACAATACAAAGGAGCTAGCAGAGGTTCTAACTGAAAATGGATTTTCTTTTTATGGACATTCCGATACAGAAGTTCTTTTAAAAAGCTACATACATTTTGGAAAAGATGTTGTTAAATATTTAAATGGTATTTTTGCTTTTGCAATTTGGAACACTAAGACTCAAGAGCTATTTTTAGCAAGAGACCATTTTGGAGTTAAGCCTTTATTTTATACAGAATTTGATGGTGGACTTATTTTTGCTTCTGAATTAAAAGCTTTATTTAAATATCCTAATCTTGAAAAAATAATTGATTCACAAGGAATTTCTGAACTTTTCGGTATTGGACCTAGTCATACTCCAGGACTTTCTGTTTACAAAAATATATATGAAATAAAACCTGCTCATTTTGCAGTATATAACTCTTCTGGGCTTCATATTGAAAGATATTGGAAGCTTGAAAGTAAGCCTCATTTAGAAGATTTTGAAGAAACATGTTCTCATCTTAAATTTTTAGTTGAAGATGCAATTTCAAGGCAACTTGTTTCTGATATGCCCCTTTGTACATTCTTGTCTGGAGGACTTGATTCAAGCATAATTACTAAATTTACTTCTGATTTTTTAAAGGAAGAAGGTCTTCCTCCACTAGATACTTATTCTGTAGATTATGTGGATAATGACAAGAACTTTGTCAAGTCAGATTTTCAACCAAATTCGGATAACTACTACATTGAGCTTATGAATAATTGTACTTATAGCAAACACCATAAAGTGGTTTTAGATACCCCAGAACTTGCCAAAGCCTTAGAAAATGCAATGATAGCAAGAGATGTACCTGGTATGGCTGATGTTGATTCTTCTTTATATCTATTTTGCAAAGAAGTAAAAAAAGAAAAAACTGTTACTTTAATGGGAGAATGTGCTGATGAAATATTTGGTGGATACCCATGGTTTTTCCGTGAAGATGCTTTAAGTTCTGGAACTTTTCCTTGGTCTATTGCAATTTCTGAAAGACAGCATCTTTTAAATCCTGATATTGCAAATAAAGTGAATTTGAAAGATTATATTGATTTTAGATATAATGAAAGTTTGTCCAATGTTGAAATTTTAGATAATGATTCATTTGATACTGCCGAGAAACGTAAAATTTCTTATCTTACTATGAGTTGGTTTATGCAAACTCTATTAGATAGAGCTGACCGTATGGGTATGGCAAGCGGTTTGGAAGTTCGTGTACCTTTTTGCGATTATCGTTTAGCTCAGTATATGTATAATGTTCCTTGGGAAATGAAGGCCTACAAAAGTCGTGAAAAAGGTTTACTTAGATACATTATGAAAGATGTTTTACCAGAAGAAATTGTAGATAGAAAGAAGTCTCCTTACCCTAAAACTCATAATCCAACATACTTAAAGGCTGTTAAACAAATGCTTACTGATATTATGAAAGATAGCAATGCTCCTATTAATTTCTTGCTTAACAGAGATTATATTTTGGATATTTTAAATACCGATGGCTCTGCTTTTACTAGACCTTGGTTTGGTCAATTGATGACACGGTCCACAACTTATGGCTTACCTTTGCCAAGTGAATATGTGGCTTGAGATGTATCAGCCTAAAATTGAAATATAAAAGTAATTTTGAAGTCGCAAATTGCGACTTCATTTTGATTAGCTTTAAGGGTAAACACAAAACTTGAGGTCACAATTTGTGATTTCAAGTTTTATTATTTATTTTGAGGTGACAAATTGGCACCTCAAGTTTTTCATTTTATTTTTTACTTTCTGTTTCTAATAGTAATTCATCAAAATCAGATTGATAAAATTTATCTTGTTTTACTCTATATTTTTCAAATTCTGAAATAGCTTTTTCTTCAGCTATTTCACGAGATATTTTTCCCGCATCTTTTAATATATCTCTATCGTCTGCTAATAAATATTTATCTATTCGATTTGCCCAATCCTCCATTGTCATTGGAATATTTCTTTTTGCTCTTGCTTCTGCTAAATCTAAAAATGCATTAACAATTCTTTCTAAATCTTCTAATTCCTCTTTGCTTAAATAATTTTTTGCTATTACTACATCAGTTTCTAAAATCTTTCCATTAGGAGAATGTTTCCATGAAGTTAATCCCATATGTTCTTTTTTACTATCTGCTCTATTATATATAATTTCTGCAGCTGTTTGATGTGATACTGCATAGTGATTAGCGAATTATTCAATATCAGTAAAAGAAAGACATCCCTTTAATAGAGATGTCAATTAAGCTGATGTTGAATA
>CANRKM010000043.1 GCA_947631225.1 uncultured Clostridia bacterium
GAACGTCTATTTTTAGATATTACTCTTACAATAGACGTTACTTTTTCAAACTATATTTTACTTTTGCAATTCACCTAGCGTTTCCTGTTCCATTTTTTTGACACATATTTTCATATTCTTTACATTTTATTTTATAATCCATTTGCATACAAAGATATTTATAATAAGTGTAAGCCTGTTCATATTGGTTAATAGGATTAAACATTGAATCTTTGTATATTTCATTCATATCAAAGCCGGTTAGGCATATTCATATAAGGATTAAAACAATTCATATTTTCATTAAAATCTTTTTCCACAATAAAATCATTCCTTTCTAATAGAATTTTTAATTAAAAATTTATAAATTAAAATTAAATATAGGAAAAGCTTGAATTAGTAAAAAAGTATAAAATGCAGAAAATATACCGTGTAATAACTTTCCTATAATGTATGGCTTTATAGATAAATCTGATTTTGAAACAACACTAAAAACTTGAAACAAAATAGAAATACCACCAATGCCAAGAAGAAAAGCAGTAATAATAATGTTTACAGAAATGTTTTTCAAAGGAATTTTTGAAATCATACTGATTCCATTTGTAATTTCTAAAATACCTGTAAACAAAGAACTAGAAATTTCTTTTGGAACTTTAAGAAAATTGCAAATTGGTTCAAAAGTTAAAGAAATTATATCTGTTATGTGAGAAGCATTTAAAATAGATATTATAACAGAAAATAGTACAATAAATCCACCAATCATGAGTATAGTAGAAATAGAAGAAGATATACTTTCTCCTAATTGTTCTCCTAAACTTGAAATAGTTACATTTTGCAATTTGTTTTCAGATTTTGAGGCAGGAGATACAATTTCTTCAGTAGAAGATTTCTTCCAAAATCTAAATAATATACCAACACTTATACATCCCAAAATATGTGTAATTAAAAGCAAAAGTCCAATTACAGAATTGCCGAATAAAACGATTCCACAAGTTCCAACAATAAAAAGAGGTCCAGAGTTATTTGTAAAACTAATTAATCTTTCACATTCTGCTTTAGAACAAATATGGTTGTTTCTTAAATTTACTGCAATTTTTGCACCAACAGGATATCCGACTAATTAATCCCATAATTAATGCAAAACTTCCCTCGCCAGAAACATTAAATAAAGGTTTCATTATTTTTTTAAACATTTTTCCAAAAAGTCTAGGTAGATTTGTTTTAGAAAGTAATTCTGTTGCAATAAAAAATGGGAGAAGAGAAGGCACAACTGAATTTGCCCATAACTTTAAACCGGATTTTGCGGCATTTATATTGCTTGATGAAAAAAGTATTAAACATATAATTAATATTAAAAATATAAGAGAAATGATATTGCGTTTTAATTTAAAAACAAACATATAAATTCTTTTCATTTGCACACCTCTATTATATTTTTATGAGGAAAGATAATAAATATGATAAAAATAGAAAAGCCCATTAAATTATTTAATAAATTTAATAGGCTTAAAATTAAATTACTCATTAGAAACACTATTGTTAGTAAGTGAATTGTTCTGAGTTATAGAATTTGTAATAGATGTATTTGAAGAATTTGTAGTATTAGTATTATTTTGTACGGTATTTGTTGTATTAGTAGTTACATTTGTATTTGTATTTGGTACAGTGTTTGTAGTTGTATTTTGTATAGTAGAATTTGCAGTATTGTTTTGAGTAGTAGTAGGGGATGCATCGTTTTCATTTACTGTACTATTATTTTCAGTATTTGTATTTGTGCTATTTATTTCAGTGTTAGTCTTTTTATTTGAATTTGTTTGTTTTTGGTTAGATTTATTATTCAAATTACTTCCAGAATGCTGAGTACAATTTTCTGGAACAGTTCCTTTTAAGAAGTATTCTGTGAAAGTATTTGGACAACTTGAATTTGCAACTTTTCCAGAATCTCTACAAATAGTTTCTGTTACAACTCCTCTTGACATTTCAAATTTAGCATTTGGTAAATTTAAGTGTATATTTTTCATAATAGATGACCATATAAGTCCTGCTGGGTTTTGGTGATTGTAATTTATTGATTCATTCATATCAAAACCAAACCAACAAACAGCTGTATAGTAAGGTGTAAAACCACATAACCATTTATCATAATTATCATTAGTAGTTCCAGTTTTAGCAGCAACATCCATTCCAGATATATTACAATATTTTGCTGTACCATTTGAGCCAATTACAGGTTCTGTTAAAAGTTGTTTTAAAATACATGCTACATCTTTAGAAATAACACGTCTTTTCTTTTGACTAGATTTTAGTATTGTTTTGTTAGACAAAGTATCTATTTTTGTGTAAAAAGTAGGTTCTATATATATTCCATTATTTGCAATTGCCCCATATCCACCGGCAAATTCTAGTGGAGAAATTCCTTCATCAAGACCTCCAAGAGATAGTGACAAATTTACATCTTTTTCATTTAATGTAGTTATTCCCATTTTCTTTAAATATTTTATAGAAACCTGAGGTGTTAAATTTTCCATAATTTGTACAAATGGTATATTTTGAGATGATTCAACAGCTTGTCTTAATGTAATTGAACCTTTATATCCATCATAATTTGTAGGGGAGTAGAGTTCTCCATTGTAATCTGTAAAAGTAGTTGGAGTATCTGCAAAAACTGTTACATTTGTTATAAGCTTTTCAGAAATTGCAGGAGCTAAAACAGCTAATGGCTTCATACTTGAGCCTGTTTGACGTTTCATTTGGGTGGCTCTATTAAAAGCTCTTGATGTTTTCTTTTCTCCTAATCCTCCGAGAACATGCTACAACGTAGCCTGAAGAATGGTCTATTATTACTACAGCAGTTTGAGATGTATCTGTACCATTTGATGATTTTATAATATATTTACTTTCTTTAGTTTCTTTTTCTACAGTATCTTGAATTTCTATATTTTCTGTGCTATATATATTTGAACCTGATAAATATAAAAAGTTTTCTGCAAAATCCTTTGATATATATTTTCTTTGAGATAGGTCAGAGATTACTTCATTTATAAGTGCATCTGTGTGATAAGAATATACAGATGAATTATTTTTAATTTCACCTTTGCTAAATTTTAAATTAGATACTTCTTGAACTGCTATTTCGTATTCATCTTCTGAAATATATTTTAATTCTAACATTTTATTTAAAACAGCTTTACACCTGGTTGTAATTTTTTCTGTTCTGTCTTTATCTGAAAATGGGTTATATGAATTTGGACTGTTGTTTATTCCTGCAATATAACTACATTCAGCTAAACTTAATTCATTTAAATTTTTATTAAAATAATATCTCGCCGCTTCTTTAACGCCATAAATATTAGGACCAGTATAAATAATGTTTAAATATGCTTCTAAAATTTCATCTTTAGAAAAGGTAGCTTCTAAAGTCCATGCATAAAACCATTCTTTAATTTTTCTTGAAATAGAGTTAGAGTCATCGCTAGTTATGTTTTTTACTAATTGCTGGGTAATTGTACTTCCTCCAAAAGAAGCTGAACCAAACTTCCTTATGTAAGAAAGAATGGCTCCAAGGGTTCTTTTTATATCTACTCCATGATGAGAATAGAAGCGTTGATCTTCTATGGAAATATAGGCATTTATTAATTGCTCTGGAACTTTAGAAAGTTCTACATTTTGACGATTTCTTTCATTTCCAATTTGAGCAATTGTCTTTTTATTTGCATCATAAACAGTAGATGGGCTATTGTTAAACATTTCTTTAGCTAGAGTTTGAAATGTATAAAGTTTAAAGCTTAATAAGAATATTCCAACAATTAATCCAATTATGAAAATCGAAATAAATAATTTTATAAAAAAACTTTTTATTGATTTTTTTTGTGTATTTTTATTATTTTTCTTTGCATTATTGTCCTTTTTATGTTTCATTAAAAAGTACCTTTCTTTATAAATTAATTATTTTTAACAGGTATAATATTTTTTATAAAAATTCCAAGTCCTATAACAACAATTATTAGTGTTATAATAAAGCCAAGAGTTGGAAGTAATTGTAATAATTTATAAATAATGCTTAAAATAATAATTGCTATAATTATTTTTGCTGTATCATTTAATTTTATTTTGTCTTTAATTTTCTCTACAACTAATTGTGATAGTGAAATAATTGCAACGCTAGATGAAATCATCATAAATATAATGTAAAGAGCTAGTAGAATAAATGCAAGAGTTATTGTTACATTAAGCATTAATAAAATTACAAACGCAATAGGTGGAATAATTAATCCTAAAATACCAAATAAAATGTATTTAGGTAAATTACTAACAAAATTTTCTTTAGATTCACTTATAAATCTTGCTTTTAATAATCTAAATATTACATATAAGATAATTGCTACAACAATAAAAGATATAAAGCTATATATGTACTGACTTATTGGTGTTGAATTATCTTCAGTTTCATATTTTGTATAATTTACTTTACCTTTAACAACTTTTTCTGGTATATTAACTTCATTATTAGATGAGTAATTAAGGTTACCATTAATGTTTGTATTTTCTAGAAATTCTATATTAGAACAAGAGATATTTGCATTTCTTCCAATATATCCTCCAAGATTTAGAGTATCAGATGCCACAAACAAATCACAAACTATATATGAATTTTCTTTTAGATTAAAGCTTTGATTAACAGCATATACGCTTCCGTTAATATTACCATCTATAGCTAAAGTATCAGATACACAAAATAAAGATGATCCTATATTTGCATTATTTGTTATTTCAACATTTTTGGCACCAACAAAAACATTTCCTGATATATATGAATTAATTGTAACTGTACCAGATGATATGATAAATGTATCTCCTAATAAGCTCTCAGAAATATTTACATCTTTCGATGAAAAAGTAAATTGATTTTTATTGTCGTAAAAGCTGTCATCATGAATTTCATCTTCTATAGCATTTGAACTATCAATAATTGGGTTTGAGTCTAAAGATATACCCTCTATTTCGTTGTTCGTACCGTCAAAATATGAATCAACCATATTTTCATCTACTTGTACATTTTCATTTACAGCATAACATGAAAAGCTAATATTTAAAATAACAAAAGATGAAATAAAAATAATCAAAAATTTTCTTAATGTGTTTTTCATAAATATCTTTCCTCCTTAAAAATAATTTATTAAATTATATATTTTTTTTAAAAACGTGTCAATGGGGACGTCCTTTTTTGACATATTTAATTTTTTTAGTAGATTGTAAAAGTAAAATATAGTTTATCACTTTCTCAATATATTTTACTTTTACAATGAGCTAAATGTAAGA
>CANRKM010000044.1 GCA_947631225.1 uncultured Clostridia bacterium
TATTGTGTAATGTACAAGTTTCTGTTGGTGGTGTAGTAGATGATGAACTCAAGCTTTTCCATAAACCTAATCTCTCTTTTTCTACCGTATATGAGAAATATTTTGTAAACACATCTGGACAATATTCATTTGCAAGTAAATTTGTTTCTTTACAAATTTGTGCTGAACTTCCGTGTGCATCACAATCACCGGGAACAGTTCCTTCTATAAATACTTCTTGATATGTATTTGTACATTTACTTGTTGCTTTTTTTCCTGAATCCTTACATATTGTTGCAAACACAATTCCAGAAGGTTTTTCAAACGAAGATTTCTCTTTTCCAGAATGAACCTTACTCATTACGCTACTCCAGATTTTTCCAGCAGTATTTTCTCCTCCGTAAATTTCTTCGTTTTTATCAAATCCATACCAACAGCTAGCTGTATAGTAATTTGTAAATCCACATAACCATCTATCATAATATTCATTTGTTGAACCTGTTTTGGCTGCTACATCTATTCCTGATATTTTACAATATGTTGCAGTACCAGATTGGACAACAGATTGCATAAGATTTTTTATAACATAAGCAGCTTGTTCAGATATTACTTGTTCAGAATTTTGTTCTTCTTTTCCATCTAAAACCGTATTTCCATCTGGATCTGTAACTTTAGTATAAAACATTGGTCTTCTATATACTCCATTATTTGCAATTGTTTCATATGCACCTGCCATCTCTAATGGACTAATACCATTTGTAAATCCACCAATTGATGTTGCAGGTAAAGCTGCATCATTTACTTCATCTAAAGTAGAAACTCCCATCTTTTTCAAATAATCCATCGCTTTTTCTGTTCCAAGCTCAGCTACTACTTTTATAAATGGTATATTTTGAGATGTAGTTAAAGCACTTCTTATAGTTATTAACCCCTTAAAAGCATTATAATCCTTTGGCTCCCATTTTCCAGCAAATTGAGTTGCATTATCATCATATACTGTTGCAGCTGTAATTATACCTTCATTTATTCCTGGAACTAAAGATGTAAGTGGTTTTATTGAAGATCCTGTTTGTCTAGGGCTTTGTGTTGCTCTATTTAATCCTCTTGATTCTGTTTTTTCTCCAAGTCCACCAACAACACCTACTACATTTCCTGTTGCGTTATCTATTATAACCATTGCAGATTGAGATGTTGCACCTTCTACCTTTTTAGATTTTTTTGTATAGTTACTTGCTTTTTGTACCATAACTTCATCCATTTTGGCTTGTAATTCTGTGTCTTGTGTTGAATAAATTGTAAGTCCACTACTATATACATAAACTGATGCTAAGTCTTTTGATATTTCTTTTTCTTTAGCAATATCTTCAATTACTTGTGCAATTGTTGCATCTGTATGATAAGAATATATACTTCCTAATGATTCTGCTTTTTGGAATTTTAATCCTTCATCAACTTCAACACATGCTCCATCATAGTCTGCTTGTTGTATCATGCCTAGTTCAAGCATTTTACTAAGTACAGTTTTGGTTCTATTTTTTATTTTTTCAGAATAATCTGTTTCTCCATATGGATTATATGAATTTGGAGAATGGTTAATTCCTGCTAAGTAAGCACATTCAGCTAAATCTAAATCTTGAGCTGATTTGTTAAAATAATATTCAGAACCAACTTCTACTCCTAAGTTATTGGTTTTTCCTCCTACAAATATAATATTTAAATATAATTCTAATATTTGTTCTTTAGAAATCATTCTTTCTATTTGATATGCTTTTGCCCATTCTTTTACTTTTCTAATTATACCTTCTTTTCCTGATTTTTCATCGTCTTTAGTTATATTTTTAACTAATTGTTGTGTAATTGTACTACCACCAAAAGAAGAGCTTCCTCTGTGAATTATGTATTGAAAAATCGCTGCCGCAGTTCTTTTAAAATCAACTCCATGATGTGAATAAAATCTCTCGTCTTCTATCGCAATATATGCATTTTTTAAATTGTTTGGCATTTGATCAAGTCTAATTATTTTCCTATTTTCGTCTCCGCTTAGTTCTGCAAGTTTTTCACCTTTACTGTCTACTATTAGAGAATTAGATCCACCGATAACTAATTCATCTTCTGAAATCTTAAAATATTCTCCCCATCCACCATAAAGCATTCCTATTACTATTCCAGTAGCAACAACTACTAATAAAAGAATTAATACTAAGAAAAATTTAATCATTAAAGATATTTTAGGATGTTTTTTTGAAAATTTTATTTTTTCTTTTTTATTTTTTTTTGTTCTATTATCGTTATTACTTTTTCTACCTTTATTACTACTCATTTTTTTGTCCTCCTTTAGACTTCTACATTATATTATAATTTAATAAAAAAAGCAAGCAATTTTAATATAATCCATTTTTAATAGTTACTATTCATTGTTTACAATCTTGAAATTAATAAAATTTGAGTAAAAGCGCTGGAGTGCTTTGAATTAGAAATTCTTACATTTTTTATGGAAAGAGTTCAAGCTTGTCTTGGAAAGGAGCCATAAAAAATGTGTAGAATTTCTGTGAAAAAGTAAAGGACAAAGCTTTTTATGAAAATTTTATTAATTTCAAGATTGTAAACTTTTAAATATTATAATTTATAAATCATTTATATATGTTATTTGAACTCCATCATAAAAATGCATAATTATTTGTTCGAAACTACTTCCTGTTTTTGCCATACTATCTGCACCAGTTTGACTCATTCCAACACCATGTCCATACCCAATAACTTTAAATTTTATTTTATTTTCATTTATTTCAATACTAAAATTTGTAGATTTAAGTCCAAATAAAGTTCTTGCTTCTGTTCCTGCAATTTGAACATTGCCAAACTTTATAGTTCTTACTCTTCCACTATCTGTATATTCTTTTATTTCTATACATTTCTCTTCATCAAAATTTATTTCAATCTCTGGATACTTTTCTTTTAATTTGCTTACTAATTCATCTTTAGTTATTTCTACCTCAGAGCTATATTGGTCATATCCATCTTCTCCTGCTGTTTCAACAATTTTTAAATATGGAAAATTGGTTCCACCCCATACATTAGTTGCAGTCTCTGTTACTCCACCACTATTTGAATGAAAAAAAGCATCTATTGGAGCATTATTATATGTTATAATCTTTCCTTGAGTACTATCAACTGCCTTTGTTATCTTATTCCAATTAGAATCTCTTACATCTTCTTCCCACCTATTTAATCTATCTTCCTTTGAAATCCAAGCTTGGCAACAATTTGAATTATCACAAATATCGCTATCTGCATGTTTTCCTTTGCTATTTATTATTTGATATAAAGTGTAAGTTCTTGCAACAATTGCTTGAGCTTTAATTGCTTCCATTTCATAACTTGCTGGCATTTCCCCAGATACCACTCCATATAAATATTCATCTATTGGAAGTTCATCTATTTCATTAGTTTTTGTATGAAGTAATTTTACTGTAGCAAATTTTGAATAATCATATTTTACTATTTCTTCTGTATTTTCTTGTACCTCAGAAACTTTTTGTTCATTATCTACTGTTTTGGGGCTTCTTTTCTTAGTAAAAATAGAAGGAAAAATAATAAGTACTATCATTAAAACTGTTAAATATACTAGTAATTTTTTCATTTTAAAAATCATTCCTTTCTTTACTTAAAAGGTATGTATAATACTTTCAAATTTATATACTTAAATATTTCTAAATATACAAGCTATCAATATTAATTTATTTAAAAAAAATGAAAAATAGAACTAACTTGAGGCTAGTTCCTTTTTCATTTCTTGTAATATTCTTTTTTCTAATCTTGATACTTGAACTTGTGAAATACCAAGAATCTTTGCAACATCTATTTGAGTCTTGTCTTTAAAATATCTAAGCACAATGATTTGTTTATCTCTAAATTCCAAATGGTCTAACATTTTATTTATAGTAATTCTATTTGCAATTAAACTTGCTTCATCCTTGTTGGTAGATAAGGTCTCTAAAATATTTATAGAACTGTCTGTTTTGTTATCTAAAAAAATATTTTCTTCTATAGAATCTATTGGTCTTGCACTATCTAATGCCAAAGTTATTTCTTCTTTTGGTGTTTTTAAAATCCTTGAAATTTCCCCGTATTGTTGGTTCTTTACCATATTTAGTAACATATTCTTTTTGTACTGAAATTATTTTTTTATGTAAATCTTTTAATCCTCGACTTACCTTAATAGGTCCATCATCTCTTAAAAATCTTTTAATTTCACCGAAGCATATATGGAACTGCATATGTTGAAAGTTTAACATCAAAGTTCACATCAAAATTTCTAATAGATTTTACAAAACCCATAGCTCCTATTTGATATAAATCTTCTATTTCGTATCCTCTTCCTGTAAAGCGTTTTACAATGCTCCAAATAAGTCCTTGATTATCTTCTACCAATTTTGCCATAGCATCTTTATCGCCTGTTTGTGCCTTTTTTATTTCATTTGTAATACTGTCTAGCATTTGTTTACCCCCTTAGAGCCTCTTCTAAACTTACTGCTTCCTCTTTTACTTGTTCTTTTATTGTCTTTTTCATTGTAATTTTAGTTCCAACTCCCAAAACAGACTCAACTTTTAAAAAATCCATAAAACTTTCCATTATAGTAAAACCCATTCCAGATCTTTCTAAATTGGGTTTACTGGTATATAATGGCTGTTTAGCC
>CANRKM010000045.1 GCA_947631225.1 uncultured Clostridia bacterium
TCTCTTGCAACTTCATATATATTATTAAATCCACCAATTATTAATTTCTTTAAAGTTAATTCTGGAGATATTCTTAAAAATACATCCATGTCATGTGCATTGTGATGTGCAATAAATGGCTTTGCAGTTGCTCCTGATGCAGTATTTTGAAGAGCAGGAGTTTCAACTTCTATAAATCCATGATTATCTAAAAATTCTCTAAGTAATCTTACAAATTTTGACCTTAATAAGAATTTCTTTTTAGCTTCATCATCCATAATTAAATCAAGATGTCTTTCTCTATAAATAGCTTCTTGATTAACTAGTCCATGGTATTTTTCTGGAAGTGGTCTTAAAGCTTTTCCTAAAAATTTATATTCATATACTTGTAGGCTTTTTTCTCCAGCTTGAGTTGTAAAAATCTCTCCTTTAACGCCAATAAAATCTCCAATATCTAATATTTCGTGGAATTTTTTATATTCATCTTCTCCTAAATCATCTCTTTTTATAACAAGTTGAATATGTCCTGTAATATCACTTAAATCTAAAAATGATATTTTACCCATTTTTCTTTTAGACATAACTCTTCCTGCAATTGAAACATTTTTTGTACCATCTTCTAATTTTCTACTTGCACCTATTTCATGTGTTGTATCATACTTATCAGGATGTGAATGAATACCATATTCTTCTATTTTGTTTAACTTTTCTCTCCTTGCTTGCATTAATTCCTTTTCGTTAGCCATTTTTTTAGCTCCTTTCTCATTTTCTAATATTTTACACTGTTTTTGTTAATCTATCATAATGTAATTTTATTATATACTTTCATTATTATATCATATCTTATTCTAATTATTTTTTTATAAAATTCTTTTCTTTTATTTGAAATACAATCTATACTGTCTATAAGTTTATTGATTTTTTCTATATCAATTCTTTTAAACACTCTTGAAATTGCTTTATTACACTCTTCATCCTTCATCCCTTTTATATATGTCATATAATTAATTTTTTTACCATTTTCTTTTAGGCATGAATAACAATTTATTGCTAAATTTTTTAATTCTGTTTCATTTAGTTTTTCTATTTGTTTATCTTCTAATATTGGATTTAGACATGAACCACAATCATATATTGGAGAAAATGTTGCTTCATTACTTTTTGCATTTACTAAAATTCCCCAATTTCCGTTATGTCTATCTGTATTTCCTATTAAGCTATCAATTACAAACATTTCCCAAAATTTTTCTTTAATATTATCTTTAAAAATTATATGAATATCTGCCATATTATATATTTCTTCTAGGACTTCCATAATATCAGATAATTCTGTTTCAATTTTCTTATTTGGATTTGCACTTAATGCCAAATTTTCAAATTCATATAACACATGATTTCCATCTGTAAAATCTTCACATCCACATACTATTTTTTCTTTTCCATTATATACATAAGTTCCTAAAATTGTATTTTGTGTTTCAAAACCTGCTATTTTAAATATATTGCTTCCAATATATTCTGAAAATGCATTATTTATATATGATATATTTTTATTTTTTTTTCTTATTGGATCTGGAAATTTTACTAAATATTTTTTATCATTATAAACTAAAGTTTTCTTTTTTTCTGAACCTCTATAGCTGTTTAATTCTTCTTTTGCTTTTGAAAAATCTAACATATTGCACCTCCTTGTTGTGTTTTATTTTTTAAAGTTTTACTCTTCTTTAATATCCAATATTTTACACTGTTTTCAGCTTTTTGTCAATGATGCTTTTTTTCTTAAGTCCCCAAAAGCATCACCCTCAATCCACAAATTCTTCCCAAACCAAGTTAGCTAAATCCAGACCTTTATTTGTTAGTCTTATTTTATCTGAGTTTACCTGAATTAAATTCTCGTCTACTAATTTATTTAATTCTTGTTTAAATACAAAAATTGGATTTTCTCCAAATTTATTTTTAAAGCTTTGCACAGATACCCCATCTATTTTTCTTAACCCAAGTAGCATATATTCTTGCATAACAGAAAAAAAGCTCTGTTTTTCTTGAATTATTTTGTTTTTATCAAAATTATCTTCCATACAATTTTTTATATATAAATCTAAATTTTCTATATTAGAAAACCTTGTTTTATCAATATATGAGTGAGCTGATATTCCGAATCCTATATACTCTTTTTGTTCCCAGCAATCTAAATTATGTTTTGACTCATACCCTTTTTGCGCAAAATTTGAAATTTCATAATGATTGTATCCCTGTAATTCTAAGTAATTTTTTACATACCAATACATTTGCCTTTCTACATCTTCATCTGGCAATTTAGTTTCTCCGTTTTCTAACATTTTAGCAATTGGAGTTTCTTCTTCTACAATTAAAGAATATACTGAAATATGATTTGGATTTAATTTAGTTACTTCTTCCAAAGAATTTTTTATATCTGAAATAGATTGATTTGGAAGCCCTATCATTAAATCTACATTTATATTTTGAAATCCAACTTCTTTCGCTAATTTATATGTATTTAAAAAATCTTCATAATTATGAATTCTTCCAATTTGTTTTAATAAATAATTATTGGTTGATTGAAGCCCTATGCTTAGCCTATTTAGTCCTGCTTCTTTGTAATCTTCTAATTTTTCCTTGGTTACTGTTCCTGGATTTACTTCAATTGTTGCCTCAAGCAAATTTTCTTTGTTAAATAAAGACATTATTTTTTTTATATATTGGCTTTCTATAAATGATGGTGTACCACCACCTATATAAATAGTTGAAATTTGAATTGTAGAGTTAATTTTCAAAAAGTTTTCTATTTCTTTTGTTAAAGCTTCAACATATTTTTTCTCTAAATCTTCTTTATTTGCAAATGATATAAAATCGCAATAATTGCATTTTTGCTTACAAAATGGTATGTGTACGTAAATACCTAATTTCTTTATATTTTCCAAATTATCCTCCATTTTTTGTTATATAATAAATTATTACAAATTTGTTGTATAATAAATTCAAAAAAATCTTAATAAATTAGTTTGCATTATTTGCAATACTAATTATTTTTTTAAGCCTGTAATTTACTCCTGATTTACCAACAGGATTTGATAATTTACTTCCCAATTCAGATAATGGCATATCTGGATATTCTAGCCTTAATTTTGCAATTTCTTTTAAACTATCATCTAATTTTTCAAATTTACCATTTTGCTTTAATTTTCTTATAGCATCAATTTGTTCAACAGATGCATTAAGAACCTTGTTTAAATTAGCTGATTTACAATTTACAATTCTATTAACTTTATTGTTCATAGACCTTTGAACTCTAATTTCTTCAAATTCTAAAACAGATTTACTTGCACCAATAAAAGCCAAAAATTTTGATATTTCTTCTCCCTCTTTAATGTAAATTATATTTTCTCTTTGTTTTATAAAAATATCATTTTCTTTCATAAGTTTAACAATTATACTTGCTATATCTTTATTCTTTACAGAACACTCCAAATGATACTTACTTTCAGGGTTATTAATAGAGCCTGCTCCCATAAATAAACCTCTTACAAAGCATTTAAGTAAGTGGGCATCTTCTATATCATAATTAAAATCTAAAAATGCCCTAAAAGAATTCTTTTTTATTTTAATAACAAAAACATTGCCACTAACATCTAAATCAAAGTTTTCTATTCCCATATTTCTTACAATCTTAGCAAATCTATCAATATTGTAATCATTTTCTGTTGAATATTTTATATAATTTTTTTCTTGGGCAATATTGTTACTAGCTAAATATCCATAAAGTTCATATTCTACTTCTTTTTTATTTGCCAAATTATTAATTTTGCTTAATTCTTTTTTTACATCTTTTGAAAATGACATATGTTCCTCCTTTTTCCGTCAATGTGTCAATGGGGACGTTCTTTTTTGACCGCACTGTCAATGGGGACGTCCTTTTTTGACCGCTCTATCCATTGGTATTAATTGGTTCGTTCTTTTTTACACATTCTTTTAATATAACACTTATGCCTGTATACTATTTTAATTTAGCTACTAATGCTTTTATTTTTATACCTTGTTTAGAGAACATTTCCTCATGTTCTGTTTTGATGTTTTGCCAAAAGTTTGGCTCATTATGCAAATCAGTCGTTTTCTTAACTATTTCAAAACCTGCTTGTTCAAAATATGGTATGCTTTCAAAAAACAGATTATCGTCATCTGTTTTAAAATATATTTCTCCGACCTTTAACTAGAAATTCTTTATATTTTTCTAATTGTTTTGTATGTGTTAATCTTTTTTTATGGTGTTTTCCTCTTGGCCATGGATTACAAAAATTAATATAAATCCTCTCAATTTTGTCTTCTTTAGATAATATTAAATT
>CANRKM010000046.1 GCA_947631225.1 uncultured Clostridia bacterium
TTAAAAATATCTCGTCTTTCTAAAGCTAAATCTGTTCTAAAATTATACATATCAAATCCTCCTTAAAAGTATTATCTCTTTAATTTGGATTTTTTATGCAATTAAAATATTCCTACTGTATTTCCATCGTCATCTATATAGATTTTTTCTGCAGATGGCACTTTTGGAAGTCCTGGCATTGTCATAATCTTACCTAGCATTATTACCACAAAACCTGCTCCATTTTTTAAAGCTACATCTCTTACTGTTATTTTAAATGGCTCTTTACATTCTAAGTTTTTTTGGTCATCTGATAATGAATATTGTGTTTTTGCTATACATATTGGTAAATCTGATTTTTCAAGGTCTTCTATTTGTTTTATGTGTTCTTCTGCTTCAGCTAAATATTCTACATCTTCTGCACCATATATTTTTGTTGCAACTTTTTTTATTTTTATTTTTATAGAATCTTGGTCTTCATATATAAATTTAAAGTTTTCTTGCTGTTTTGATAGTTGTTCTATTTTTTGAGCAATATCTATTGCTCCTTCTCCACCTTTTGCCCATCCTTCAACTAAGCTGATTTCTATATCTTTTTCTTTTAATTTTTTCTCTACAAATTCTATTTCTTCATCTAAATCTGTATTAAATTTGTTTAGTGCAACTATTACATTTAGTCCGAATTCATTTTTTAAATTATGTATATGTTTATATAAGTTTTCCATTCCACCATTTAATGCTTTATCATTTTGTTTAAATATATCTTCTTTAAGAGCTCCACCATGATATTTTAATGCTTTTATTGTAGCAACTATTACTACTACATCTGGCTTTAAGTCTGCTTTTCTACATTTTATGTCTAAAAATTTTTCCGCACCTAAATCTGACCCAAATCCGGCTTCTGTTACAACATAGTCTCCTAATTTTAATGCTAATTTTGTTGCTCTTATAGAGTTACATCCATGTGCAATATTTGCAAAAGGTCCACCATGAACTATAGCTGGTGTATGCTCTAATGTTTGAACTAAATTTGGTTTTATTGCATCTTTTAAAAGTACTGTCATTGCACCTTGTGCTTTTAAATCTCTTGCATATATTGGTTTATTCTCTTCATTATAACCAATTATTATATCTCCTAATCTTTTGGTTAAATCTTTTATATCTTTTGATAAGCATAAAATTGCCATAACTTCTGATGCAACTGTTATATCAAATCCGTCTTCTCTTGGGACTATTTTTGCTTCTCCAGATAAACCTGTATTTACTTGCCTTAATTGCCTATCATTTAAATCTATACATCTTTTCCAAGTTACTTTTTTTATTCTTAATTCATTTCCAGAATATATATGATTATCTATCATTGCTGATAATAAATTATTTGCAGCAGTTATAGCATGTATGTCTCCTGTAAAATGTAAATTTATATCTTCCATTGGAGCAATTTGAACTCTTCCACCACCTGTTGCCCCACCTTTTATTCCAAATACTGGACCTAATGATGGCTCTCTTAAAGCTAAAACTGCGTTTTTGTTTAATTTATTTAAACCATCGGCTATTGCAATTGAAACTGTTGTCTTTCCTTCTCCTAAAGGTGTAGGGTTCATAGCTGTAACTAAAATTAGTTTTCCATCTTTTTTATTTTCTAATCTTTTAAATGCTTCTTCATTTATTTTTGCTTTGTATTTTCCATATTGCTCAATTTCGTTCTCTTGTAATCCACATTTTGTTGCTATATTGTTTATATTTTCAAGTTTAGTGTTTCTTGCAATTTCTATATCTGTCATAATTGCCCCCTTGCATTTTATCATCGATTATTTTTCTAATGTTAGCATAAAATAATAAATTTTGCTTTTTTGTATTAACATTATATTCCAAATTTTACTTTTCTTTTTTATACTAACACAAAATGTCAAATTCTGCAATATTTTTTTTATCACAAAATTTGACATTTATTTAAAATATTTTTTTATTTTATGTATTAGTATTTCCATCACTTTGGGAATTATCATTTTCTTCTGGTTTTGGATTAGGAGCTGTATTTGTTTCTGAATCGTCTGGACTAGATGTTCCTCCTCCCGAAGTATTATTATCTGGCTCTTTTTCTTGACTTCCACCAGTATTTGTATTTCCTCCTGTTGTATTATTGCCTGGTTTTGTTTCTCCATCATTACTATTTGTATTATTTTGTTCTCCTCCACTTGGTTGTTTAGGAGGTTCTACAGTTCCAGTGCTTCCTCCTCCGTTTCCCGCATTATTTCCACTTGATTGATTTGTACTTGGTGCGGGTGCAGGCTCTTTATATGTACGCCATGGATTTCTTGAATCTGGATCTGTTGGATCCCAGTTTCTACATTGTACATTTGAGCTAATCTTTTTAGCAGATGGCTTTCCTAAAGGTCCTGGGTTTGAAGAACCATAAAACTCTACCATTGTTCCACTTGGACAATTATTATAAATCCATATTGCATCTGCTGTTGTAAGTCTTATGCATCCTGCCGATGCTTTTGTTCCAAGTTTATCATAATATGTATATTTTAAACTATCTGGTGAAGCTTTGGTATATGGTACTGAATGGAATAAAATATGTCCTGTAATTCTTGAACAGTATTGCCCATATAATCCTCCATTTAACTCATGCCATCTATATTTTTGACTCATTTTATATACTCCTGATCTTGGAGTTGCTGTTCCTGTTGAACAAATAATAGCTTTTACAGGTATTGTATAATTATCTGAACCATCTTTTTGATAAACTGTTATACAATTTGCTGTATAATTTATTTTAATATAATATGGTAAACTGGTACCTTTTTTTTCCTTTTCTTCCTCAGTTACTTTTGTATCTTCTGCATCTTCATCCCAAGAAGTGTCTTGGTCATTTATATCTGCATCTTGTTCTTCATCAGTAGTTACTTCTACTTTTCTTTCTACTTCTCCTTCTGCTACGTCTGTCATTTCTGAAAAAGTTGCTTCTGTTGCATAATTTTTTACATTGTTATATTTTACAATTGACATTGCAAAAATAATTATAGCAATAACTATCATTACAAGCAAAACTATTTGTACCTTTTTGTAGTTACTAAATTTACTCATTTTTTTCTTCCTTTTTTCTTTTTTTACTTAACATATCTATTTTACCATTTTTTTACTTTATCGTCAATATTTTTTATTATTATTTTTTATGCTTATTTTTTACTACTTTCCTTGCAATTGTAAGCTTAATTAACTTTATGTAATTAAATTAGTTTCAATATACCTCTTGGCAATCTCATAACCTTTTTTATACAAATAATCACTTTGACTTTTTTCAAGTAATCCTACTTTTTTGGTTGTTATTGTAATTAAATTATCTATTCCTTGTAATTCGTATTTTAAAAGTTCATGTCCCATTAAATCAATTGACCTTACCGCTACTTCTATCATATTTTCGCAATAATTTGTCTTATCTTTTTCAGTCGCAAAATTTATACCTAAAACTTTGTCTGCACCTATTTGCTTTAGTTCTCTCCATGCAACATTTTCTCTAACTCCTCCATCAACTAATTGAAAATTTTTATAATAATATGGACAAAATACTCCTGGAAAACCACAACTACTTCTAACTGCTACATCTATTGGTGCATCAACCACATATTTTATTTCATCAGATATTGCTTTTCTTGTTTCTTTTGACGTAAATATTATTACCTCTCCATTTTGGAGATTTACAGCAGGTATTACTATTGGCATTTTTATTTGATTCATTTTTTCTATTTTATTTTCTTTACATATATCCTTCATCGCCTTTGTTAAAAGATTTCCACTATTTAAACCATCTACAATTATTTTTCCTTTAAATATAAGTCCATAGACTATTTTTAGTATGTTTTTTTTATCTATATATCTTAATTTACTTATGTAATTTTTTAAAATTTCATTCATTTCATCGCTCTTATAGCCTAGTGCATATAAAATTGCAATTATACTACCTGATGATGTACCTGCTACCATATCAAATTTTATATTTTTTTCTTCTAGTGCTTTTAATGCACCTATGTGAGCAAATACTTTAATTCCACCACCTGAAAAACACAATCCTCTTTTTGCCATAATAAAATCCATTCCTTTCTCGCTTCGCTCAAAGGCACACATAGGAATGAAAGCCTTGAGTTTGAAGCATTTTCGTTATATAATACCTCTAAGGAATATAAACTACAAAGCACGGGAGGGAGAGTTGCAGACTTCTGCAACTTTCAGATTAAATCAGTATAATAAACAGTGCAAGTGCAGTTGTTTCAAGCACACATA
>CANRKM010000047.1 GCA_947631225.1 uncultured Clostridia bacterium
ATTATGGAAAACATTATGAGTTTAGTAAAATAGTTAATATTTTTTATTATTGACAAAGTGAGTAATATATGTTATTATAATTATAGCAATTGCAAATAATGAAGTTAATCATTAATATGGCTAAAAAAGACTAGAGGGCAAACTCTAGTCTTTTTTTCTACTCTTTACTTAATTGCTTTATTATGTAATAAAGTACAATAAGTTCAAGTAGCTCAATGAAGTTTCTCATCAATACAGCCTCCTTTCTACCTTATGGCTTCAAGGTTTCTAAATTATATAATAAATTACATTATTAGACAATACTTTGGAGTAAAATAATATAAAAAATAAAGATATAACTAAATTGACAAAATTATACAAATATAGTATAATATAACAGTTAGTAAATAGGAAAAAATACCTTGAAGCAAAAAAGAAAGGAAGAAAATAAAAAAATGAACAACAAAAAAATAAGAAACATAGCAATAATAGCACACGTAGACCATGGAAAGACAACATTAGTAGACAGTTTATTAAAGCAAAGTCATGTATTTAGAGAAAATGAGCAAGTACAAGAAAGAGTAATGGACTCAAATGATTTAGAAAAGGAAAGAGGAATAACAATTCTATCTAAAAATACATCTGTAATGTATAAAGATATTAAAATAAATATAGTAGACACACCAGGACACGCAGACTTTGGTGGAGAAGTAGAAAGAGTGCTTAAAACAGTTGATGGGGTACTTTTATTAGTAGATGCCTTTGAAGGTGCAATGCCACAAACAAGAGAAGTTTTGAAAAAGGCATTAGCATTAAATTTAAAACCAATAGTTGTAATAAATAAAATAGATAGACCAGGAAGCAAACCGGAAAAAGTTGTAGACCAAGTAATAGAGTTATTTATAGAATTAGATGCAACAGATGAACAACTAGATTTTCCTGTTGTATATACATCAGCAAAAAATGGAACATCAAAATTAAATTTAGCAGACGAAGATAGTGATATGACGCCACTTTTTGAAACAATGATAAATTCTATAGATGCACCAAACTGTGAAGAAGAGGGACCAGCTCAAATGCTTGTTTCAAACATAGATTATGATGATTATGTTGGAAGAATAGGCGTAGGAAGAGTTGAGCGTGGAAAATTTACAGTTGGTATGACGGTTAGTATTTGTAAATCAGATGAAACTGTATACCAAGGCAAAATTGCAAAATTATACACACATGTAGGACTAAAAAAAGTAGAAGTAGAAGAAGTAACAGCAGGTGATATAATAGAATTTTCAGGAATTTCAGATATAAGTATTGGAGAAACAGTATGTGACCCAGAACATATAGAAAAGATTCCATTTGTAAATATAGATGAACCAACAGTTACAATGACATTTAGTGTAAATAATGGTCCATTTGCTGGAAGAGAGGGAGAATTCGTAACATCAAGACATATTAGAGATAGATTATTTAAAGAACTTGAAAAAAATGTATCACTACGTGTAAAAGAAGGAGAAACTCCTGATTCTTTTGAAGTATCAGGAAGAGGGGAACTTCATTTATCTGTCTTAATAGAAACAATGAGAAGAGAAGGATTTGAGCTTTTAGTTTCTCGTCCTAAAGTTATTATAAAAGAAATAAATGGTGTAAAATGTGAACCAATAGAAACATTAGTTGTAAATGTACCAGATGATTCAGTTGGAACAGTTATAGAAAAACTTGGAAGAAGAAAAGCTGAAATGGTAAATATGGAGCCTGCGGAGGATGGACACACAAAAATAGAATTTAGTATTCCAGCAAGAGGATTAATAGGATATAGAACAGAATTTTTAACAGATACAAAAGGTGAAGGAACAATGGCAAGCATGTTTAAGGGTTATGAACCATTTAAAGGTGAGGTTGTTGCCAGAACTCGTGGAACAATAGTAGCATTTGAAGCTGGAAAATCTATAACATATGGATTATTTAATGCTCAAGAAAAAGGAGACTTATTTATAGGTCCAGGTGTAGAAGTATATGAAGGAATGATAGTTGGATTAAATTCAAGAGGAGAAGATTTAGCAGTAAATGTATGTAAAGAAAAACACTTAACAAACACTAGAGCATCTGGTTCAGATGATGCACTTCACTTAGTACCACCAATTCAAATGAGTTTAGAAAAAGCAATAGAATTTATACAAGATGACGAACTTGTAGAAGTTACACCAAAATCAATAAGATTAAGAAAGAAAATATTAAACAATAAAGAAAGAGAAAGGGCAACAAGAAATTTAAATAAAGAATAAAAAAATATAATAAAGTAAAGGAAAGAATATGGGATTTAAAGGAATAAATAAAAGAAGTAAAATTGCGTGGAAATACGAAATTTCAAAAATAAATCAACAAGCAAAAAGAGAAGAATTAAAAGAATATTTAAGAGCAGAAAAAAGTCAAAAAGGGATAGATAGAGATAGCCATAATAGACAGTATATTGCAACAAAAATAAAGCAATATATTTCAGAAGGAATAAAAGAAGATGAAGCAATAGAAAAAGTAATTCAAGAAGAGAAAGAGGTAGTTGATCAATTTAATTATTTAACAAAAAATGGACTAGATATCAGAAAAATATTTTCTAATTGGGCAAGAAATCCACATTATGGTTTGGTAGATAATCCATTTTTAAATAAGGATGAAGGAAGATAATGGATAAAGAAAAATTAGAACAAATAAAACAAAAAGCATTAGAAGACAAAATCCCAATAATAATGGATGATACACTTCAAGAAATAGAAAAAAATCTAAAAAAATGTCCACCAAAAAGTATATTAGAAATTGGAACGGCAGTAGGTTATTCTGCAATATGTTTTACAAGCTTTTTAGAGAAAAATGGGAAAATAGATACTATAGAAAGAGATGTAGAAAGGGCAAAAACTGCAAAGCAAAATATAAAAGAAATGAACTTAGAAGATAAAATAAATATATATGTAGGAGATGCTATAGAAATATTGCCAACTATAAACAAAAAATATGATATGATATTTATTGATGCAGCAAAGGGAAAATACCCCTTTTTCTTAAAAGAAGCATTAAGAATGTTATCCACAAATGGAGCAATATTTGCGGATAACATTTTGTACAAAGGTTATGTAATGAGTGATTACAATAAGCATAAACAGCGTACAGCTGTTAGAAATTTAAGAGAATATATACACGAAGTTACTGAAAATCCTAATTTAGAAACTGAAATTTTGGAAGTAGGAGATGGACTTGCAATAACAAAATTTTGTGTTTGATGATGATTTTGGGGATGGAGAAAAAATCATCGTTTTATAAAAAATATTTAATTAAAATTAGCTATACCAAAATGATGATTTTTTTCTCCATCCCCAAAATCATCAAAAAAGAGGAGTATAAAAATGAAAAAACCAGAATTATTAGCACCTGCTGGATCTTTTGAAAAAGCTAAAATAGCTTTTCTTTATGGAGCAGATGCTGTATATTTAGGAACTGCAAGTTTATCATTAAGGTCAAGAGCCGCAATAAATGATGAAGATTTATTTAAAACAATTAAATATGCACATTCACTTGGGAAAAAAGTATATGTAGCAATGAACATTTATGCATGGGATACAGACTATGAAGAAGTTCGTTCAATGTGTAAGAAATTAAATGAAGTTAAACCAGATGGAATTATAGCTTCTGACCCAGGGGTTATTGCTACGATTTTAAAGTATGCACCAAATATCCCAGTAAATATAAGTACTCAAAGTAATTTAGTAAGTTTAGAAGCTTGTAAATTTTGGTATGAACAAGGTGCAAAAAGAATGATTTTAGCAAGAGAGTTAAATAAATCTCAATTAAAATACATAATGGAAAATAAACCAAAAGATATGGAAATAGAAATTTTTATTCATGGTGCAATTTG
>CANRKM010000048.1 GCA_947631225.1 uncultured Clostridia bacterium
TTAAAAGAAAAAAAACATAGAGATACCTATTGTAAATATTTAATAGAAGGTGTAAAATTAATAAAGGAAGCTATTCAAGAAAATGCAAAAATAGATAAAATAATAATAAATGAAGATGCTTTAAACAGTAGCTTTTTGCAAAAAAACTTAGGTCAAGATATAGAAAAATTTGAATGCATAAAAGTGCCAAATAATATTTTTAAACTATTAACAGAAGTAGAAAATCCACAAGGCATTTTAGCTATTATAGACAAACCTTCAAATGAAGAAAAAATAGATTGTACACAAGATATAATATTGGCTTTAGATGATGTACAAGATCCGGGAAATCTTGGAACAATTATAAGAACAGCAGATAGCGTTGGTTTAAAGCAAATAATAGTTTCTAAAGGAACAGTAGATGCATACAATTCTAAAGTTATTCGTTCTACAATGGGAGCAATATTTAGAGTAAAAATTATAATTGCACAAGATTTGGCTAAAACTTTAGATAAAATAAAGCAAAAAAATTATGAAATAATAGTAACATCATTAGATGCCAAAAAATCAATATATGATATCAATTTTAAAAATAAAATAATAGTAATTGGAAATGAAGCAAATGGAGTTTCAAAAGAAATTATAAATTTGGCAGATGAAAAGGTTATAATTCCAATGCTTGGAAAAACTGAAAGTTTAAATGCTTCAGTTGCAACAGGTATTATTTTATACGAATATGTAAGGCAAAAGATAAAATAATTATAATACGAAAGGATACACAAATGGAAAAAGATAATAGTAAAGCTTATTCAGAAGTAATTGAAATTTTAAAATTAATAGATGATGAAAAACTATTAGAAGCACTACCAATGGAAATGCTAGAGGTGTTAAAGTCAAAAGCAGATCCGGAATATAAACCACAAATATCTTCAGAAATATTATTAGAAGAACAAAATTTACAACCAGAAACTTTGCAAATTCTTTCGTGGATTGCTGTGAAATATTGGAATTCAGAAGGAGAAAACAAAGAAAATGAAGATATACAACAAGAAAAATTGGATAAAAAAGGTGTTAAAGATGTACAACAAGAAAGTTTAAATAAACAAGATAATGAACATAAACAACAAGAAGAAAATAAAACGCAAACTGAAAAAGAAGAAAAAATAAATGATATAAAAAATGAACAAAGTAGAATTAAGGAAATAAATACAACATTACCAATTGCACATAATCAGTTGAAATGGTATGAGAAGATAAAAATAAAAATTATAGAATTTATTAATAAACTTTTTAAAAGAAACAAATAGGAAGGATAAAATTTTATGAGACCAGTTATAGAAAAACAAAGGCTTGAAATAAGACATATAGTCTATATAATAATTATCATTATTTGTTTAATATCTATAGGAATAGCAGTATACATGCAATTTTTTAAAGATGAAAAACTAGGTGTAATATTTGGAATAACAAGTGAAAAAGAAGATGAAGAATATAAAAGTTTAAAAGAAAATTTCATGAACATATTTACTAATGATATAGATACTGTTAAAGCTTATACTGGAAATGTAAAAAAAATACGTGAAGAAGAAAATTTGGTTTTAACAGCTTACAATATCCAAGAACAAGATGTTAATTATACATTAGACATAAAAATACCATATTTTAATATTAATGAAAATACTCCAAAAGGAATAAACAAAGAAATAAAATCTATATTTAAAGATAAAGCAGATAGTATAAAACAATCAGATACAACTAAAAATAGAATTTACAACGTAAGATATAAGACTTATATTAATGATGAAATTTTATCTTTAATTATTATGTCTGAATTAAAAGAAGGAGAAAATAATGAAAGGATAATAGTAAAAACATATAATTACAATTTAAAAGAAAATAGAAAAGTTACAATTGATGAAATATTAAACAAAAAAAATATAGATATAAATAATGCTAATAATCAAATAAAACAAGAGGTAAACAAAGCGCAAGAAGAAAATTTAAGATTAAGAGATGCAGGTTACAATGTAAATGTAAGAGATGTTGAATCAGATACATATAAAATACAAAATGCAGAAGAATTTTTTATTGGACAAAATGGATATTTGTATGTTGTGTATGCATATGGAAACATGGAGTTTACAAGCGAAATGAATGTAATAATTTTTAGATAAAAAAGAGAAGCTTAGCTTAAGCTTCTCTTTTTGAAAATAAAAGGGGATGTTTTTCGTTAAAAGATAATTGTTTTTCAATTATCTTTAATTAATATACAATATGAATTTGTCCTTTGTGTGAACTTAAGGTGAAAAATAATTACATATAATAATTGGTGATTTAAGTTTTCTAATTAATTAGAATTTTGTTCACCTAAAGTTAAACTAATATCTTTTTCTTGACCATCACGATTTATTTTTAATTTCATTGTATCTCCAATAGAATGTTTATTTTTAACTTCATTTAATTCATCCATTTTAGTAATTTTTTGTCCATCAGCTTCAATAATTACATCTCCAACTTTAAGACCTGCTTTTTCTGCAGCTGAGAATTCATCAATTGAAACTACATAAACACCTACAACTAAGTTATATCTATTAGCTGTTTCTTCATTTAAGTCTCTACCTGAAATACCAATATATGGTCTTTTTACATGTTTAAATTCTATTAATTGATCAATTATATCTGTTGTAGAATTAATAGGTATTGCAAATCCAATTCCTTCAACTCCAGTACTTGAAACCTTAAGAGTGTTTATACCAATAACTTGACCTTGACTGTTAACTAATGCTCCACCACTATTTCCAGAATTTATAGCTGCATCTGTTTGAATACATGTATAAGTTGTATTTCCCTCAGTATCTGCAACTTCTCTATTTAAAGCACTTACAACACCACATGTGATAGTTGTTCCTAAATCTAGTGGATTTCCAACAGCCATTGCAAATTCACCAACTTTTACAGAATCAGAATCTGCAAATTCAGCAGCTGTTAAGTCGGTTTTTTCAATTTTTAAAACAGCTAAATCTGTTTGAGCATCTTTTCCTACAACTTTTGCATCATATTGAGTTTCATCTCCATATAAAGTAACTTTTAAAGATGTTGCCTCAGAAATATCGTAGTATGTTGACTCTGAAGAAGAATCAACAACATGGTTATTTGTAACAATATAACCATCTTCACTAATAATTATTCCAGAACCTGTTGCTTGTGCTTCAGATGTAGAGGCACCTCCACCAAACATGCTAAAAAATGGATTTGAACTTGTTACCTTATAAGTAATAGAAATTCCGACAATGGATGGTAAAATTTTACTTGCAGCATAAACAGAAGTATCTGAATATTTTGAAAGTGAAATTAAATCATTGTTTACAATTCCTGTATTTGTAGATGTATTCGTTGTTTGTGTGTAGCTTCTTGTTCCTCCAATAAGCTTAGTTTTTATACTTGGAACTCCAAAACAAGTTCCAATAACCAATGCACAACCTAAGGCTCCACTTAAAAATGGAACTGCAAAATTTTGTCCAAAAGATTTGTTGTAATTTTTATTTGTGTTAATTACATTTTTAAATTCATCATTTTGATTCATAAAAATAACCTCCATTTAGTATTATAATAATTTTTATATTATATTACAACAGATTTGTGAAAATATTGTGAAAAAAATGTTACAAATTAATGGTAATTTTAAAAATGAAAAATACAATTTAAACAAATAAATTTTGAAAAAATAATAAAATGAAAAAAATGCCATTATGACAAAATTCGAATATAAATTTAAAAAAGAAACATAATAAAAAAAGCAAGAAATTGCAAAAAAAGTGGGAGGTATTACCAAAATGGATAATAAACAAAAAATTAATTGTACAGTAGAAAGTTGCAAATATAATAA
>CANRKM010000049.1 GCA_947631225.1 uncultured Clostridia bacterium
AGTTTTAAGAAAAAATTAACAAAATCTTAAATTTTTCTTACAATTAAGGAAGTTATGTGAAAAGCAAGAACATATATGTTATAATTAAGCTTAAAGGAGGAGATGTTAGATTTAAAATCTAACATAAATAAAGTATGAATATTTTAGTTTTAGATGATGAAAAAGAAATTGCAGACTTAGTAGAATTGTATTTAAAAAATGAAAATTACAATGTATATAAATTTTATACATCAGAAAAAGCAATAGAATGTATAAATACAGTAAAACTAGATTTAGCTATATTAGATGTAATGGTTAAGGGAAAAAATGGATTTGAAATATGTAAATTAATTAGAGAAAAAAATTTTCAGTTTCCTGTAATAATGCTTACTGCAAAAATAGCAGATAATGATAAAATAACAGGGTTAACTATCGGTGCAGATGACTATATAACAAAACCGTTTAATCCTCTTGAGCTTGTTGCAAGAGTTAAATCACAACTTAGAAGATATACAAAATATAATAAAAATAATAAAGAAAATATAATATATATAAATGGTTTAGAAATTAATAAGGAGAAGCATAAATGTTTACTATATGATAAAGAGATAGAATTAACACCATTAGAATTTGACATACTTTTATATTTAGCAACATCAAGAGGAAATGTAGTAAGTTCAGAAGAATTATTTGAAAAAGTATGGAAGGAAAAATATTTGGAAAATAACAATACAGTTATGGTACATATAAGGAGAATAAGAGAAAAACTAAAAGAAGATACCAAGAATCCAAAGTTTATAAAAACAGTTTGGGGAGTAGGGTACAAGATAGAATGATTTATAAGAAAAAAATAACTATTAAGTGTAAATAAAAAAAGGAGAAAAAATTGGATAATAAAGAATTTTCAAAATTAAAAAATAGTATAGCAATAAAATGTATTTTTAAAATAATTCTATATACTATACTTGCAATTATTATACTTAAAATTATAGTTGATGGTATTTACAATGAACAAATAGCAAAATCTATATCTAGCTTTAATAGGAGTTTTTATTTTTGGTGTATGGCACATAAAATGCTATTAATGGAAATTATGCATTTAATAATTATTACAATTATTACCTATATTGTTATAAGAAATTCAAACAATAATATGGTAAAAGTAATATCAGCAATGGACAGTATTTTAAAAAAGCCTGAAGAAGATATAAAACTTTCAAGTGATTTGCTTATACTAGAAAATAGGTTAAATAACATAAGAATTAATTTAATAACAAATAAGAATAAAGCAAAAGAAGAAACAGAAAAGAAAAATGATTTAATAATGTATATGGCACATGACTTAAAAACTCCACTTACATCAGTTATAGGATATTTAAGTTTGTTAAATGATGAAAAATATATTTCAAAACCAATGCAAGAAAAATATATAAAAATTGCATTGGATAAGTCATTAAGGCTAGAAGAACTTACAAATCAATTTTTTGATATAACAAGATATGATTTACATGAAACACCAATTACAAAAAATAAAATAGATATATCAATTTTGCTAGATCAATTAATAGATGAGTTTTACCCAATGCTTCAAGCAAGAGATTTAAAATATGTTTTAAATAAACCTGAACATGTTTACTTTGAAGGAGATGGGGATAAGCTCGCTAGGGCTTTTGGAAATCTTATAAAAAATGCAATTAATTATAGTTACCAAAGTACAACTATTGAAATAACTGTAACTCAAAACGAAGACACGATAAATATGATATTTAGAAATAAGGGAGAAAAAATTCCTAAATATAAATTAGATAAAATTTTTGAAAAATTTTATAGAGCCGATGAATCTAGGACAAGTAGCACAGGTGGAACAGGATTGGGCTTAGCAATTACGAAGGAAATTATTAATCTACATGGTGGGAAAATTTGGATTGAAAATGAGGGAGAGATTATTGAGTTTTTTGTGGAACTTTAAAACATAAAATAGTGTATCTTAAAATAAAAATTGCTTATTTTTGATTTTTAAATTAGTTTAAAAATGTATTGGGAAAAAGAGTAAAACGGTATATAAAATAATTATAGAATAAAGTTTGACATAATTATAAAAAAATGTTACAATAATATTACAAATTATATTTTTTTATAATAAGTATTGACTAAAGATAATAAATATATTATAAATAATAAAAAGAATAAGAGCAAAAAGCCCGTATTCATACGTTGTATTATTGGATTGGCTGATATTGGTTGCTGGACTAATATCAGTCTTTTCGTTATTTATGGTAAATTGATATCTAAAGATACCAAGTATACCGACCAGCACAGATAAACAAAGAATTATAAATCCAATGCCTATGTATTTATCCATAAGGCACCTCCTTCTTTTGTATTTGCACATAACCATCTTGCGAAAGTTAGGTGCATAAATTAGTAGTTGAATAACATAGAAACAATTACTAATCTATGCACCCAACTAGAAGGAGTTTTTTACTTAAAACACTTTAGCGTAGTATATCAAAATTTTAAATTAGATCGAGGTGTACCAATAGAAGAATCAGGAAGAAAACATTTAGACTTGAAAGAATATAAAGAGATAACTAACTTTGATAAGACAAAAGAAAAATTACAAAATATAAAACTTGACAGAATTATTGATAAATTTTACGAAACTATTGATAAATTTATTTATTGGATTTGTAAAAAATTTGATATGGGTGCAGAAGATAATTTAATAAGAGACTTCCAAAAAGAAACTCATACCCTATTAGATGCAGAACAACAAATAAAACGACAAGATAAAGAAAAAGAATGGGATTTGGAAAAGTAAGAGAGGGTAGAAATTCTACCCTCTCCACTCATTTTATTAATCTTTTTCAGCTTGCCAACTTAAAATCGGATAACCACCATTTAAATTTTTATTCAAAACCCATTTATTACCTTCTAAATTTAGCAAATTCAAAAAATCTTGTGTTTTCATTTCTTCTTCATAATATCCGAACAGCAGGATAATTAGAAAGAATATGTTCATTCTTTTTTGAACTAATTGTATCCTTTAAATAATAGCAATTTTCAGAAATTGTCCCAAATTCCGAATAACTAAAACACAACGGACAAATTTGAATATTATCTAAGGTTTCTTCATTTGTTATAAATCCAACAGAATAAGAATTATTAAGTCTCGAACCTTCTGAAACATAGCCAACTAATCCACCCAACAATGAACTCGTACTCAATTCATTATTATTCAAATAACTCAATTTCAATACACCATTAAAATATATTCCATCTATATTTTTACTATTTGCTCCAACTACTCCACCAAATCTAAGTTGCCCAGATTGATTAGCATTTTCTGCTCTTTTAGTTTCTATTTCTGCACCAGCAGAACAACATCTTATACTACCATCATTTGCTCCACAAAGACCTCCAATATTTCCATTATAAGAAGTTATGATATCCATATCTCCTTTAGCAGAACAATTTTCTACTATCCCATCATCAACATTATGACCAACAAGAATGCCAATTGAATGGTATTTATTTGTATTTACTTTTATATCAAACTTACTTTTTTCTATACGAAGATTTTTTATTTTTCCATTATTAATTGAAAAGAACCCTAAAGCGACATAACTATCATTTAAACTTATATTTTGATTTATTTTTAAGTTATATATTTTACAATTATTTCCATCAAAAATTCCTTTAAATCCTATACTATTTTTTTCCTCCTCTGGCAAACGACTAATTTTTCCAATGGGAATAAATCCTCTTTCGTTTAATATCGTTTTTAATTCCCCATTATATCCGTATTTTCCATAATCTTTTCTATATGGATCTACATAAGATTTTGAAGAATTAAAATCTAAACTTAATCCTAATTTTAC
>CANRKM010000050.1 GCA_947631225.1 uncultured Clostridia bacterium
TTTTAATCTCTCTTATTCTTTGAATTAGCAGTTCTATATCAAATGGCTTTACCATATAATATTCTGCTCCTAATGTAATTGCTTTTTGTGTTATTTTGTCTTGTCCAACAGCTGATAACATAATGCAAATTGGTTTTTTATTTAATTTATTACTACTATTTACTTTTTCTAATACTCCTAATCCGTCTAAGTGTGGCATAATAACATCTAATATTGCTATATCTGGTAATTTTTCATTAATTATATCTATTGCTTCTAATCCATCTTTTGCAATTCCAATAATTTCCATATCTTCTTGATTTCCGAGATATGTCGCAAGTGTTCTGCTAAATTCTTGATTGTCATCTGCAATTAATACTGTTATTTTCTCTTTCACAGCTTTATCCTCCTAAATATAAATTTAATTGTAAAAATTTTACAATTTGAATTATATAACAGAGTCGAAAAAATTGCAATAGTTTTTTGGTAATTTTTTCCAATATTTTTTATATAAAATTATAAGTCGCCTATTTTCTTTATATATTTTTTATTTAATTTTTTATAATTTTTTATATTTAGATTTTTATTTTTTATATCTTCTAAAAACTTTTCTTTTGCAATATTATCTATCTCTATGTGACAATTTATATTTTCCTCATATTTTTTGCTTGTTATATTTATATTATTTTTCTGACAGTAATATTCAAAATTTTGAAAATTTGGATAATCTAACACTATCTCAAATTCTGTTCCTATATCTATTATAATTATATTTGCTTTTTCTATTGCACCAATTGTTGCTCCTGAGTAGCTTCTAACTAAACCACCTGTTCCTAATAATATACCACCAAAATATCTAGTTACAATAACTAATACATTACATAAATTATTTTTTTGTAAAAGATTTAACATTGGATTTCCTGCTGTACCTGATGGCTCTCCATCATCACTTGATTTTTCATATATTTCATTATTCTCTATAACTCTATATGCATAGCAGTTGTGTCTAGCGTCGAAATATTTCTTTTTAAATTCTTTTATTTTATTTTCTGCATCAACTTTATTTGCTACATATATTAAGTTTGCAATAAATTTAGACTTTTTTTCTGTTAGTTCGTACATTGTATTTTTTTCAATAGTTTTATACATATTACATATTTACCATTTCTATTATTTCTTTTTTTAATTCTTCAACAATTTTCTCTTGTGGAATTTTTCTTACAATTTGTCCTTTTTTAAATAACACTGCTTCTTCTTTTCCACCTGCAATTCCAATGTCCGCTTCTCTTGCTTCTCCTGGACCATTTACAGCACATCCCATAATAGCAACAGTAATATTTGACTTAATAGTTTGTAAAAAGCTTTCTATTTCTTTTGTTATTGGAATCATATTATACATCGTTCTTCCACATGTAGGACAAGAAATTAAAGTGGGGCTTTGGTCATATAAACCACAATTTTTCAAAATTTCTTTTGCAACTTTTATTTCTTCTATTGGGTCATCTGAAAGAGACACTCTTAAAGTATTTCCTATTCCCTGTCTTAATAATGTACCTAATCCTATACTTGACTTTATAGTTCCAGAAAATGCTGTTCCAGCTTCAGTAATTCCAAGATGAAGCGGATAATCAAAAGTATTTGCAGCTTTTTCATAAGCTTCAATACACAAATCCAAATTAGATGCTTTTAATGATATACATGTATCATAAAAGTCAAGATCTTCTAAAATTTTAATATGTTTTTTAGCACTTTCAATCATAGCATCTGAACAAGGTCCACCATATTTTTCAAGTAAATCTTTTTCTAACGACCCACCATTTACTCCAATTCTTATTGGAATACCTTTTTCTTTACAAGCTCTGACAACAACTTCTGTTCTTTCTTTAGAGCCAATATTTCCTGGGTTAATTCTTATTTTGTCAACTCCAGCATTTATTGCTGCAAGTGCTATTTTATAATCAAAATGTATATCTGCAACTATTGGAATATGTATTTTTTCTTTTATTAACTTTATTGATTTAGCATCTTCTTCATCTAGGCAAGCAACTCTAATTATTTCACAACCTGCCTCTTCTAACTTTAAAATTTGCTTAACAGTTGCTTCTATATCTTTTGTTTTAGTATTGCACATTGATTGAATTACAACTTTATTTTCTCCACCTATTTCAACATTTCCTACTTTAATTTTTCTAGTATTTTTTCTATGTATCATGTCTGTTCCTCCACATAATAATTTATTAACTACTAAATTAAATATTTTAAGCTTATTTTACCATAATTCTTTTTCTACTTCTTTTAATTCCACTACACCTTTAGATTGTTCTTTAATAATTGTATTTGCAACTTGAACAAGCCTTGGGTCAATTCTATACATTAAAAGATTTTTGCACATTTGAATTGCACCTTCATGATGTGGTATCATTTCACTTACAAAGTCTAAATTAATATCCATCATTCTTCTACTATTTTGCATTCTTTCCAACATATTGTTTGTTATTTCAAAATATTTTTGAAGATACATATTAACATCATATTTAGAATTATCATATCCTTTTGTAGTTCTTGCTATTTCTTCCATTTGCTTAATTCCTTTTTGTTGCATAACAATAATTTCATTTGCAATATTTTGTAAAGGCTCAAAATTAGTATATTTTAATAAATTTTGTGACATATATATTGCTGCTTGATGATGTGGTACCATACACACAATAAAATCTAAAGTTATATTATTTGTTAATCTCGGATTAAGCATTTTTTTTGCCATCTCATTTAGTATTTCATCAAATCTAGCTAAATAATTTTTTACTTGTAAATAATCTTGATAGTCCATATTAAACACATCC
>CANRKM010000051.1 GCA_947631225.1 uncultured Clostridia bacterium
TTTGCATTTTTTAATATTCCACCTTCTCCTGTTAACATAGCAATTGAAATTCCTGCTAAAATTAGCAAAACTATGATTGTAACTACTAACGCAATTAACGTTATACCTTTATCTCTATTTTGTTTGTATTTGTGTATAACATCTTTTTTATTTATTTTCATTTTCATTTTTTCCTCTCTTTCTTTTCTCAATTAATTTTATCCTGTTTTACAATAATGTAAATTTTTTCCATCACAAATAGACGGACTTAGCTTGTGTTAAATGGTTCAAATTCCATTTTTGCACAAGTACTTCCGTCTATTTCTTATTATATTTTTACTTATTTGTATAAAGCCATCGCATAAAGTTATTCTTGTTTTATTAAAGTATAGCTCTCTCTCTCTACATCCATCTGCATTTCAGGTTTCAAACATTCTTCTCCTTTTGTTTTTTTCATCTTTTTAATCTTTTTTATATTATATTTTTAGTACCACATTTTTTTGAAATTTTCATTATTATATTATTATAAAATTTATTTTTTGTCAATATTTTTTTCTTTTTTATGCACTTGCTTTATTAGATTTTGCCTTTGCTATTTTTATATTTTCTTTTTGATTAACATTTTTATTTTCATTTATAACAATTTCAGGATTTTTAGTTTGCGTAACTGTTTCCTTTGTTATAATACATTTTTCAATTCTTTTGTCAGATGGAATTTCGAACATTATATCTGTCATTATATCTTCTATTATAGAACGCAATCCTCTTGCACCAGTTTTTAGTTCTATTGCTTTATCTACAATAGCTTCTATTGCTTCATCTTGGAATTCTAATTCTACACCATCCATTTCAAATAGCTTTTTGTATTGTTTTACTAATGAATTTTTTGGTTCTACAACTATTTTCTTTAGAGCTTCTTTGTCTAACTCTTTTATAGTTGCAACTATTGGAAGTCTTCCGGATAAATTCTGGAATTAAACCAAATTTTAATAAATCTTGTGGTAAAAGTTCTTCAAATATTTGATATCTGTCTATATCTTTATTTGATTGAATATTCGAACCAAAACCTATTGTTTTCTTTCCTGTTCTATCTTTTATTATTTTATCTAATCCTTCAAAAGCTCCTCCACAAATAAATAAAATGTTTTCGGTATTTATTTGTATAAGATCTTGATGTGGATGTTTTCTTCCTCCTTGTGGTGGAACCGAAGCTATGGTTCCTTCTACTATTTTTAGCAAAGCTTGTTGAACTCCCTCTCCACTTACATCTCTTGTTATTGATGGGTTTTCAGATTTTCTTGTTATTTTATCTATTTCATCAATGTAAATTATTCCTTTTTCTGCTTTTGCTACATCTCCATCTGCTGCTTGTATTAATTTTAATAAAATGTTTTCAACATCTTCTCCAACATACCCTGCTTCTGTAAGTGTTGTAGCATCTGCTATTGCAAATGGAACATTTAAAATTCTTGCTAGGGTACTTGCAAGTAAAGTTTTTCCACATCCTGTTGGTCCTAAAAGCAATATATTACTTTTTTGAATTTCTACTTCATCTTTTTGTGTCTTAACCTTTTCTTCATGATTTATTCTTTTATAATGATTATATACTGCGACTGACAAGATTTTTTTAGCAGCTTCTTGACCAATTACATATTCATCTAAAACTTGTTTTATTTCTTTAGGGCTTGGGATTGTTTTTTCATCACTTATTGTATATCTTTCGTCTTCATCAATAAATCCTTCATCTTCTAGTATCGACATGCAAAGTCCTATACATTCATCACATATATATACTCCTGGACCTGCTACCATCTTTTTTACGCTTGCTTGTGGTTTTCCACAAAAAGAACAATATACATTTTTTATTGTTTCATTGTTTTTTGGCATAAAATTCTCCTTTATTTTCTTTTATATAAAATTTCATCTATTAAACCATAGTCTAAGGCTTCTTCTGCTGTCATGTAGTTATCTCTTTCTGTATCTTTCATAACTTGTTCTAATGGTTTACCTGTTCTGTCTGCTAAAATTTTTGTTAATCTTTCTCTTGTTTTAATCATTTGATCTGCATGAATTTTTATGTCTGTTGTCTGTCCTTGAATACCTCCTCCAGCAATTAATGGTTGATGTATTAATATTTCTGCATTTGGCATTGCAAATCTTTTTCCTTTTTCTCCGTTTGCAAGCAAAACTGCACCAAAACTTGCAGCTAAGCCTAAACAAAATGTTGAAACAGGACATTTTATATAGTTCATTGTGTCAACAATAGCCAAACCATCTGTTACACTTCCTCCTGGTGAATTTATATAAAAATATATTTCCTTGTCTGGGTCTTCTGATTCTAGGAATAACATTTGAGCTACCACTAGGCTTGCTGTTGTACTATTTACATCCTCTCCTAAAAATATTATTCTGTCTTTAAGTAATCTTGAAAAAATGTCGTAAGAACGTTCCCCTTTACTTGTTTGCTCAATTACATATGGTACTAAGCTATTTTTTTCTAACATAATAATTCCTCCTATTTTTTAGTTTTACTGTTTTCTACTAAGAAGTCTATTGCTTTTTCGTTTTCAATTCCTTGTTTTATGTAGTTTTTAAGGTTTTCATTATCTTGTAATTCTTCTGGTTTTTTACCATAATTTTTAGCCATTTCTTCAATTTTAGCTTTTATTTCTTCTTCACTTGCCTCGATTTTTTCTGCTTTAATTACTGCTTCTATTGCTAATCTTGATTTTATTGAATCTATTGCTTGTGGTTCATAGTCTTTTTTAAATTCTTCTTCAGATTTGTTTATCATTTTTAAGTATTGTTCTATTTTTAGACCTTGATATGACATTCTTTGTTCCATGTCTTGCATCATGTTTTCTGTTTCCATTTCTATCATACCAGATGGAATGTCTACTTTCATTGTATCTACTACTGCACCAATTACTGCATCTTGTTTTTCATATTTTTCTCTTTCTTTGTTTTGTTTTTCTAGTCTTTCTTTTATTGAATCTTTTAATTCTTTTAGAGTATCGAATTCACTAACATCTTTTGCAAATTCATCATCTAATGCTGGTAATTCTTTTTTCTTTAATCCATTTAATTTTACTTTAAATGTAGCATCTTTTCCAGCTAAATTTTTAGAAAAATATTCTTCTGGAAATTTAACCTTAATTTCTTTTTCTTCATCTATTTTCATTCCTATAACCTGTTCTTCAAATCCTTTTATAAATGAGTGACTTCCAAGAACTAAATCATGATTTTCTGCTTTTCCACCTTCAAAAGCTTTACCATCTGCAAAACCTTCGTAGTTGATATTTGCTGTATCTCCATCTTCTGCTGCTCTATCTTCTACTGTTACTAGTCTTGAGTTTTTGTCTTGCATGTCTTTCAATTCTTTTTCTATGTCTTCATCTCTAACATTATACTCTATTTTTTCTATTTCTATACCTTTATATTTTCCAAGTTCTACTTCTGGTTTTGTTTGAACTGTT
>CANRKM010000052.1 GCA_947631225.1 uncultured Clostridia bacterium
ATTCATGGCAGACAAATTAATAATAGTAGAGTCACCAGCAAAAGCAAATACTATAAAAAAATTTTTAGGTGGAAACACAAAAGTAGTTGCTTCTATGGGACATATAAGAGATTTACCTAAATCTAAATTAGGAATAGATGTTGAACACGATTTTGAACCAGAATATATAAATATTAGAGGAAAGGGAGATTTAATAAAAAGTTTAAAACAAGATGCAAAATCAGCTAAAAAAGTATATCTTGCAACCGACCCAGACCGTGAAGGGGAGGCGATAGCATGGCATTTGGCACATATTTTAAATGTAGATAAAGAAAAAATAACAAGAGTAACATTTAATGAAATAACCAAGAAAACAGTTCAAAAATCAATGCAAGAGGCAAGGGACATAGATATAAATTTAGTAGATGCACAGCAAGCAAGACGAGTTTTAGATAGAATAGTAGGTTATAAAATGAGTCCTGTACTATGGAAAAAAGTTAAAAGGGGGTTATCTGCGGGACGTGTTCAGTCAGTTGCAGTAAAGCTTATAGTAGATAGAGAAGAAGAAATAGAAAATTTTATACCAGTAGAATATTGGAACATATATGTAAATTTATTAGACAAAAAATCAAAGAAAGAATTTGAAGCACATTTACAAGGAAAAGATGGTAAAAAAATAGAGCTTCATTCTAAAGAAGAAGTAGATGAAATATTAAAACAAATAGAAAAAGCAAAATATATTGTAACAGACATAAAAAAAGGAGAAAAGAAAAGAACTCCGGCACCACCATTTACAACAAGTACAATGCAACAAGAGGCATCAAGAAAATTAAACTTTACATTAAAAAGAACAATGTCAGTAGCCCAAGGATTATATGAAGGAGTAAAATTACCAGAAGGGCATACTGGTTTAATTACTTACATGAGAACAGACTCAACCAGAATTTCAGAAGAAGCAAGAGCTATGGCAAAAGAGCAAATTGTTTCGACATATGGAGAAAAATATTATGAAAATAGATATTACAGAACAAGCAAAGATGCACAAGATGCCCATGAGGCAATAAGACCTGCTCATGTTGAACTTGCTCCAGAAGAGATAAAAGATTATTTAACTCCAGAACAGTTTAAATTATATAAATTAATTTACAATAGATTTTTAGCAAGTCAGATGGCACCTGCTGTATATGACACAATGCAGGTTGATATAAAAGCAAATGGATATGATTTTAAAGCAAGTGGTCAAAGCTTAAAATTCCAAGGATTTATGGTATTATATGTTGAAGGAACTGATATTAAAGAAGTAGAAGAACAAGCAATGCTTCCAGAACTAGAAATAAATCAAGAAGTTATAAAACAAAAAATTAATCCAAAACAAAGTTTTACAGAACCACCACCTAGATACACAGAAGCAAGTTTAGTTAAAGCTTTAGAAGAAAAAGGAATAGGAAGACCAAGTACTTATTCTCCAACAATTACAACAATTTTAGATAGATATTACATTCAAAAAGAACAAAAACAACTTGTTCCAACAGAGCTTGGAAAAATTGTTAACAAATTGCTAATAGAAAATTTTTCAGATGTCATAAACGAAGAATTTACTGCAAATATAGAAACAAGATTTGATAAAATAGCAGAAGGAAATGAAAAGTGGAAAAATGTAATTAGGGAATTTTATGGACCATTTATGCAAGAAGTAGAAAAAGTAGAAAAAGAGCTAGAACATGTTGAATTGCAGGATGAAGTATCTGATGTAATATGTGAAAAATGTGGAAGAAATATGGTTTATAAATATGGAAGATATGGAAAATTTTTAGCATGTCCAGGTTTTCCAGAATGTAAAAATGCAAAACCAATAGTAGAAACAATAGATGTTCCATGTCCAGTTTGTGGGGGAACAGTAATAGTAAAAAAATCAAAGAGAGGCAAAAAGTTCTATGTTTGTGAAAATAATCCAGACAAATGTAACTTTATCTCTTGGAACAAACCAAAAAAAGGAGAAAAATGGGACCCAGAGGAAGATAAAAAGAAAACCAAAAGAAAAACAACTAGAAAGAAAACTTCAAAAAAGAAAAATTCTAAAACAACTAAAAAAGGGACATCTAAATAAGGTAAGAAATTGTAAAAATAATTATTAAAGTTAGTTTGATTTATAGATATAAGAAAAAAATATTATGACTAAAATAAGGAGAAAGCAATAGTTATGATAAAAGAGCAAACTTATACAATTAAAAATCAAAATTCATTTGAACCAAAGCACATATTTGACTGTGGTCAATGCTTTAGATGGAATGAAGAAGATGATGGCAGTTATACAGGAGTATTTAAACAAAATGTATTAAATGTAAAAAAAAATGCAAATGAGATAATATTTACAGGTATTGTAAATGGAGATATAAAATTAGTTGTAGAAGATTATTTTGATTTAAAGAGAGATTACTCTAAGATAAAAGAAGAGCTTTCTAAAATAGATACAAATGTTAAAGAAAGTATTAAATATGGAGAAGGAATAAGAATTTTAAATCAAGAATTAGTAGAGACGATTTTATCTTTTATAATATCTGCAAATAACAATATTCCAAGAATAAAAGGGATAATAGAAAGAATTTCAAAAAAATATGGAGATGAAATAAAGTGGAAAGGTAAAAGCTATTACACATTTCCAAAATTAGAGAGACTTAAAAGTGCTACTGTAGAAGACTTTAGAAATATGGGAGCAGGATTTAGAGATAAAAGACTTTATGAAACTGTTAATATATTATATGAACAAAAAGTAGATACAAAAAAATGGTATCAAGAAAAAGATACTTCAAAGGTAAGAGAAGAATTACTTACGCTTTCTGGTGTAGGACCAAAAGTTGCAGATTGTATATTGCTTTTTTCAGATTTAAAAAGATTTGATGTATTTCCAATAGATGTATGGGTAAGACGTGTAATGAATGAACTTTATATAAATAATCCAGATGAAACAAAAGTAAGTAAAAAACAAATAGAAAAAATAGCTAAAGAAAAATTTGGGAATTTAGAAGGTTTAGCACAACAATATCTTTTTTATTGGAAAAGGGAAGCTTAAGGACGGACCTGTCATTGGGGACGTCCTTTTTTGAGTATGACGGGCATGTCATAAGTCTAGGGTGAAAGTCCCAAGAGGCGTATTTGTCGCGA
>CANRKM010000053.1 GCA_947631225.1 uncultured Clostridia bacterium
GTTTTGTTTTATCTGGATTTAATTTTTGTAATCTTGTCCTTCTAGTTTGAGTTTCTTCCAACATTTTTTCGTCTATACCTATTGCATCTCTTGATTGTTCTAACTCTTTAGAAAAAAATACATCTAAAAAAGCCTTTATATCTGTTTTGTCAAAATCCTCTGTATGATAATAATTTGTATTGTTAAATTGAATACCAGAAAAAATTAATTTTTCTGTTATCATAATTTTTGCTTTTTCATCAACTAACCATTTTACTGGGGATACTTCTACCCATACATAATCTCCAATTTTATATTTTTCTTCATTTGAAAGTTGAATCTCTTTTTCTTCAAAACGTGGATAACTTTCAACTCTTACATATCTTTTTCCGCAATATTGATATTCATCATATCTGTTAATCTCAAATCTTTCACCCAATTCATTATATTTTCTTAAGTCTGTCGTATAACCATTTCCTGTTCGGACTAATTTTCCACTTTTAAATATTTGTTCTAATTTTAATTGCATATCTTTAGGTGCTGCCTTTTGTGGATAATATCCATATTCCACCTCAAGAATTCCATCTTCTGCTCTTTCCCCTTTCTTTCCATTTGTTGGAATTGATTCTATATCTGAGAAAGGCAAACTTATACGTCCACATCCATCACGATTCAGAACCGTACTCCAATGCTTAGAACCGCACCAATTGACAAATACATTGTATTCCCTATCATTTGTTTTTGTCCAATAAAAGCCTGTTCTATTTTCTAAAGACTCCTTACCATCCATATAAAAAATCGAAACGTAACCTCCTAAAAGAATTGAAAAATCCGTTATTGCTGCTGCGCTTCCTCTTTTTTTAAATATATCTAATTTATCGTTTTCAAAACACTGCTCTTGCGTTAAAAAAGTAAAATTACTCACGCTTTGCTTCCTCCTTTTTGCTTTTATATTTCAAAACAAATAATTTTATTTAATAAAAAAATCATATAAATATTATTCACCACTTTTATTTTACATTAAATTAGTATTTAAAGCAATTTATCGGCTTAAATGTAATCAAAATGTAATCAAAATGTAATCAAACCGTAATTGAAATACAACATAAAATAACCCCATGAATTTTTATAAATTTCATTAGGTTATTTTAAATTACTATAAATATTTTCTTAAAAACTTGCCTGTATAACTTCTATCATTTTTGGTAACCTGTTCAGGAGTTCCAACTGCAACTATCTCTCCTCCCCCATCTCCTCCTTCGGGTCCTAGGTCAATTATGTAATCACAAGTTTTTATTAAATCTAAATTATGTTCTATTACAATAGCAGTATTTCCTGTATCCACTAGCCTTTGTATAATATTTATTAATCTATGTACATCTGCAACATGAAGCCCTGTTGTTGGCTCATCTAAAATGTATAAAGTCTTTCCTGTTGCCCTTTTAGAAAGCTCTGCTCCAAGTTTTACACGCTGTGCTTCTCCACCAGAAAGTGTTGTAGAAGATTGTCCAAGTTTTATATAGCCTAGACCCACATCATATAAGGTTTGCAATTTGTTTTTTACTTTTGGAATTTTATCAAAAAATTCTAAAGCTTCTTCTACTGTCATATCTAATACATCTGCTATATTTTTTCCTTTAAATTTAATTTCTAGTGTTTCATAGTTATATCTTTTTCCTTTACATACTTCACATGGTACATAAACATCTGGTAAGAAGTGCATTTCTATCCTATGAACTCCATCTCCTTGGCAACTCTCACATCTTCCACCAGGAACATTAAAGCTAAATCTTCCTTTATCATATCCTCGAATTTTAGCTTCATTTGTTTCTGCAAAAATTGCACGAATTTCATCAAAAACTCCTGTGTATGTTGCAGGATTGCTTCTAGGTGTTCTTCCTATTGGTGACTGGTCTATGTTTATTATTTTATCTATATTTTCTATTCCTTTTATGTCTTTACATTTTCCTGGCTTTTCATTTGCTCTATTTAACTTTTGTGCTATTTTTTTGTATAATATTTCATTTACCAAAGTCGATTTTCCAGAACCTGAAACACCTGTAATACATGTAAATACACCTAATGGGAATTTTACATCTATGGATTTTAAGTTATGTTCTGTAGCTTCTTTTACCTCTATACTTTTTCCTTTTACAGGTTTTCTACGTTTTTTAGGAACTTCTATTTTCTTTCTTCCACTTAAATATTCTCCTGTTATAGAACCTTCTACCTGCTTTACTTCTTCTGCAGTTCCTTGAGCTAAAACCCTTCCTCCATGAACACCAGCTCCTGGTCCGATATCTATTATTTGGTCTGCTGCATACATTGTATCTTCATCATGTTCTACAACTATTAACGTATTTCCTAAATCTCTTAATTTTTTTAAAGTTGCTAAAAGTTTATCATTATCTCTTTGATGAAGACCTATACTTGGCTCATCTAAAATGTACAATACTCCTGTAAGTCCCGAACCTATTTGAGTTGCTAGACGAATTCTTTGAGATTCTCCACCAGATAATGTTCCACTACTTCTTGAAAGTGTTAGATATTCAAGACCTACATCAATTAAAAATTGAAGTCTTTTATCAATTTCTTTTAAAATCATATCTGATATCATTTTTTCAGTTTCATTAAGCTCAAGTTCTCTTAAATATTCTTGAATCTTATTTATTGACATTTCTGTAAGTTCATTTATATTTTTATCTCCAATTTTTATTGATAAAATTTCTTTTTTAAGTCT
>CANRKM010000054.1 GCA_947631225.1 uncultured Clostridia bacterium
ATTCAAAATATAATCTACGATTTCTTGACTACTCATATTGTTTCCAATTTTAGATTTTTTAATCATATTTTTATAAATAATTATTCCTGCACTCATAATTAGAACAATTATAAAAAAACAAAATAATTTTTTACTTATCTTCATAAATTTAATTCTCCTTTTTTTTAATTTAAAATTAATATTTCTATTAAATAATATATTTTAATTAATAGGAAATTAATTTTCTTTTACATTTTTATTCAGAGAATTAAATTTATATACATTAATTTTCTATTATTTCTATTCCTTGAATACATCTTCTGTATTCTGGCTCATTTTCTACACATGTTATTAGCGTTATTTTATTTTCGTCAGATTTTTCTAAATAACTCCAATCTGAGTTTTCAATAATTTCTATTTTATTAACAATATATATTTTTTTAAAATCTTTGTATGTGTAAATAATTTTGTCATCCATTTTAAGTTTCTTTAAATCTTTAAAAAAATTATTTTCATACCCTCTATTATGTGCAGCCAATCCTACATTACCATTTTGTAAATCAGTATCTGTGAAATGACCTACTTTTGTACTCAAAATATCTAAATTTGTACCCTCTGCAATGGGAGCAATTAAATTAATTGCTGGAATCTCTATATACCATTCCCCTAAGCTTTGTGGTAAACTTTTAATATCTTCTTTCTCTTCTTTCTGCTCTTCTATAATTGATATTACCTCTTGAATTTGGCTTATTGGATTCTTTTCTTTTTCAAAAAAAATAAAATTGAAAATTGAAAAAATTACAATCGCTATAATTAAACTAATCGTGTTTATAATTTTATTTGTGTATAACATTGATTTTAAAATATATTGAAATAAATTTATATAATAATATCACAATTTACATAATTTGTAAAGAAAAACATTTCGACATTTTTTTACAAATTTCTCCAAATAGATTTTTAACTAAACAATTTCAAAATTAACTAAAATACAAATCAAAAATCGTAAATTTAAAAATTAAAATATATAAATAAAGAATATTAAAAATTTTAAAAATAATAAATTAATATAAAAATAAAATGCTATACTTTCGTATAACATTTTTTAAAAATATTTTTTTAATTCTTCAACTATTTCAAATAATTTCATTCCATTTGATGCTTTAAATAAAACCACATCTCCATTTTTTATATAATTTTTTAAATTATTTAATAAATTATTTCTATTGTCAAATATAAAAATATTATCTTTATTAAATCCTAGACGCATAGCTTCCTCTGAAATATATTTTGCTTCATCTCCTATTACAAATAATTTATCTATATAATTCTCGTAAACAACTTTTCCAACATCTCTATGCAATTTTTCAGAAAATTTACCTAATTCAAACATATCTCCTAAAACAGCAATTTTTCTTTTAGCATTCATATTTTTTAAACTTAAAATTGATGCTTTTGTAGATTCGTAACTTGCATTATAACTATCGTTTATTAAAGTTATATTATTTTTTAAATAATTTACTTCCATTCTTTTAGCAGTTAATTTAAAATTTTTAATTCCTTCTATTATTTGTTCATTATTTAGTCCTAGTAATTTACCAACAGCAGTCGCACATAATGCATTTAATATAAAATGTTCTCCTCCTACAGGCACCGAAATATTTATCTTTTCCATTTTATTTTCACATATAAAATTACTGCCATTTTCATTTAACTCTATATTGGTTGCTTGAAATTCACTTTTTTCTTTTATTCCAAATGTATGTATTTCTATATTTTCATTATTTTCCATGTTCCATTTATTTAGTAGATCATTATCATTATTTATTACTAATAACTTTTTATCCATTCCATCTAAAATTTCTAATTTAGCTTTTAAAATATTTTCACGTGATCCTAAATTACCTATATGAGAAGTACCGATATTTGTTATAACTGAAATATTAGGTTTTGCAATTTTTGTTAAATAACTAATTTCGCCTAAATGATTCATTCCCATTTCTATAACCAAAACTTCTTCATCTTTTAGTTTTAAAATTGTAAGTGGAAGACCAATTTTATTATTATTGTTCCCTTCTGTTTTTAGTGTTTTATATTTTTGTGAAATTACATTTGCAATAACATCTTTCGTACTTGTTTTTCCTACACTCCCTGTAATTCCTATTACTTTTATTTTACTTTTATACAATTCTCTTTTATATGTAGCCATTTGCCCTAAAGCAATAACAGTATCTTCAACTTGAATTATATTTTTATTTTGATTTTTATATTTTTCTATATCTTCTCTTGATAAATCAATTTTATTTATTAAAACTGTATCTGCCCCTTTATCAAAAGCTTCTTTATAAAATGAATTTCCATCATAATTTTCTCCTTTTATAGCAATATATGTATCACCTTTCTCTATTTTTCTTGTGTCTTTAGAATACTTTTCACATACTTTATTTTTATTTCCAATTATTAATTTTCCATTAGTACAATTTAATATATCCTCTATTTTTAAATCCATGTTGTTCCTCCTAAATTTTTTTATATTATATTATTAAAATATTAAAATTACAATATTTTTATGCAATTTATACATAAAAATATCTCCAATGGATAATAACTTTTTAGAGTTTATTCCATTGGAGATATTTTTATATTTTCAATTTTACTAACAATACGAAAATAAAAATAACTATTCTACACTTCTATTTGCTATTTCAATAGCTTTACTTATTATATTTCCGCATGTTTTAGAAGATACATTTGCCCAGCTTCCTCCGTCTTGTTTTACCTGATCATATACACCTAACTCTTTTGCAATTTCCTCTTTTAAATTCTCAGACATTAACTTACTGTTCCTAGACATTTTTTAATCCCCCTTTATAGATAAAATTAAAATAAAATTTATCTATAAAAATATTATTTACGTTTTTTTATTTAATATTAAAAAAATTTTTGGTTATTTTGGAAAAATTTATATTATTTTAAATCATCGCATGCAGATAATGATGCCTTTTTCCTCCGTCCCCAAAATCATCACATAGTCAATGTTCCATTTGGAGTATTGTAAATTACTAATATATCTTCTTCTATTCCAGTTTTAGCATTAACATATACTAAAAATTCGGTTTCTTCAACTTTTCCTTTAAATTCGTAGCATAATATCTCAGTTTGGTATTCCGTAGGTATTATTGCCAATCCTTCACTTTGAATATTTAAATTTTTACTTAGGTTTTCCTTGGCCTTTTCGATTGTTACTATATCTTTAGATATTATTCTTTCAGTGTGATTATTTAAATATCCTGTTGTTTCAAATCCCATTATTTCTGAATTATCTAACGCTATTTTTACTTTTATTAAATCAGGGTATATTACAACATTATCTTGTGAATATGCAAAATTTATAGTAACAATTCCATTTTCATTTAAATAATAGGTCTCTTTCATATTAGTAAATCCCTGACTATTTAAAAATTCTATTGCTTTATTTTTTGCTTCTTCATAATTTATTTTTTCTTCTTGTATTTCTCTATTGCAGTTGCTATACACAATATGTCCACCTATTTTTGAAATTGCAATTGATACATTTTCTTCATTATTTGTTTTTACATTAAAATTATATGCTATTATAGAAGAATTTTGAGTTTCGCCTTGACTCGAGATTTCTTGAACATTTTCTTCACCAAGAAAACTTTTAATTTTGTTTTTCGCATCTTCTTCTGATATTTCCTCTCCCGTAAGTCCTTTTGGATTTGCATTTGTTAAATGCTCTGAAAATGCTCCATCATATATTAATCCTGAATATTCATGAAAATTTTCTTCGAGTGAATTAAATACATCCATATTTGTACTTACTGCTTGAGCAAATTGGTCATCTTCTTTTGAAGTTAAGTCTTTCCATGTAATTGTACCTTTTTCTAAATCTGTATTTAATTGATTTAAAACATTTTCTAATTCTATGCTATATGAATGTAAGTCTTGTAAATTTTTTATTTCTTCTTCGTTTAAATCTTCTCCTTTTATATTTTTTCTCGATAATGAATAACTATAATCACTAACTTGGTTTAAAAATTTTTCTGTTTTTTCTAATTCCTGACTCTCTATTGGAAGTCTTGCTAAATATGTTTGAGCAAGATTTGCTTCTCTCCATAAATAAGTTAATGTTTCAGCTCCATAACTACTGCTTTTTGATATTGTAGCTTTGGCGAGATATGTTTCAACATTTTGTACATAATTTAATAATTCATAAAAATTATTATTATATAGATTTTCACTAACTAATTGAGTTTCATTATTTTTTTTATATAAAAGATATCCTAAAATAGCTATAGCTCCAATTAAAGCTATAATTATAATCCACATTATAATTTTTTTATTATTTTTCATATTTACTTTCCTTCCTATAAATACCAACTTTTATTATTAGTTGATATCTTAAATAATTATATCGCAATTTTATTTTGCATTAAATTATAAAAAATATTCCATTTTTTTAATTTTTGTGATATTATATAAATCAGTAAATGCATTTTGATTTTTGAATAATTATTATTTTATTGAAAATTATATATAGTGAAGGATGTAGATTTTATGAAAAAAATAATAATATCATACGCATCATATGGTGGAGGACATTTATCAGCTGCAAAAAATTTAAAAGAATATATAGAAGAAAATTACCCTGATTGTGAAGTTTTTTTATTTGACTGTATGAAATATGTTAATAGAGTAATTGATAAAGTTTGTGGAACAACCTATTCACAAATTACTAAAAATATACCTTGGTTTTGGGGCAAAATATATTATCACACTCAAGACCCAGTTTTTGAAAAAATATTATCTATGTCAAATAAAGTTTTATGTTTTAAATTAGGTAGACTATTAAAAAAAGTTAATCCAGACATTATAATCTCTACTCATTTTTTTGTAGGACATATGTGCTCAATATTAAAACAAAAAGGAAAAATTACATCAAAGCTTGCAACAGTAATTACAGATTATGGTGATGACCCATATAATGAGTGGATTGTGGGTCACGAATATATAGACTATTTTTTTGTAGCTCATAGTGAAATAAAAAATAAATTAATAGAAAAAGGTGTTGATTCTAAAAAAATATTTGATACAGGAATTCCTGTGTCTCACAAATTTTTAGTTAAATACAATAAAGAACAAATTTTAAAAGAATATAATTTTTCTAAAGATAAAAAAACAATATTATTCTTCGGTGGAGGAGAGCTTGGCTTAGGGAAATCTAGAACTCTAGAAGTATTTGAAATTTTAGCTGAGCATTTTAATAATATACAAATTATTGCTATAGCTGGAAAAAATGAAACTTTAAAAAGTAATTTTGAAAAAATTGTAGCCCAATATAAAAGGGATCAAGATATAAAGATTTTGGGATTTACAGATAGAGTAGCAGAGTTTATGAGTATTTCTGATTTTGTTATAACAAAACCTGGAGGCTTAACTTCAACTGAAAGCTTAGTTTCTAATTTACCTATTATTGCTATAAACCCTATTCCACGGTCAAGAAGAAGAAAATGCAAAATTTTTAGAAGAGAATGGAGCAGCTATTTGGCTAAAAAAATCTGATGATATTTATTTTACTTTAAATATTATATTAAATAGTGAAAATAAATTTATAGAAATGAAAAATAATATATTATCTATTGCTAAACCTAATTCTACCAAAGATATTTGTAATATACTTTTATAAGTTCACCAAAAAAAACACCTCTCATATTATAATAAGAGGTGTTTTTCTATGTCTATTTCTAATTTTTCTTATTGCAATCTTATAGGTCTTGCAAGTAGTCTTGCCATTTTAATTGCACAAGACTTAAGCAATGAAGACATTGGAATTTTATCAGCCTTTTTTTCGGCTTTAGGAGATAATTTAGCAATTATAACAGCAACTCCTTTAAATTCTACTCAAAATTCTACATCATCTTCTTAGCTTTATAAATATGTATTTAATAGTTACATTTCTCTTCTACCTTCTAAAGCTTTAGTTAAAGTAACTTCATCCGTATATTCTAAATCTCCTCCAACAGGAATTCCATGTGCAATACGAGATACTTTAATCCCTAATGGTTTAATTAATTTAGATAAATACATTGCAGTTGCTTCTCCTTCAACTCTTGGATTTGTTGCAAGAATTACTTCTTTTACTTTCCCTTCCATAAGTCTTGCTAATAATTCTTTTATTTTTATATCATCAGGTCCAACTCCATTCATTGGGGAAATAGAACCATGTAATACATGATAAACTCCTTTAAACTCATGTGTTCTTTCCATTGCAGCAACATCTCTTACATCTTCTACAACACATATAGAATCTTGATTTCTCTTAGGGCTTGAACATATTGGACACGGATCTGTATCTGTAATATTAAAGCATTTACTGCAATATTTTAAATTCTTTTTTGCTGTAATAATTGAATTTAAAAATTCATTTGTTTGTTCTTCGTTCCAATTTAAAACATGAAAAGCAAGTCTTGCTGCTGTTTTATGCCCGAATGCTTGGAAGTCTTTCAAAACTTTCTATTAATTTTTCTATGGATGGTGCATATTCTGACATTTCTTTCTCCTTAAATATTTACTTAAAGAATAAGCGTGCATAATTAACACACGCTTTATTTATTACATTATTCCAGGTATATTAAATTTACCCATTGCATCTTGGCTTGCATCATCAACTTTTCTTAAAGCCTCATTTACACAAGTCAAAATTAAATCTTGTAACATTTCAACATCTTCTGGGTCAACAACTTCTGGCTTTATTTTTATTTTCTTAAGAGCTTTCGTTCCACTTACAGTTACTTCTATTGCTCCTCCTCCACTCGATGCTGAAAACTCTTTTTCCGCAAGCTCCTCCTGAGTTTTTGTTAAATCTGCTTGCATTTTTTTTGCTTCTTTCATTAAATTATTTAGATTCATTCCACCGAATCCTCCCATTCCTCCTGGGAATCCTCCTCTTTTACCCATTTTTATATCTCCTTACTAAAATTATTTAGGTTTTTAATAGGTTACCAATAAACCTTGTAATGAATTTTATATTTTTAAATTACATTAAACGTTAAATCATTATTGCTTTCAATGAACTTTTCAAATTCACTCTCTCTATCATTTTTTTCATCTTTAGTATCAACAAATTTAATTTGCATTTCTTTTCCACATGCTAAATGAATAGTTTCTCTTAAATTTTGTTTTATATCTGGTCTATTTAGAAAATCTTTTGATGCACTATTTAAACCATTTGGAAACTCTATTTGTATAGTCATATCATTAATTTCATATGCCTTTGTTCCTGCTAAATTTATGTACATAAGCATTTTTTTTTCATTTTTAAAATCTTCTACTATTTTAGGCCAGTAATCTTGTGTTTTCCCTTTATATCTTGGTTTAGGGATAACTTCGCTTTTTTCTTCTGTTTGAGCTACGTCTTGAGATTTATCTAACTTTGTGCCTTTAGCTTTTCCAAAATTACCAGCTCGTAAAAAATTTTCGATATTTGTTACTCTTCTTTCTAAATCTGAATTTTGTGTATTCGAATTAAATTTATTATTTGTATCTGTATTTTTTTGAACTTCATCTCTATTACATAATTTTATTAGTCCTGCTTGTAAAATTATTAATTTTTGTGAAGATAATTTTACATCATTTTCTATTTGCGATAATTCACAAATTAAATTAATTAGTTCTTGTTTAGATATTTTATCTGAAATTTTTTTTATGTTTTCAATTTCTTCATTATTGTACATTTCTGTTTTACCTGTTGTTTTATATAAAAGTATATCTTTTACATATTTAATAATTTCCCAAATTAAATTATTTATGTCTTTTCCATCTTCTATTACTTCTTGAACATTGTTTAATGTTTTTTCTACATCTTTATCTACAACTGCTTCTATTATATTGTTTATAAATGTTGTTTTTGGAATTCCAACTAAGTCTTTTACCTTGTCTTCATCAATTTCGTCTTCACCATCTTGGTTACATCTTTCTAAAATTGACAAAGCATCTCTCATTCCGCCTTCCGCAAGAATTGCGATTAGTTCTAATGCTTTTTTAGTAATTTTTATATTACTTTCTTTACAAACATATTCTAAATCTTTTATTATATCTTCATTTGATATTCTTTTAAAATCAAACCTTTGGCATCTTGAAAGTATTGTTGCAGGTAACTTTTGTGGTTCAGTAGTAGCTAGTATAAATTTTACATGTTCAGGTGGTTCTTCTAATGTTTTTAATAATGCATTAAATGCACCTATTGACAACATATGAACTTCATCTATTATATATACCCTATATTTGGCTTTTGTAGGCAGAAAATTCACAGCCTCTCTTATGCTCCTTACATCTTCAACACTATTGTTTGATGCTGCATCCATTTCTATTATATCTGTTAAAGACCCGTCTAAAGCCCCTTTACATATTTCGCATTCATTACAAGGCTCCCCATCCTTAGGGTTTAAGCAGTTTACGGCTCTAGCTAAAATTTTTGCTGTTGTAGTTTTTCCCGTTCCTCTTCCACCATTAAACAAATAAGCGTGTCCTACTCTACCTGATATAAGCTGATTTTTTAAAGTCTTTTTTATATGTTCTTGTCCTACAATTTCTGAAAACTTTGTAGGTCTAAATTTTCTATAAAGAGCTGTATAACTCAACACTTACACCTCCTTAAATTTTAAAAACGGTGTGAAACTAAATTCTTCTATGGAAGGCACTCCACATAAAAGTATCTACTTATTGCTGCTTCCTTCCAGACCTGACAAGGTTCGTAGGCTCTTATTGGTTTGCCCTCCATACAAGAATTTAAATCTCATACCATTTTAAATTATATAACTTATTTTACTTTTTGACAAGTATTTCGTTTAATTTTCTATTCTCTTAAATACTATTTCTTCTAAAACAGAATATTCTTTTCCAACTCGTCCATTTTCTACAATACTGTCGTTTGGAACTTTTAGTATTATATTTTCTGCTTTAAAAACTTTTCCAGAATCTAAAGTAATTGTTATATCAAATGCAACTTCTGCATTTATACTTGTTTCATCTATATTTAATTTTTTTAATAAATAATCATAATTAATTTCTGTATCGTCATTTGACAAATATGTACCAATATTGTTTAAACCACATCTAAAATTCAGTACTCCCCCTTGATTAGATATTTGTAATTTTTTTGTATCTGTAGTATTAGATCCAATAAATTCTAACTCATTTACTACATAATCGTCAATATTCTCAAAAAGTAATTTGTCATTTGCAGTTTGTTTATAAATTTTTATTTCTCCAATTTGAGGCTTTTTTATTATATTGAAATTATCAATTTTAACAGATGATATTGTTTCCTTTTTTTTATATTGTTCGTTTTTTTCCACATAAATATATATATCATTATTAACCATTATGTTTTTATTCCATTTATATTCAGAATTTTCCACATTTTGTCCATCAGTTGAGGATATCACAGAAATTTTTTGTACTTGAAATGGCATATTGGTTTCACCTTTTACATTATAATTTAAAATAAACATTACTGCAATAAATACTATAACTACTATTATTACACATATAATACAAATATGAAAAATTCTTTTACTTAATCTTTGATTAGCCATTTTTTACCTCTTTTTCTTTACACTTTTCTTCCCTAAGTTTCACAAAAAAATCTTGTAATAAAGTTTTACAGTTATTAGCTAATATTCCTGTTTCAAATAGAACATCGTGGTTAAATTTGTAATCTGTAAATAAATTAAGTTTGGAACCAACAGCACCGGTCTTTTCATCAACAGCTCCTATATATACTTTTCTAATTCTAGAATTTATTATTGCACCAGCACACATTGGGCATGGCTCTAGCGTTACATACATATCACAATCTATTAATCTCCATGATTTTAGTTTTTTACTTGCTTTTTGTATTGCTAAAATTTCTGCATGTTTTGTTGTATCATATTGGGTTTCTTTTTGATTATATGACCTAGCTATAATTTTTCCGTCTTTTACTATTACTGCACCCACTGGAACTTCTAGTTTTTCGTATGCTTTTTTGGCTTCTTTTATAGCTTCTTTCATATATTTTTCTTTTTCTTGCAAATTTAATACTCCTTAAATTTAATGGTGTTCCTATGCGGACTCGAACCACAATCGGTTGCTTAGGAGGCAACTGCTCTATCCTGCTGAGCTATAGGAACATCGTATATATATTATATCAACATAAATAAAAAAAGTCAACTTAAAAAAATCTTTGCTAATGAGCTACATTTTATAATTTTATATATTCATTCTTTATTCAATAATATATTATTTATAAAAGCATAATTTTTTCTTCTTTATTCCCCTTATCAAATTCTTTTAGAACACTTTGATATTGAAAATATTTTTCATATAATAATTTTATTTTTTCTCTATCATAATTTTCATAACAATGATGTTTGTTAATCGCTATATGTTTACATCCTTCTTCAAATTCTTTATCCCCTGCTAAAAGCCATTTTAAATTATTTTGAGTTAACATCCATGTAACATCGACATTATACCATTTTGTACCGATCTTTACCTGATTCCAAGCATGATCCGTTTTCTTCATAATACTAACACTAGATAGTTTGTCGTCCTGTTTTCCTTCGGATATACCTCTAACAAGCTTGCATTCTATCCCTAATACTTCTAGGCATTTATATAATGTAATTGCAAAATCAATACATACTCCCGTACCTAATAAAATAGCATTTGCCATACATGTTCTATTATCTTTATAATCAACATACTTGATATATTTGAGTAGTTGAGTTATTATAAAAATTGTTTGTTCATCTTGTTGTTTAAAATTTTTCTTACATATTTTAGTTAAAAAAAATATTTTTTCCATTATTAACACATATGTATTTATATCACATAAAAAAACTTCATTTTTTGCGTTATAATTTTTAGTTTCTATATATTGTGTGCTTATAAATATTTTTTTACCTATATTTTGCAATGATATAATCTCTTCATCTTTTAATAAATTTTCTTCTTCATATATTTCAATTTCTTTATTTGGAAATTCTTTTACTATGGCTTTTACTTCTTTAATATTTTTTATTCCAGAAGTTTGTATTTTTAGTATAATACCTTTGAATTTAGGTACTAAATATAAATATTTTAAATCTTTTTTAGTATTTATTATTATATATTTGTTTGACTTTTCTAATTTATTATAATAATTTTTATATTTCATTCTATTAATTTTTATTATTATTTTTAAATTTAAATTTTCAAACATAATTTCACCTATTATTTCTTACCATTATTTAAATGTCATATTTAACCCTATTTTATTTAACCCTATTTTATTTAACCATATTTTTCATCGCTTGTTTTAATTCTTCTAAATCTGCTTTAGCTTTTTCCATAGTATTGGCTTTTACCCCCATATAAAGCTTAATTTTTGGCTCTGTACCAGATGGTCTTATACAACACCAAGAATCATTTTCAAGTAAATAATATAAAACATTAGATGTAGGAAGCCCTGTTGAAAAAGTTTTTCCTGTTAGCATATTTTTTCCAATATCAAACTTTATATCTTTAAATTCTTGGACTCTATATTTCCCTATAGTTTGAGGCAAATTTTGTCTCATATTTTCCATCATTAAATCAATTTTTTGAGCACCTTCTGAACCTTCTAATACTATTGAAACCTGTCCTTCTTGATAGTATCCATATTTTTCATAAATATTTATCATTTGATCCCATAGTGTAATTCCTTTATGTTTATAATAACATGCTGCCTCACATAAACTCATTACAGCAGAGATTCCATCTTTATCTCTTGCATAGTCTGCAATTAGACAACCATAGCTTTCTTCGAAACCAAATACATATTTTTTTCCATTTTCTTTTTGTTCTTCTATTTTTATTTGCTCACCAATATTTTTGAAGCCCGTCAAGACTTCTCTAAAATCTAAATTATATTCTCTTGCAATAGCTTTTGCTAAATTTGATGAAACTATTGTAGAAATAAACATTCCATTTTTAGGTAAAATATTTTTTTCCTTCATCTGTGAAAGCCTATATTCCGCAATAAGTAAAGCCGACATATTTCCTGTATAATCCATATATTCATTTGTTTTACTATCTTTTGCATATATTCCAAGTCTATCTGCATCTGGATCATTTGCTAAAACTATATCTGCATCTATTTCTTTTGCTAAATCTAAAGCCATTTTAAATGCTTCTTTTGCTTCTGGGTTAGGGTAATCTACAGTTGGAAATTCTCCATTTGGTTTTTCTTGTTCTGGTACAACATATAAATTTTGCATACCAATTTCTTTTAATATTCTTTTTACCATTTCTCCTCCTGCCCCATGAAGAGGTGTATAAACAACTTTTAAGCTTTTTCCTTCTTCCCTAACGATTTCAGGATTTAGTATATTGGATTTTAATATATTTATATATTTATCATCTATTTCTTTTCCTATTACATTGTATAGCCCTTTATTTTCTGCTTCTTCCTTAGAAATTTCTTTAATAGATTTATAATCTGTAATTGCTTTAACTTCATCCATTATTTCTTTATCCACTGGACTTATTATTTGTGAACCATCATCCCAATACACTTTATACCCATTATATTGTGGTTTATTATGGCTTGCAGTTATCATTACTCCAGCAGTACATCCAAGTTCTCTAACAGCATAAGAAAGCTCAGGTACAGGTCTTAGGTGATCAAATATATATGTTTTTATTCCGTTTGCATTTAGAACTAATGCTGTTTCTTTACTAAATTCTGGTGACATACGTCTTGAATCATAGCTTATGGCAACTCCTTTGTCTTGAACACCTTTTTTTAATATGTAATTTGCTAAACCTTGTGTTGCTTTTCCAACAGTATATTTATTCATTCTATTTGTTCCACTACCAATTATCCCTCTTAATCCTGCTGTTCCAAATTCTAGTTCCTTGTAAAATCTATCTTCAATTTCTTTTTCATTATCTTTAATTTTTAAAAGTTCTTCTTTTGTCTCATTATCAAAGGCATCACTTTCACACCATTTCTTGTATTCTTCTAAATAATTCATTTTCATCTCCTCCTTTTTTACTTATTATACTTTATTAAAATAAATTTATCAAGAAAATTTTGTGCTTTTATAATTTAGACTGTTTATAAAAACTACAATAAAGCCCCAAATTATTATTTAAATAACTTGGGGCTTTATATTAATTTAATTTATAAAAATTTTTATATAATTTTCTTGCAGTTTCTGGGCTATCTACACCAGTTGCATTTTTAACAGGTGCAAATTCTTCTTCTCTTTTCACTCTAAGTATTGCCATATCATCAACTTCACCAAATGCATCAAACAAAAATGCTTCAAATTTATATGCATTTGGAGTGTCTGGTACAACAACCTTTCCATTTTTATCTAAATATGTTGCTTTTTTAAATGCTGAATGATACGGAAGTGGCTCTTTTCCCATCCTTTCTATTGCTGATATATTAAATAAATTGCATAATATATGAGATTCACCATATAATAAATTTCCATTTTCATCGGTTGCCTCTGCCATTTCATCTGTAATTTCAGAATACTCTATAACACTTGGTCTTCCATTTTTTTTGCAAAATGCTCCAACTTTCTCATGCGGATTAGCTTTAACCACTGATTTACCTGCTGCAGTAACATTTTTATCTATGGCAATTCCCATAAGTATAGGGTCTACCATTTTTACCAAACAGTTATCTACTCCACCTATGAAAACCCATTCTATTCCTAATTCTTTCATTTTATCAACCATACCACTTTTTAGTAATGATTCATAAACTCCTCCATGACCATCTGCTGCTTCTTTTACTAAACCATCTTCACCTATCAAAATCTTTCCTTCTGTGTCTATCATTGGCAATTCACCCTGAATGAAAAAATGAATATTTTTTTCATACCCAAAATATTTATTTTTCTTAAAAAAATCTATGGTTTCAGCATTATTTTCTCTACTCGTCATAATAAACCATGGTATTTGAACATCATATTTTTTAGATTCTTCTTTTAAATAATCACATAAAAGTTCAAATAATGATTTGTGACAATCTAATCCTATATCATATGTTCCTTTAGGTCCACTATGTCCAAGTCTCGTTCCTTGCCCACCTGCCATAGTAACTGCAGCCAATTTTCCTTCTTTTATTGCTTTTTTTCCTATTTCTTCATAATATTTATATTCTTCATTTAGTTTGTATTTATCAATAAAGTCAATTGGTTCTATTTTTGATTCTTCATGATTGAACCCTTTCTTAGTTTTTTCATACAAACTATTTATAAGTTCGTAATCAATTCTATTAAGTTGTTCTAATAATTTTTCCTGCATTTTTTCATCTAATAAATCATAAAAATTTAAAAGGTGCTCTTGACCATATTTTTTTAGTTTATGTCTTATTTCTTCTATATTATATTCCATATTTTTTCTCCCTTCTCTATTGTGCTTCAATATAACCTATAATATAAAAATTTAATAGTATCCAATCAAATATACACCTTTTTTTTATTTTTATCAATACTTTTTTTAATTTTTTACATATCTAGTATTTAAAATCTCATCATATTTTTTCTCCAGTCCCGCTGTTTCTATGTTATTTTTACTGATATTATAACAATCTATTATTTTTATATTTTGTAAATTTAATTTTTTTATATTTTTATTAATTTTTTCTATATATTCAACGCCTCCATTTATTATAACTATTGATTTTTCAAGTTTTTCTCTACTTATTTCTTCTTTTATCTTTTCATTCCAATTTAAATTTAATATTTTATTTTTATCCTCTTTGTTAAAATTTATTCTTTCTAATAATAATTTTACACTGTCTTTTAAATTATATTCTGTAAATATTACAATCTTACATTTATTAATATTGCTTTTTATATAAGGCAATAATATCATTTCTAAATGAAAATCACTAACATAAAAACAACAATATTTCTTAGTGTCGTGCTCTTTTGTAACCATTAATCATCATCCTTTCATCTTGGTAAATTTTACCATTATTTCAAAAATATGTCAATAATATTTCAATTAAATTTCATTGACTTTTTACGACAAACTACAAAATATAGTTAAAATGTATATTCTTTTTAAAACTTGTAAATAATTACATTAAAGACATTTTTTTAGAAACAAATTGAAAAAAATATTTTTTCATAATTATATGTTTCTTTTAAATGAAGCAAGAAAGGAATGAAATTTAGTATGAATAATTTTTTTAAAAAAAGTAAAATTTTTATTTTATTAATTATTTTACTATGTTTATATATTTTTTTAAGTGCATATTCATATGTTAATCTTATATCAAATGATTTACGAAATAATGTTTTTAGATTACATGTAATTGCAAATAGCAATTCTGAAGAAGATCAAAATTTAAAGTATGTTGTTAGAGATAATTTAATTAAATATATGAATTCAATTTGCGATAATATATCTTCTAAAGAGGAAGCTATTAAAATAGTTTCTTCCCATTTAACTGATTTTACAAATATTGCAAATAAAACAATTAAAGAAAGTGGTTTTTCTTATAATGCTAATGTAGAAATAGGTAACTTTAATTTTCCTACCAAAACTTATGCGGATATATCTTTCCCATCTGGATATTATGATGCTTTAAAAGTAAAAATAGGTAAAGCAGAGGGACAAAATTGGTGGTGTGTATTATACCCGGCCCTATGTTTTGTTGATGTTACATCTGGATTTGTACCAAAAGAATCTAAAGAAGAGCTTGAAAATAATTTAACATCTGAGGAGTATCAACTAATATCTGAAAAAAACAATCCTACAATCAATTTTAAATTCAAATTAATTGAATTTTTTACACAAAAAAATCTAATTACTGCGAAAAACCAATAAAATATTTTTAAAAATAGTTGTAAAATAATCAAGTTTATGGTATATTACTTAAGGTGTAAAAAATTAACAAATTAAGATATAATTTTTGGAGGGATACAATTGGAAAAATTAGTAATAACAGGTGGGACCCCTTTAAAAGGAGAGGTAACCATAAGTGGGGCAAAAAACGCAGCAGTAGCCATTTTACCTGCAACTTTATTAATAAATGGAACTTGTACAATAAACAATTTACCAAATATAAGTGATGTAAAAATATATTGTGAGATACTTGAAAAGTTAGGTGCAAAAATCACATGGCATTCTCCAAATGAAATATATATTGACACAAGAAATATTGAAACAACTGAGGCTCCATTAGATTTAACAAGCAAATTTCGAGCTTCATATTATCTTTTAGGAAGTCTTCTTGGTAGAAAAGGCTCTGCAACTGTAGGAATGCCTGGAGGTTGTAAATTAGGAAGCAGACCTATTGATCAGCACATAAAAGCATTTGAAGCATTAGGAGCACATGTTGATATAGGACAAGGAAAAATTGTTGCTAAGGCAAAAAAATTAAAAGGAAATTCTATATATATGGATATTTCTTCTGTTGGAGCAACAATAAATGCAATTTTAGTTAGTGTTTTATCAGATGGAATAACTGTTATTGATAATGCTGCCAAAGAACCACATATAGTTGATGTAGCAAACTTTTTAAATACAATGGGAGCCAATATAAAAGGTGCAGGAACTGATACAATAAAAGTAACAGGTGTAAAAGAACTTACTGGGAATGCAGTATACTCAGTTGTTCCTGACCAAATTGAAGCGGGAACATTTATGGTTGCGGCTGTCGCTTCAAGAGGAGATATATTATTAAAAAATTGCATAACAAAACATTTAGAGGCAATTACAGCAAAAATATGTGAAGTTGGCGGAACCGTAAAAGATTATGGTGATTCAATACGTGTATCTTGCACTAGAAGACCATCAAGAGCAACTATAAAAACTCTTCCATATCCAGGTTTTCCTACGGACATGCAATCTCAAATGGGAGTTATTCTATCTATAGCTGAGGGAACGAGCATTATAAATGAAAGCATTTGGGAATCTCGTTTTCAATATACAGAAGAACTAAACAAAATGGGAGCTAAAATAACTTCTCAAGGAAAAACTGCTATTTTCGAAGGTGTTAAAGAATTAAGGGGCGCCCCTGTTTTTGCATCTGATTTACGTGCTGGTGCAGCATTAATCGTTGCCGGAATCATAGCAAAAGGTACAACAGAAATTTATAATATAAAATACATTGATAGAGGTTACGAAAATATTGAAGAAAAATTTTGCAAATTAGGAGCTAAAATAATAAGAACACAAGAGGATTAAGGTGAAATACATATGTTGAATTTTTGTAGTTTATATAGCGGTAGTAGCGGAAATTGTTCGTTCGTGGAAACAAATAACACTAAACTTTTAATAGATAGTGGTGTTAGCTTAAAAAAAGTAAAAGAAGGTTGTGAATTCTTAGATACCTCTCTTTATGATATAGATGCAATTCTTATAACTCACGAGCATATTGATCATACACAAAGCCTTGGAAATTTATCTCATAAATATAATATCCCTGTTTATGCAACATCTCAAACTTTTGATGCTATGCCAAATCAAACCCAAAAAATATCTGATCAAAACAGAAAAAACATTAATATTAATGAAAAATTTTGTATAGGCGATATTGAAATATTACCTTTTCCAATACCTCATGATGCAGCAAACCCATGCGGATATAATATTTTTGCAGATAATAAAAAAATAAGTATTGCAACAGATATTGGGCATATTAATAGTAATATTGTAAAAAATATTGATGGAAGTGAATTTATACTTTTAGAATCAAACTATGATCCAGAAGTATTAAAATGTACTAAATATCCATTTAAATTAAAAAATAGAATTGCAGGTCCTATAGGACATTTATCTAATCAGGACGCAGGTGAAACAATAAGCTACTTACTAAAATCTGGTTTAAAAAAAGCTGTTTTAGGTCATTTAAGTAAAGAAAGTAATTTTCCAGCACTTGCGTATCAAACAGTCGTTGATGAATTAATATCTAGTGGAGTTAATTTTAATGATTTTAATCTTACTGTTGCAAATAGAAACACTCCTAGTAAATTAATACATATTTAATATATATAAATTGTAGAGAAAATAAAATTATAATAGAAAATATAAAAAAATGGAGAAAATCTAGCATAACAAAAATAATAATTGGTAGTGTATTATTACTTTTGAATATTAATTTATTTTAAGGGGCAAATTTATTTTTTATTTTCTCTACAAAATTAAAAACTTTATTTTTGGATTTCTTTTATTAATTTCTTTGATAATATTTTTATAAGTAATTCTTTGATAATAATAAAAATAATTATAAATAATATTGATTTTAAAATCATTGAAAACTTCCTCTGATATAATTTTTTCACAATTAAATAATACAACTTTTTACATAATTTGTCAAGAAAAACTTTTTGACAAAATTCGACAAAATATGCTAATCATTTACTTTATAATATTTTTATATATTATTTGGAAAAAATTAGTCGATTTTTGTTGACCAAAATATAAAAATGTGGTAATATAATATATGAAATTTAAAATATTTTTATATAGGGGGAACCAATTATGAAATCAACCGGTATAGTTAGAAAATTAGACGAATTAGGTAGAGTGGTAATTCCAAAAGAAATAAGAAATAAATTGGACATAGAGGAAAAAGATCCTATAGAAATTTATATAGATGGAAATTTAATTATTTTGAAAAAATTTGAATTAGGTTGTATTTTTTGCAATAATTCAAAAGACTTAAGTACATTTAAAGATAAATTAATTTGTAAAAAATGTTTAGATAAAATTACTAGTTTAAATTCAGAAGAAAATTAATATATAATTAATATATTCTATATTTAAAATAAGAAGTCAAATTATAAAATAATTTGGCTTCTTATTTTTATATAATTTAATATCATTTTATAAAATATTGGTATATTTCATTTTTGTTTACTTTCCTATCCTTTGCAATTTTTTTTATAATTTCTTTTTTTTCTATTCCTTGTTTTTCGTAAAAATTATAATGTTCTTCTAAAGACAATTTATTTAAAAAATTTTCTTTTTGCTTTTTAACAGCTCCCTCAATTAATAAAATCATCTCTCCTTTTAGGTCTTCACTTTTCTCTAATATTTCCTCTATATTTCCTCTTATAAATTCTTCATGAATCTTTGTCAATTCCCTTGCTAATACCATATTCCTTGATTCTACTATCTCTTTTAAATCTTTTAATGTATCTTTTATTTTATGTGGAGCTTCATATATTATAGATGTTTTAGTTTCATTTTTTATTTCTTCTAATTTTTCTTTTCTTAGCTTTTTGTTTAAAGGTAAAAATCCATAAAAAGTAAATTCGGTTGTATCTAATCCAGAAGCAATTAATGCATTAATTGCTGCACATGCACCTGGTATTGGAATTATTTCTATATTTTCCTCTATTGCTTTTTTCACCATTATTTCCCCTGGATCAGAAATTCCTGGTGTACCCGCATCTGAAACTATTGCTATATTTTTTCCTTCTTTTAATTTATTTATTAATATATCTTCTTTTTGTTTCTCATTGTGTCTATGATTACTAATTAACGTTTTTTTTATTTCGAAATGGTTAAGTAATTTCAATGTATTTCTAGTATCCTCAGCTGCAATTAAATCTACTTCTTTTAAAATATTTAATGCTCTTAAAGTAATGTCTTCTAAATTTCCTATTGGTGTTGCAACTAAATATAATTTTCCATTCATATAATTTCCTCCATTATTTTATATTAATTATTTTAAATTAATTATTTTTATGTTTTTATTTTTTATTATATTTTATACATTCATATTATATAATTTCATTTTATATTTTTTTATGGTATTTTTTATTTTCTATTATATATTTTTAAAACTTCTTCTGTATAATTTTCTTTTTCATCATAGATATATAAATTATTTTCATATTGTAAAAAAGGCTTTGCATTTTTTATGCCTTTTATTAAAATTAAATTGGCATTTTTATTTTTGTTTGGAAAAACGAATCTAATTTTTTTAGGTTCTATTTTTTTATTTCTCATTATATTAAAAATATCTACTAATCTATTCGGTCTATGAACCATATAAAACTCACCTAAATCCTTTAATAAATATGTTGCACTTTCTATAAAATCTTCTAAAGATGCAGTTATTTCATGCTTTGAAATCATTTTGTTTTCATCTACATTTATAATTCCGGAATTTATTTTTTTATATGGTGGATTTGTTATGACAACATCAAAATTTCCTTTTTTATATTTTTGTTTTAACTCCAAAATATCTAAATTTAAAATCTCTATTCTATCTTCTAAATTATTAAGTTTAACACTCTTTTGTGCCATTTGAGCAACATCGTTTTGTATTTCTATACCAGTAAATTTTGTTTTTTTTGTTTTACTTGATAATAAAATCGGTAAAATACCTGTACCTGTACCTAAATCAATTACACTTGAACCTGTCTTTATTGTTTTTGCAAAATCCGAAAGAAGAACACTGTCCATCCCAAAACAAAATCCATTTTTATTTTGTATGATTTTTAAATTATTTATTTCCAAATCGTCAATTCTTTCGCTTTCTTTTAAAAAAATTTCCATAATCTCTTATCACCTTTTCATAATTTTTTTATTGTAATTTTATTATCTTATCTTTTTATTTTTTAATTTTTAATTTTTTATTTTTATTATTTTTTTCTTTTTATTTTTACTTTTTATTTTTTAAAATTTTTTTCGTTTTTATTTTTACTTCTTCATTTTCATTTTTTAATTTTTTACTTTTTTATTTTTCTTTTTCTTTTTTATTTTTTTACTTTTATTATTTTTTTATCTTTTATTTTTTAATTTTACTTTTTTATTTTTCTTTTTTAATTTTATTATTTTTTATCTTTTAATTTTTTCTTTTTATTATTTTTTACTTTTTTATTTTTTATAAATATAATCAATAAATTCAAGTTTTACATATTATATAATAAAAAAGGAGTTTTTTCAATGAATAATTTAATTTTTAGTAATAACAACGAAAACACGTTAGAAAATCGTTCTTTAAATAATCCCCCTCATAAAAAAAAATTTGATTTTAAAAAAATGAAAAATAATACTTGTCGTTCATTAAATGAAGTAGAATACTTTTTAAATAATCTCCACAAATTCAAAAATTATATTAAACTTTATAAAATTTTAAAATAAAGTTCTAAAAAGGACAACATAAAAATAATATTTACAAATGAAAAATTAGGAGGATTTATATTTATGAAAAACAAAAAAATATTTCTTATGCTATTTTTAGTTTTAATTATTATTTTAATAATTTTATTCTTTGTAATAAAAAACTTTAACAGTCAAAATAATTCTAGTGAAAATGCACCACTTTCAGATTATACACCACAAGAAGAAATAAGTTCTAAACAATTAAGAGAAACTATAGTTACATTGTACTTCATTGATGCAAATAACGAATTAAAAAGTGAAGGTAAACTTATTGATTCTTTAGAACTTGCTCATAATCCTTATAAAAAAATAATCGAATTATTATTAGCAGGTCCCGAAAATGAGAGTCTATTTAAAGTCTTTCCTGAAAACACTAAAATTATTGATGCCAATCTTAATAATAATTGTGTTATACTAAACTTCTCAGAAGAATTATTAAATTTTGAAAATGATAATCAAAAATATAATATTATAAATAGCATACTAAATACTTTAACTGAATTAAATGAAGTCAATTCTGTCCAAATACTTGTAAATAATTCCCTTCCTCAAGGATTTGATACAGAATATAACCTAAAAAATCCATTGACAAAGTCTAAATAATATTGTAGTATAAAAGTATATAGATTTCCTATAATTAGAAGCAATATAAAATATAAAACATATAATATTTAGAGGTAAAAAAATGATTGTAGAAGAAGAGAAAAAAATAGAAATTGTTGATGATAATACCACTTCTGAAAGCTCTACAACAACAGACTTTAAACAAATTTCAAATAATTCAATAGCAACACATCCTCATTGGATAAAAGCAATTTGCATATTTATTATACTTTTTTTAATTTTAGCTTTAATTATTTTAGGTATGTTTATTCTTTATAATTATAAAAATAGAGCTTTTATAACAAATGGTATTTATATAAACAATATAGATATTTCACATCTAACAAAAGAGGAGGCAAAATTAAAATTAACAAATTATTACAGCGATATATTTGCTAATGACATAACATTAACACACAATGATTACACAACATATATAAAAACTTCGGAAATTAATCTGTCCGCAGATATTGATTCAGCTGTAGATTATGCATTTGGTTATGGAAAAAATAGTAATATATTTAAAGACAATTTTCAAGTATTTAGTGCTATGATAAATGGTGTTAACATTATGCCTAATATTAATTTTGATGAAGAAGCTCTAACAAAAATTCTAAATAATATATCATCTGAACTTCCTGATGCTGTTATACAAAGCGGTTATTATATAGAGAATAATAAATTAATTATTACTAAAGGAAGCGATGGATCTGTAATAGATATAGATTCTACAACAAAGAAAATAAAAGAAAAACTTGCTGATTTATCTTACTTAAATGAAATTATAGAAATCGATGCAATTGCTAAATCTCCTGAAAAAATCGATATAGACAAGATTTATAATGAAGTTCATAAAGATGCCAAAGACGCTTACTTTACACCTGACCCTCATGTTGTTTATCCGTCAGAAAATGGTTTAGATTTTAAGATTTCTATTGAAGAAGCAAAAAACCTTGTTAAAACATCTGAAAAAGAATGCACTATACCATTAAAAGTCGTATATCCCAAAATTACAACTAATATGATTGGAGAAGAAGCTTTTCCAGATTTGCTTGCAACATATTCAACAAGTTATGCAACTTCTAACACAAATAGAACCACTAATTTAAAACTTGCAGCTCAAAAAATAAATGGTTATGTTTTGCTTCCAGGAGAAACTTTTTCATATAACAATGTAGTTGGGGAAAGAACAATTTCTGCAGGATATAAAGAAGCTGGAATGTACCAGAATGGTCAAGTTGTAGATGGTGTTGGGGGCGGTGTTTGTCAAATTTCTACTACTTTATTTAATGCTGTATTATTCTCAAATTTAGAAATTGTTGAACTATATAATCATCAATTCATTCCATCATATGCTACGGCTGGACGTGATGCAACTGTTGTTTATGGAGTTAAAGATTTTAAATTTAAAAATACAAGAAACTACGCAATTAAATTAACCTGCTCTGTAGAAAAAGGTCGAGCAACTTTTAATATTAGAGGAGTTAAACAAGATAATGAATATGAAGTAAATGTTTATGCAAATGTAACAAGTAAAACATCTTCATATATAAAATCTGTAACATATCGTACTCTAAAACAAAATGGCAAAACTATAAAAACAGAAAAAATAATGAATGCAACATATAAAACACATTAAAAGGCATGTTTAAACTATTTGAAATCCTCAAAAATAGTTTAAACATGCCACTTTTTTCATTTGACAAAATCACTAAAATCATATAAAATTAAATAGATTTAAGAAATTACATAAAGGAGCGTAATCTATGGAACAGAATATTTTACATGTAGGGTTAGATGTAGGCTCTACAACAGTAAAAATTATAGTAATGGATGAAAATAAAAATATAATATATAAAGATTATAGAAGGCATTTTTCTGATACCAAAAATACAGTTTGTACGATGTTAAATGAGTTAAATAATATGTATAAAGATTCAAAATTCACTTTAGCTCTTACGGGTTCAGGAGCTATGTCATCTGCTAAATTTTTAGGTGTAAGCTTTATTCAAGAAGTTGTTGCTTGTAAAAGAGCAGTTGAAAATTATATTCCTCAAACAGATATTGTTATAGAACTTGGTGGAGAAGATGCAAAAATAATATATTTTGATAAATCTATAGAACAAAGAATGAATGGTACATGTGCTGGTGGAACAGGTGCTTTTATTGACCAAATGGCATCTTTGTTACACACAGATACTGCTGGACTAAATGAACTTGCAAAAAATCACAAAATAATTTATCCAATAGCTTCTAGATGTGGCGTTTTTGCAAAAACTGATATACAACCTTTAATAAATGAAGGTGCAGCAAAAGAAGATATTGCAGCATCTATTTTTCAGGCTGTTGTAAATCAAACAATTTCTGGATTAGCATGTGGAAGACCAATTAGAGGAAAAGTGGCCTTTTTAGGTGGACCTCTTACATATCTTTCTGAACTTAGAACCAGATTTATAGAAACTTTAAATTTAAAAGATGATGAAATAATTGTACCTAATGAAGCTCATCTTTTAGTTGCAACTGGTGCAGCTCTTGATTCCCTAAAAGAAAAACCTATTTCAAATTATGAATTAGCACAAAAAATTGAGAGTTTACGTTCTTCCAAAGATACAACCTCTAAACCCATAGATCCTTTATTTATAAATTATTTAGAATATGAAGATTTTAGAGATAGACATAAAAAGGCTTCTGTAAAAAAACGTAGTCTTTTAAACTATTCTGGAGATTGCTTTTTAGGGATAGATGCAGGTTCAACAACAACTAAAATTGTTTTAATTGATAATGAAGGCTACCTTTTATATTCATTATATGCAAATAATGAGGGAAATCCACTTCAAAGTGTAATTAAAATGCTAAAAAACTTATATGATACATTACCAGAAACAGTAAAGTTAAGATATAGTGGTGTAACAGGGTATGGAGAACAATTAATTAAAACTGCTTTAAATGTCGATATGGGAGAGATTGAAACTATAGCTCACTTCACAGCTGCCAAAAGTTTTGAACCAGATGTAACAAGTATAGTAGATATTGGTGGACAAGATATGAAATACATCCGTCTAAAAAACGGAGCAATAGATAGTATAATGCTTAATGAAGCTTGTTCATCAGGATGTGGGTCATTTATAGAAACTTTTAGCCAAAGTTTAAATCTAGAAATATCCGAATTTGTAAAACAGGCAATAGAGGCTAAAAGACCTGTAGATTTAGGTTCAAGATGTACTGTATTTATGAACTCTAAAATAAAACAAGCACAAAAAGAAGGTTATAGTGTAGGAGATATTTCAAGTGGTCTTTCATATTCTGTAATAAAAAATGCTCTCCAAAAAGTTATGAAAATTAGAGATTTTAGTACACTTGGAGATAAAATAGTAGTACAAGGTGGAACGTTCTACAATGATGCTGTTTTAAGAGCTTTTGAAAAAATAGTTGGTAAAAATGTAATAAGGCCAGATATTGCAGGTCTAATGGGTGCATATGGTATGGCTTTACTTGCAAAAGAACAATATGAAACAAATTTAGATATGGAATATTATTCTACAATTACTAAAAAAGAAGATTTAGATAAATTAGACATAAAAATAAATCACACAAGATGTAATGGATGTGAAAACCATTGTAAACTTACAATAAATACTTTTAGCAATGGAAAACGTTACATATCTGGAAATCGTTGTGAAAAAGGTGCTGGAGTAATTTCTGATAAGAAAAAACTTCCTAACTTAGTTAAATATAAATATGAAAGAATATTTGATTATAAACCAATAGATGCTCAATATGCAACTCGTGGAACTATTGGTATCCCTAGGGTTTTAAATATGTATGAAGATTATCCATTTTGGTTCACTTTTTTAACTAATTTAGGATTTAGAGTTATAATTTCAGAAAAAAGTACTCGCAAAACCTATGAAAAAGGTATGGAATCAATGCCATCTGAGTCAGTTTGCTACCCAGCTAAACTTTCTCATGGTCATATTGAAAATTTAATAGAACAAGGAATAAAAACCATTTTTTATCCATGTATGCCATTTTCAAGAAAAGAATATAAAAAAGCTGACAATAAATATAACTGCCCAATAGTTATATCATATTCAGAGGTTCTTAAAAATAATGTTGAAAATTTAAAAAAAGAAAATATAAAATTTATTAATCCATTTTTACCTTTTGATGTACCTAATTTAGTTAAAAAGGTATTAGATCTTGAAGAGTTTAAAGAATATAATTTTACAAAAGAAGAATTAATAGATGCTGCAAAAAAAGCTGAAATAGAATATAAAAAATGTAAAAAAGACATACAAGACAAAGGTTTAGAGACAGTTAGGTACCTTAAAGAAAACAATTTAAAAGGAATAGTTTTAGCAGGTCGTCCATATCATATTGATCCAGAAATTAATCATGGAATTGATACTTTAATTACTTCTCTTGGTTTAGCTGTTCTCACAGAAGATAGTATTTCAAACCAAGTAGATATTAAAAGACCTATTAGAGTTGTTGACCAATGGACTTTCCATTCAAGATTATATGCAGCTGCAACCTTTGTTGGACAAAATGATAATTTAGAACTCGTACAATTAAATTCATTTGGTTGTGGTGTAGATGCTGTAACCACTGATCAAGTTGAGGAAATTTTAAAAAGCTATAATAAAATGTACACTTTAATAAAAATAGATGAAGTAAACAATTTAGGTGCTGTAAAAATACGTATTCGTTCACTTATTGCAAGTATGAAAAAGCGTAATCAAGAAAAATTAGATGGTCATTATGAAATTAATAAAAAAATCTTTACAAAAGATATGAGAAAAAATTATACCATATTAGTCCCAATGATGATTCCAATTCACTTTGAGTTAATTGAGCCAGCCGTAAGGGCTTGTGGATATAATGTGGTCCTTTTAAGAGATTGCACTCAAAAAACTGTTGAAACAGGACTAAAATATGTTAATAATGATGCATGTTATCCTTCAATACTTGTAACAGGACAAATGATTGAAGCTCTGGAGTCTGGAAAATATGATGTAAATAAAACTGCTTTAATTATGTCTCAAACAGGTGGTGGTTGTAGAGCAACTAACTATATAGGATTTATTCGTAAAGCTTTAAAAGATGCTGGTTTTGAACAAGTTCCTGTCATTTCTTTAAATGTTGCTGGTCTTGAAAAAATGCCTGGATTTAAACTTACACCAAAACTTATAGATAAACTTATAAAAGCTGTACTTCTAGGAGATTTACTACAAAAAATGTTACATAAAAATCGTGCATACGAAATTAATAAGGGAGAAACTGATAAATTATTTAATATATGGATGGAAAAATCTAAAAAATTACTTGAAAATTGTACAAATAAAGAATTTAAACAAGCAATTTTTGACATGGTAGAGGATTTTGAGAAAATAGAATTAGATTTATCTAAAGAAAAACCCAAAGTTGGGCTTGTTGGCGAAATTTTAATTAAATATCATCCATTTGGAAATAATTATGTTGTAGATTTATTAGAAAAAGAAGGAGCAGAAGTTGTTTTACCTGATTTTATGGGATTTATTAAATATATGGCAACTAACAAAATTACATTTAATACTTTATTAAACACAAATAAAATATCTGCTACACTTAGTAAAGTTGCTTTAAACTTAATTAATTTAATGGAAAAAGATACAAAAGAAGCACTTTCTAAATCTAAGAAAAATTATTTGCCACCATCTGATATTTATCATTTAGAGCAAAACGTAAAAGATATTTTATCTATTGGAAATCAAACAGGAGAGGGTTGGTTTTTAACTGCTGAAATGATTGAATACATTGAACATGATATTCCAAATATTGTTTGTGTTCAACCATTTGCATGTTTGCCAAATCATGTTGTAGGAAAAGGTGTAATAAAAACAATACGTAGCAAATACCCATCTGCTAATATCACTCCTGTTGACTATGACCCAGGCGCTAGTGAAACTAACCAAACAAATAGAATTAAACTTTTAATGAGTGTTGCAAAAGATAACCTTAAATTAAAACAAAATGAGAAAAGATATATTGACATTGAGAATTTAAAAACAAAAGATGTAATTACTAAAAATAAAGTTTAAAATATTTATAATAATAACCTCAATATAAGCATATGCTTTATACTGAGGTTTTATTTTTTAAAGCTCTTATCAATAGCCAGGCTGAAAATATAAATATAATAACTGTTGCTATTACTATAACTAATGAATATAGCGAAAAAGCACTTACTAATGTTGGATTAATTCCTATTAAAAGGTAAAATATTAATGCTATTGCAGGTTTTATAAAAATCATATATAGATACAATATTAACGCTTTTTTTAATATCCCTCTCGATCCTGATATCCTGTACAGTGCATTAATAATTAGTAAAATTGGCGATATTATGGTCAAACCAGCAATTACAAACATTCTAACTATAAATAATCCTTTTACAAAGTATTTAAATGCTGTAATAAATAAACCACTTATTATATTAATTATGTTTTTTAGAGGTGCTTTTGTCCATTTATATTGCGTTTTGAACATTAACATTCCTTCTATATTTGTTTTAAAGTAATAATTTTTATTTGGATTAGTATCTCCTTTAGAATTTTTTACATAAATAACATAATTATATTTTTCATCTGCCCAATCATTTACATCTGTAAGATCTACAATAGCTGAAGATAAAGAAATTAATAAATTAATAATTAGTACAAGAGAAGGTAATAATAAAACAAGTGTTATCCATTGTTCAATAAATATTTTTTCACGTAATCTTCCTTCATAGTTGCTATTATTTCTTCTACTAAAAAAGTTATTCAAGGGCAACACATCATTTTGGAATACACTTGATATTACGGTTACTACAGCAAAATATATTAAAATTGTAAGCAATAATGCTGCACCTATATACATAAATATATGAAATACATTTCTTATTGTTTGGCTTATAGTTAACCAGGTACTATTAGTATTATTTGAATTTACTTTGAAAAAATCAATATCTAATAATCCATCTTCAACATATAATACACTTTCTACTGAATTTTTTATATACGGAAATTGTATATCACTTTTCAAATCCTCTGAATCAATTAATATATCGTATTCAGATGGTTCACCGGCTTCTTCAACTGTTTTAAATTCTATAGCTTCTTTTACTTCATCAATAGTATATGAATAGACGTGGCTATTTATTTGGCATATAGCCAAAAATGTACATATACTAATTATAAATATTTTTACTACTTTTTTCAAAAACTATATGCCCCCTTTTTTACAATCTAGCACCAAATGATATATTGTGATTTTCTAAATTAATTGTTACATCTATATTGGTTTGTTTTTCGTTATTTAATGTATATAAAATCCACGCACAATGGTCTTCTTCTAATACTTCAAGTTCTTTGTATGTTGCTATAGACGCATCTATTAAACCATTTAAATAAATAAATTCTTTAAATTTATTTTTAAATTCATCTATATTATCAATATATTTTAATACTTCACTTGGTATATTATCTATATCAAACTCAAATACATTTAAGTGTTCTCTATTATACTGTGCTTTTCCATTTTCTTGTTCATGATAAAATACATAATCACTATTATTGTAATCTATGTTATTTGTATCTTCAACTGTATTCTCGTTTACATTTACTTCATTATTATTTAGTTGTTCATTTTGAATCTCATCTTCTATATTATTTTCATTTTTTTTATTTGCCTTAGTTAAATTATTTATAACTAATAGTATAGTGAATAAAACTATTATAAAAAAAACTAATAAAAAAACTATTATTTTTTTTACACTCATAATATTACTCCCATCAATAAGTAAATATCCAATAATTTGCTGCAGACTGGTTTATTTCTGCTTTAGAAAAACTTCTGTTATTATAACCTTTATTAACAGCATTATTTTTATTCGGATCTTTTACTACAATTCCCCCATTACTATCTACTCTTGATAATACAATAAAATGTCCTGTCCCCGTAAATAATCCTGGATTTTGTGATGATATAACAAGAGCCCCTGTTTTTAAAGCATTATAAACAGTATCTATGCTTCCAGTCTCAGTTATACTACAGTTCAGATTAAAATGTTTTGTAGCAGCATCAAAAAATGCCCAACTTGTCCCTTCACCGATAAACATAATATGAATTACCACACCAAGCAATAGCATCTTGTGGCGTGATTGCAGTCCCTGATATTGCCGTTGCAACCATTGCAAATGAAGTTGGTCCACATCCACAACTTGCTAAAGTTCCACTACCATATGATACATCAGAATAATCTCCTTGGTAGTATTGAATAAATCCATCATCTCCAACAACTGCATTTGCATTATTTAAAAGACCACTTGTATCTGTATTCCAAAAACTGTACATAACACTGGGCTCAGTAGTTCCATCGTTATTATTATCAAAAAAAGTGCACCATGAGACCCATATTTGCCTAAATAACGCTCCTATCATTCCTTGTATTGAATAATCATCTCTTTCTTCCACTGCATAAGAGGTAATTATATTAAAATTTAAAATATTTATTATTATAATTGTAGAAAGTATTTTTTTTACTATATTCTTATTAAATTTCATATAATTCACCTCTTTTACTCTATAACAAATGCAATATTAAATTCATTACTTTCTTCATCTAATAATGTAACCGTAACTTTTAAATTCTTTGACGCACTATTTTCATTTTCTTCATCATAAACTTTTACATTAAATTGATACATATTATCAGAAATAGACATTCCTTCGTCACATTCATATCTAAATTTATTAAATAAATTATTTTTTACATAATTTTCAAAATCTCCAATAGTTGGATAATAATTATTTTTTTGTATATACAACAGCTTACTATATGCAAAAGTATAATCTTTACTATTTATTGAGTTAAAAAATCTTTCTATACAATATTTAGATTTTATATTAGGAAAACTTGCTTTATATAATTCTTTATATTGTCTAGTAACTACTGTATAATTATCTAGTAATATTTTATAGTTATTTAAATTTTGAGCATTAAATATATAGTAGTTTCCCCTATTTGATATTCCTATAAATTCTATATAATTTTCATATTTTCTCGCATTATATTTTATTACTGAATCTAAATATAAGTCTGTCTTATTAGTATTTATATATTGCTTAAAAATTTCTAATGTATTAAAACGTTTTTGTTTGTATTCATCATCTAATTTACTATATAAACCTTCTACATCATATAATAAATCAAATTTATATTTTTCAAATAGTTCTTTTATACACGTTTCACTATCTTGTAATAAACTTTCTGTACTATATTTATTTATTTGTTTATTTTCAATTTCTTCTAAATTATTAATTGTTATTTTATCGTTTTCCTTTAAATTTAAAAAATTATTTATTCTTAAATACTCATAAGGATATATTGAAAAAGTGGTATTTTTTTCATCTATTTTAACAAGCAATTCTGAACTACTAATTCCAGAGCTACTTTCCAATCTATAATATACTAAATATATTTTTTTGTTATTGTCAAGAGTTTGTTCATACATATCATCTATACAAAACATTGGAGAATCTATATTTCCATATATATTAGATAAGTTGCTTTCATTAATATTTAAAGCATCTTTGGCTTCTTTATCAATTAAATCTAAAATACTAATAAGTGTATATGGTGTACTAGTAGCATTTTCGTCATAGTCATACACATAATTACCATAATATATTTCTATACATTGTTTAACCAAAAAATATGATTTATTATTTATTACTTTTTTTAATTTTGATTCAACATTATTATTTTCAGGAACTTCATTATTTGTATTAGTTTCATTTAATCCATTTTGTATAGTTTCATTAAACATATTATTTTCACTTATATTATTTTCTTCACTTTCAGTTTTACTTTTGTTATTATTTTTGAATTTTAAAAATAAAATTAGAAATATAATTATAATTAATAATATAAAAAATATAATAACTAAGTATTTTAATATTTTACTTGTTTTATTTTTCATATCTAATCACAATCCTTCCTAAGGCTTATATAGGTAATTTCCAAAGTTTTAGATATTATTCACCCTTATTTTTTCTCTTAAAATTTATTTTATAATTCAGATTACGTACTGTATTCTGACAAAGTTCTTGCTCTCGTCCAATCACCAATAAAACTAAAATGCATTCCATCTTTGTTTGATCTAAAATATCCACCCCAACATAATGTATATTTTTTAGCAATGCTAACTATTGGAGATTCAGCATATATTACATAATTTTTATTACTTATAACATCTTCTAATTTTTGTGGAGGAACAGGTCCTTGTGGGTTCTGGTCTGCATTTATATCAACAGCTGCTCCAAATGCATGAGCACTTAATGCTCCCGTTGAAGCTCCACTAACAGTTCTATAACAATACCCATAATTAGTTTCTATATAAAAATCAGGACAATTATTATATATATCTGTGTAAAATGCCATAAATAATTCAGCTAGAGCACTGTTTACTGGAATACTGGATGTTGAATCTCCATTAGGCGTTCTTATTGGCACTGTTATTGTTTTCATTCTTTGTGATATTTGAGCTTCGGTTACTTGACTTGACGTTGGTTTATCACTATATGCTGTTCCTGTTAAAAGTTGCCATACCTCAGAATCTGAACATGACATTAAATTCTTTAAATCTGTACTTACCACAGTTGTAATATTTGCTCCGCTGTATATTATTTGTGTTTAACAAGCTTTGAAACCCAGGAACTTTAGTTAACACATAAATAATAAATAATATGAATATAAATAAAGTTACAATGATTAATATTACAAAAAAGATTATCATTCTTTTTAAAGTTTTCAATACTATTTCTCCTTAAAAATCTAGTTTATTTTGTATCTGACATATTTGTATTATATCTTATGCTATTTGTAGTATTATAATCTGCCAAATTTCCTATATTGCCAAGATTATTATTTCTTAAATTAACTTGATTAGCTGCAGTATTAATATATTTACTCATTTCTTCGTCCACTCTTGCCTTGTGTCTTTCATAATAACTTGAATTTTTATATTCTGGATGTCTTTTTATAAAATTCTCATCTTTCATACGTTCTTGTCTTTGTAAAATATTTTTATACATATTGTCTTTTTTTCTTTTATTTTTCTCAAATTCTTTTTTTAGTGCTTTGGTTGCTTCTTTGCCAAGAATATCTTCGGCAGCATCTGGATTATCTAAAATTTCCTCTTTAACAATTCTTTGCTCATCCTCAGCTCTTTCTTTCCTTTTTTCTTCTTTTAGGTTTTCAATTTCCTTTTGATATTCTTTTTCTTTATCATCTAATGAAATACCTTCTCTTTCTTCTACATTTTCCTTTGCTTGTTTTTCTATTTCTTTTATTTCTGCATTACTTAAAGTATGAATAGCATCATCTTGAAACCTATTTTCTACATAATTATTAAAATTTGTAGCAATTACACTTGTTTCTTTTAATAAATTATCTAATGAACTTTCATTTTCATTTCTTAAATTTATTCTTGAATCAGATCTTTCTGCTGCAAGCATTTGATTTTGCCTTCTTGCAGCTTCCTTTAATTTTTTTGCTCTCCTTACAGTTTCTCTAATATCATTTGAGCTCATATTTGGGAATTTTTCTAATGCTCTTCTATACCAATCTTCATAATCTGGTCTTTCAACATCTCTATCCCTCATATAATTTTCAGCCCCACTTGACATTATTCTATCATTTTCTGTAATCCTATTTAATGCATATAATTTGAATTTTTGACTACGATCTAATCCACTATTTCTAGGATCCATATATACATTCTTTAAACCTAACATCGTTAATTGTTGGTCTTGATTTAAGAAGTATCTCTCACTCTTTAAATTATATTTTCTATTTCTTTGTATAAATGCATCATTTAATGTCATTCCTATATTAGGTCCGCTGTTTAATAAAAAATATCTATCTGTACCATTATTACTTATTACTGGTTTTTTAATTTTTCTATTACGATAGCCTAAAGTTAAGGTATTATTTTTACCCTGTATTCCATTTCTGAAAGCTGCAATTCTTCTACTTGGATCTTTAAAACGTTTGGCAATAATCGTTTCTACTTTAGAAAATCCCTTAATTTGAAGTCTATCTGTTCTTACAATTCCATTTGCTAACTGAGCTCTATTTACATTACCATATAAATAACTTCTTCCTGTTTGTCTAAAATTAATTCTTCCACTTGGTCCCGATATAGAGGTTCTACCTTGAGAACTAACTCTTCCTATCCTTCTTGTATTATTTAATGTACTCTGTGATATTTGATTTAAATTTTTTATAACACCTGCTTTATTTGACATAACTTGTGGATTTTGATTTATACTTCTTATTCCTCCTGTCTTATTTAACACAGCTTGGGACATCTGATTAATATTTCCTATTCCTCTTGTTTTATTTAACATAGCCTGTGAAAGTTGGTTTAAAGACATAACATTTCCTAATTTTCTATTATATACCAATCCTCCTTGCATAAGTGGACCAGTTATATGTTGAATACCAGTAGCATTGGCTATAGCACCACGTTGTACAATTCCTGTAGCATAACTACCTTTACCATCACTATTTGAATTATATGTAACAGGTCTATCATCATTTTTCATCATAAATAATTGACGCTTATTATCTCTAAAATCAGGTAACTGAGATCTATTACTTTGAAACATAGGTATTTTATTTTTATTATCTAAAAATTTTGTTGTTTCCGATAATATTTTGGCATCTTCTACCTCAGGATTATCTAACGGCTTTTTTTCTAAATCTTTAACTTTAGATCTGTTCTTGCCATTAGCACCCTCTCCAAGTGACTTTGTAATACCACCTGGAAACATATCAAATGCTGTTTTTTGTATCCTCCATTTTATGAAAAAAATACTGCCAATTACACCTACTGCATATAATATCAAAGGTAATAACAAATTCATAATATCCACTCCTTCTTAATTATTTTAATTTAAAGTTTCTAAAATTATATTACTTATTATAGCCAAAACCAGCTGAACAGCTGCAAAAACCGCATATAATTCTATCCAGCCCCTGTAACCTAATCTAGGTATATTTCCTTCAAAATTGACAGACACTACATTTTCAATTGATATAACTATACCAACAACCGCTAAAATCATCATTGCAATCATTCTTATAATTAATACAATAACAGCAACTAAATTTAACCATGAAAATATAATAAATGCTGCTGTCCATCCTGCTTTTCTTACAGATAGATCTACATTTTCGATTTGAGCCCTATATCTTACATATCCTGTAATGTTTGTACTAAAGCTATATGCTCCTTCAACATTTACTCTTATTGGAAGTTCATTCGAATCTGCTTGCATATTATCTGATAATAAGAAATCAGATACATATATAAATACAGCCATAATAAGTATCGTTCCAAAAAGCATGCCAAGTGATTGTATAAATCTAACGATTCCTTCCCTATGTCTTCTTACTTCTTCTGGTGTTCTATACGAACTTATTACAATCATAATTCCGTGAAAAATCAAAGTTCCTATCAAAAATCCGGCAGCTATATATATTGCAATATGAATAAGTGCTGTAAAGAAGTTTCTTATTGCTAACCACGGAGAACCTTGAGGATGATTATTTCTATTTACTACAAGAAAATTAACATCTAACAAATCTATATTTCCTATTGCCATATTATACACATCAGCTGGAATAACTGGTATTTTTGTATCACTATCAAATCCATACTCAGCACCAGAAATGTTCTTAATAATTTGCCAATCTTTTCCACCATCTTCTTCATAATCTGTTACATTTACATAATTATTTAATTCTTGATTCTTTTCTATATCTTCTCTATCATAAACTAGTTCTAAATCATCTGCAGTCCCAATTGAAATCGTTTGAACCATATTAGCAAGTATTTGTACCCATTCTCCTAAAGCTACTCTAAGTAAATCTAAAAAAAGCGTTGCTATTGTTCCAAGAGGATTGTGCATAAAATTTGAAATAAAATCAAAAGACCCTGAAATTCCTTGAGATACTCCTTGTGCTATTCCTCCATCACCTGGTTCTACCTCTCCTACATTTACTTCTTGCTGATTATCAAAAGCATCTCCTAGGTTATTCATATCTGCACCTGACCATATATCTGTTACACTTAGTATATATGCACTCTCTACAAGCGTAGCCCCGGATGTATCAACGCTTGTACTTTTTATTGTCAAAGATTTTGGTGTCGTTGCTCTTAATATTACATCATAAGTATACTCTTTATTTTCAAATGTAATATTATCTGGACATGCAAAAATTTCTTTAATTTCTTGTGTGGATAATGTAAATTCGGTATCTGATTTACCATTTCTATACATTTCTACTCCATTCTCGTTATTACCTATTTTAACTTTATATTTCGTATATTGGTTGGCACTATTTTTGTCCTTACCACTAGATAATGTTATTTTCGTTCTAATTTGCATAGGAGAAACAATCTCTCCCTCATATCCAAATTTTGATTTTAATTCTTCTTTTAGTACATCATTATTAAAACTTTTCATAGATCCAGATAATGCATTACCCAATAATGAATATACTTCAACACCTAAATTTCCAGTAGTATGTGTGGCATATGTACATCTAGTTCCAGCAGTACTAAACAAAATTAAAATAACTAAAAAAACACATAAAAACCTTTTCACTAAACTTACTCCTTTCTATGCTATAAAAATCGCCACTTTTTCTAAAATAAGCATAATAATTGGTACAAAAACAATACTTGTATATAATACTAACCAATTCCTAAAATGGAAAAAATTTCCCAGACCAAATCTACCAGTAGGTACTAGATCAGTCATATATACTATAGCTGTTATTGGTGCTATTATAATAAACATTGCTATAATGAGCATTCTCAAAAACATACATACAAACCAAATAAGATTTATAACTGCAAACACAAAATAAGCTATTGAATATACAAAACTTGATATTATATTTGAACTCAATGTTAAATATTTTATATATCCTATCAAATTTGTATTAAATGAATATACATTTTCAACATTTACTCTTATTGCATACCTTTGTAAATTTCCATTTAAAATTATATTTAATATTTGTGAATATAGATATGTTATTCCTGTCATAATTAAATATATTCCTATAATTAAAACAATAGCTCTTACAAATCTATCTATTATATTCCTAGATCTTGCTGCCCTTTGCGGGTCATCATTAAATATAGATGTTACCAATATAATACTTCTTATAATTAGCATTGCAATTAAGCCCGCAGTAACAATATATAAAATAATGTGACTTGTTGCAGAAACAAAATTTCTAATTATTCCCCAAAATGAATCTTGATTATTTGATGTTCTAAAAAAATCTATGTCAAGTATATCTATTAAATCAATTGATGAAGAATATGCATCCACAGGAATAACTGGAATTTTAGTATTTGTTGTATATATACTCTCTGTTTGATCATTAGAATTAGTTAAAGTACTTGAAATATCTATTTCTTTTGTAATCTTACTTAAATCTACATTCGTACTATTTTCATCTGTTGCACTAACAAATTGAATTTCATTATTTAAATCTGAATTTTCTAATATTTCTTCTTTTGTATATTCAATTTTATCACCATATGTATTATTAGAATCTGTTAAATCTAATAACGTTTGGATTACGTCACCAAATAAAGTAAAAATTGATTTTAATATTTCTAAGAATAATTCGCCTAAGTTTGTTGGTCCTTGACTTGCTTTTTGTGAAAATACACCTGTTGTTGTTACATAGACTTTTTTTCCAGTAATTGCACTTCCCCTTGTTGATGTTTCTCCATCAACACCAAAATATACATCTATTATATTTATTTCTCCATTACGATCATATATTGGTGGACACATAGATGCTCCACATGTATCAAGTACAATTGCATTATATACATTAGGATCAAAATTTTGATCTTCAAATTTAAATTGAATAGTATCTTTATAATTAAAATAATGTATATGATTAAATTTTGCTCCCCAAAACCAGTATGCACCCGTTTTTCCTGCACTTGCTTTTAACATTTCGTGAGTTGCCGTAGCAATAACAACATAATTCTCTCCATTTACTGAATATTCATACCACCCATATTTGGGATTCATTGTAAGTTCATTAATATCAACCCCAGACCCCAATGGTGCCCCTCCATAATACGTTAACTCATACTCTAGCGTGGTAGTATCTGGTCCATCTGTACCATCATCTGAAGAAACATAATTATATGTTTTACCATTTTTTACATATTGTTCTGCATAAACTTTACCGTTAGGAAATAAAAACATAAATATTATAAATAACATAAAAATATATTTGTAATTAACTTTTGATTGTTTATTCATATCTTTATTCCCTTTCTTAAATTTATTTTTTATTTCATCTTTTTTTATAATTTTTAACTATCCATTTTTACTAATTTATTTAAGTTTGTTTCAACAAACTTAAATTCTTTTTCTGTTGGTGTTATCTGAAGTATTGCTGTTTGTGAACCTACTTTTAATAATCCTTCTCCTCTAGAACAAGTTACTAAGAATGATGCTTCCCCAGAGCTAAGCTTAAACACTTCTTGAAGTAAAGAAATTTCTGATTTATCCTGTGCTAAAAATAACTTTGTATCTGATGAAGTAAGAACAGCTTGTGCTTCTGGTTTTTCATAAAAATCTTGAAATCTTTGTGAAATTATTGCAAGTGAAACATTTCTTTTTCTTGCACGTCTTGCCATTTTATTTAAGAAATCCACTGCATCTGGGAATGGAAGTAACATCCATGCTTCATCAACTATAACTCTTTTTTGTCTTGCTTTTTTTCTATCTTCTGAATTTTTCTTAACAAATTTTTCCCATATCCAAGAAAGAATTATTTGTTGAGCAAGTGGTCTTGCGAATCTTTCCTCTAGCTGAGAAATATCTATATTTATAAAAGGTGAACCTTCTAATAGTTCAAATGTAGATTGTCCATCAAAATACGCCATTTGTCCATTAAACTCTCTTATATATTGTTTCATAACCTTTAATAAATAACTATAATGAAATCTATAATCTTCATTGTTATTTTGCATTGCCATTTTTTCCAATCTTTTATACCATGAGCCTATTGTAGGCATTAATTTCTTTTTTCTTCCTAAACTTCCTATGGCTCTTACATTTTCATATAAGCTCATTGGATCAGATGTTATTCCGTAGGCAGCATATTCCGCAGCTACAGATTCTGAAATAATTTGTTTTGTAAGCTCATTAACTTGGTCTGTTCTCGTACTACCTTTTGCCATTGTCATTAAAGCTTGGGTTACGTCCTCAATCTTATTTTCTATATTTAAAGTATCCCTTTCTCTTCCTGTTATAGCATCTTTTGCTTTTTCTATTTCTACATCAAAAACATTTATAATTGTAGGTGATGTTGGACTTATTATTACATTTACTCCACCTAATGCTTCCGCAACTGCATAATATTCCCCTTCAGCATCTAACGCTAAACTTTCTATTCCCATAAGAACAGATGATCTTGAAATTAATGTCTTCATAGTAACAGACTTTCCAGCACCAGATTTCGCAAATATAACCATGTTATAATTAGTTAAAGATGGGTGAAAATTATCAAAAAGTATAGGCTCTCCTGTTTGTTTATTAAAACCTAGTGGTACACCAGATGGATGTCCAACTTCGGATGTTAAAAACGGAAATACTGTTCCCATTGATGGTCTATCAAAAATTTGTTTTTTATTAATAGTATTATTCATTAATGGCATACACGATTTAAATGCATCTTCTTGCATAGCCCATGCACTTTTTATACTAACTAATGTTTTCGACATTTCATTTGAAAGTAATTTTGTAAGTCTATCTAAATCTTGCAAACTATATGCAAATAATGTAGAAACAATTGTTGCTTCATATAATCTATTAAAGCCTGCTGCAATTTGGTCTCTTAAAATTTCTGTTTCATATCTTTTTTGTGATACATCGCTTTCTCTATTAATGTTTCCTCTATCACTTGCCATTAATCTTTCAGTTTCAAGCTCCACTATTGTCCTATTTAAATCATTTTGAGATGTTGCCTCAGATATTGGATAAATATATATTGATGTATTTACATCTCCAAACATATATAAATTTCTAAATAACTCTGGAAAAGTACAAGACCTTGGAAGTCCTGAAACAAAGAAACTTCTTGCATATCTTGTAACATTTGATACAATCTCCATGTGGTCTAACTTAGATGCATCAATTCCAGCAGGAGCAATTATCTCTTTTATGCTTTTTTTATGTAATACTTTGTAATCATCTTCATACTTTTCTTCTTGGTCTTCCTCTTCTACTTTTTTCTTGAATATTGACATCCTTGTTTTCCTCCTCACTTTCAGTTTTTTCTGACTTTGAATTTTCATTTGTGTTCTTTTCTAATTTGCTTATTGCTTTTTCTGCAATTATGTCTCCTACATATCTTTTATGTTTTTTTATTAATTCTTTAGCTTTTTCTTTTACAAGTTCATCTTTGTTCTTTTCAATTTCCATAACTTTTATTTCTTTTTCTCTTTTTGCTTCATTTATTTTTTCATTTGCCAAAGATATAGATTCATTTTCTATTTGCTTATTTAATAATCTCATTTTTTTGTCTAATACATCTGGTGCTGTTGAATATAATTCATCAAATCCTGCTTGTTTCATTTTTTCTAACCAGAATAAATCAGATTCGTCTCTGTTATATGCAATATATAATAATTCAATTAATTCTTCTGAATTTAAAATTTTACCAGTTACTTGACATGCATATAAAGAATTTATAACAGCTCTCGCTCTTGTATATAATTCAGAAAAAGCCATATTCTTCAATTCTGCTTTATCAAAATCTCCTGCTTCTATTTCTGATTGATAACATGGTATTATAATATAGTATTTTTTAGTTAAAATACTTTTATTTAAACTTTGCCTTTCTATATCTCTAATAATATCTGCTGTATATTCTTTTAAATTTTTTTGTTTTACTAATTCATATTTTGTTTTATCGATTATTTCTTTTGAATTATCTGAACTTTTTAATAAATTCTCATATTCGATTTCTAATGAATTATATTTTCTTTCTATATCTTTTAATTTATTTTTATAACCTTCTATACTTCTTTCTAAATTTATAGTTCTTGTTTGTATATACAATTGTACAGGATGTCTTAATGTATTTAAGAATGATATAAATCCCTGTTCAACCGAAACTTTTTCCATTTCTGACATTAAATCATAATTTATTCCCTGACATTCTACTACCATCAAAAATTTACCATTTTTTTGTAAAATCATATTATCTTCTATTTTTTCAAATTCCATAAAATTCATTATTGATTCAGGTGTATAAATTATTTGTGATTTTTTTATTTGGTTTTTACTTTGTTCTCTTTTTATTTTCTCATTTAATCTTCTTTTTTCTTTTATGTTCATAAAAATTAGTGCAGAAATCAAGGCAAAAATTATCAAAAATATTATACCAACTAATAATATTAATAATTGAACTAAACTATCATTATTCATCTTTCTTTTCCTCCGTATAATATGTATATATTTTATTCTTTTTAAGTTTAAATTTTATATATCTAAAAATAATTTGATCTATATATTCTCCACCAGCTTTTCTTGTAAGTTCAAAATTATTTGAATCTGGTATTTTAAAAGAAGATATAATAAATCCAATTCCACAAAAAATAATTGTAAATATAACAGCAATACTTGTATGATTAATTAAAACTCCTATTGGATAAAAAATAATTAATGCTATTACCCCAAATACAATTGTCTCTATAAGAGCCCTTGTAGAAAATATGTTAAAAAACCTACTTTCTCCTTTAGTTTTTCTTGGTATATTATATGGACCTCCTGCCATATTATCACTTCCTTTTCTCACACTAATACATATTAATTATAACATAAAAACAAAAAAAAAAATACATTTTATGATAAATTTTATCATAAAATGTATTTTTTTATATTTTTGTAAAATCTTTGTAATATTTTTGTAACTTATTAACATATTATTATTTAAATATGTTAATTAAAAATTTAGCTATTGATGTTGCAAAGAATACTAAAATTATACCAATAACTATTGGAAGCATTTTTTTCTTTAATTCTGCTTTTCCGTCTGGTGTCTCAACTATATAATTGAATCCTACTACTGCTATCATAATTATTGCAAATACTCCTGAAATTACTTGAAGAAATGTAAGTATTCTACTTGCTACATCTGTTATTCCTTTTGTATCCCCTATATTTGCATTTCCATTTACAGCGTCCATTACTGCAATAGGATCTGTTGTTGCTAAAGATGTACTTTGAAATACTACTCCTAATGCTAACATTGCAATAATTGTTATAACTAAAATTATTGATACTTTTTGTAAAGTTTTCATTAAAATCTCCTCCTTTTTTTATAATATATATTTTTTTAAATTTAATATCTATGTTATTTCCTTAGCTTTATTTAGAAGCCATAGCTGATAAGATTAACTCAATTACTCCCATAGCTAATCTCCAAATTATAAATGCTCCAAATCCAATAAACATTCCTAAAAATACTGTATGTAAATTATTCCTTGCATTTTGCAATCTATTTGGATTATTTAGTGCTATTATATATCTAATACCTGTAATTGAAAGTGAAATTATTGACAATGCTCCTAAAATAACTAAAAGTATATAATTTATAGTTCTAATTAATTTTCTGAAGAAATTCAAAAAACTATTTAAAAATGACATTCTGTCAGAAAGTTTTGGTTTTTCATTTATAAAACTATGTGTAGCATCAAATGCATCTTGTACCCATGTATTAGCATCTGCATATACAATACTATTTGATGTACTTAGAAATATTATAATAACAAGTATTGGTATTACAATTTTCTTCATAATCTATCACCTACTTTAATAATAGCAACATTACTGCTTTAACTATTGTTCCACTTGCAAATAATAATATTGAACCTATTATTACTCTTCTTAAAACATCTTGTAAATTCATTCTGAAATTTGGCGATTCTCTTCCTGGTAACGTAGCTCCAAATAAATCATTTGATAACCTTTGGTCTACCCCTACAATACTTATAAAACCATATAATGCAACAGCCAATATCGTTAAAATTCCACCTATTACCTGTATAATAGTTAAAACCTTATTTGATATATTTTTTACTAAAAAATTTGTAATAGGGGATGCCCAACCTTGAATATCACCATCTTCGCCATTGGGATTAAATTGTTTTACAATATTATTAGAAGTTATATCTGTATCTAATGTAACATCAGCTAAACTTACAATTTGAGTCGATGTTAAAAAAAACATCATAATAACAATTAGTGAAATTATCATTTTTTTCATTTTCATCACCCACTGTCTCTTTTATTATAAATCTTTTGTTTTTATTTTGCAACAATTATTTTCAAATTTTACTTTTTTTATTTATATTTCGCTAACATATTCCTCTTCATCTTTGCTTTTTTCTTTTTCATCTTTTTTCCCATACTTATGTCCACTTTCATCTTTCGCAAAATTGTTTTTATCTTTTAATCTTTGTTTAAAGTTAATCACTTTTCTTTTACTTTCTTTTAAATTTTGATCTTCATTATTTCTTTCTTGTTGAAATTTTCCAGATGATTTAACTTTTCTAATTTTCTTATTTTTATTTTTTGATTTTGAAAATATTTTAGAATTCTTTTTAATATCCTCTTTTAGTTCATTTAAGTATTTCTTTACAGAAATATCTTCAAATCCTTTTTCTCCAACCTTCATACGTTCAATTGCTTCCATTATTTCACTAATTTTTTCTGAACTATATATTCTTTCTAGTTTATTTTTATTTTTCTTGAAATATGAAATAAATTTGATTTCATCAACATGTTCTTTTGCAAATTTATTAACATATTTTTCAAATTCCCTTAGTTCTTTTTTAGCATGTTTAAATTTTTTATTTTCTAATTTAATACTTTTATATTCTTCTCTTATTTTCTTGTTAATCATTCTTTTCTGTTTTTTAAGATATTTAATATATTTTTTTTCATCTCTATATCTTCGACTAAATTGAGTCATTAAGCCTCTTGAATTTATCCTATCTATGTACATTTCAGCTCTTTCTATTCTTATATCAATATTATTTAGTTTTAGCTGATTAACATCTATACTCCTTTGAAAAGAATCCAATTTTCTTTGTACTTTGTCTAAATTTGATCTATAGCCTTTATATATAGACTGTACATTTCTAGAATTATCATTTGAACCATATACAATTCTAAATCCTGCATATGCCATTTTTTCTAAATTATTCATAAATTTATTACTAAAAATTCCCATATTATCACCTCACATTTATTTTACCTTAAAATTCCTTATTTGTCAATACCTGACGTTGTTTGTCGACATAAATGATATAATATCACAATTTTTTATTATTTTTTTTCTTTTAGGTATTGACAAAATACTGTGTTATGTGGTAGTATGATTAATGTTGACACAAAAATGGAGAGGTGGTCGAGTTGGTTTATGGCACCAGTCTTGAAAATTGGCGTGCGTTTATAGCGTACCGTGGGTTCGAATCCCACCCTCTCCGCCAAAAAAAACGTAGAAAGATTGTAATAACCAATATTCTACGATTTTTTTAAAATAAATATATACAATTTGGAGAAATACCCAAGTGGTGAAGGGGACAGTTTGCTAAACTGTTAGGTCGATTCATCGGCGCGAGGGTTCGAACCCCTCTTTCTCCGCCAAATTATATCTGTGATTATCTCTTTCAAAAATGTAGTATACTATTTATAGTATACTACATTTTTAGTATGTTGAAATAATTTATTATTTCATTTATTAAATTATATATAATTGGAAAAATTAAAATTCTTCTTTTGCTTTGTATATAGCCTCTTGTTCTTCAGGCGTTAGTTTATATTTAGATTCTCCTTCCACAATAGGTTTTGCATAAATATTTGACATATCTCTTGAATATATTCCATTAAATACTATTCCATTATTTTGTTCATCTAACATGCATACTGCAAAACTTAAATCACTACCTGTATCTTTATATGCATTGTACCTTACAATACCAACTTTTTGTATACATTTTGTAGTTTTCTTATCTAATTGTTTAAAATTTACAGATAATCTCCTTATTTCATTTTCTGTTGCATTTACTCTATTCATATAATTTTTTAAATCTTCTTTTATATTATTTCCTTTTCCTAATTTATCCATAAATTCTTTATCTTTTTTATGAATATTTTTTATTCTTGTATTACTTATTATTGACCAAATCAATAATATTATATTTAAAGCAAATAAAATTACTAAAAAAATATCACTATGTAAGAACTTCAATTTATGCCTCCTTAATTATATAACGCTTTTTTTATTTAAATTTTAATTTTTGAATTGAGAACATTTTTTTATATTATTCTTTTATTAAATTTAAAATTCTTTCTAAATCATTATTATTATTATAATTAATTATTATTTTACCACTTCTTTTTCCTGCATCAATTTTAACTTTTGTCCCAAAAAATCCCTGAAAAGTATCTTCTATATCTTTATATACAATTCCATATTTATCTGTAACTGATTTATTATTTTTTTGATTATGTACCTTTTTTTCAGCTTGCCTTACTGTATCCTTGCCCTCTACAAATTTTATAGCCATTTCATATTGTTTTTCGGGATCATTTATTGCAAGTAATGCTTTACAATGTCCTTCTGTTAGTTTTCCCTTTTTAGCTAGTTCTAATACATTTGGTGATAAATTTAATACTCGTACAGAATTGGCAATACTACTTCTACCTTTTCCAAGAATTTTTGCTATTTCCTCTTGAGTTAAATTATAATTATCCATTAATGTCTTAATTCCCACTGCTTTTTCATATGCATTAAGATCTTCTCTTTGCATATTCTCTATTAAAGCTATCTCCTGATTTTTTTTAGTATCATTTTCTCTAATTATAGCCGGTATTTCTTTCAATCCTGCTTGTTTTGCAGCTCTCCATCTTCTCTCACCAGCAATAATTGCATAATATCCTTCTTTTTCTGTAACTACAATAGGTTGAATAACACCATACATTTTTATTGATTCAGCAAGCTCTGATATAGCTTCTTCATCAAATAATTTTCTTGGTTGTTCCCTATTGGGTTCTATATCAATTAATTTTAAATTCTTTAATGTATCATTTTCTTGTTTTTGTTCTTCATCTGCTATAGGCATTGAAAATAATGCATCTAATCCTTTCCCAAGTCCTGTTTTTTTTACCATTTGTATCACTCCTTAATAAAATTATAAATTTTTTCTCATTTCGATAGCTTTTTGCTCAAGCTCATTTAATTTTATAAATTCTTTTGCAAATTTTTCATAACTTTTTGATCCTTTTGATTTTGGATCATATATTGTAATTGGAACACCATAACTTGGTGCTTCACTTACTCTTACATTTCTAGGGATAACAGTTTTATATACTTTATTTTGAAAAAATCTTTTTACTTCTTTAACAACTTGATTTGCAAGATTGGTTCTAATATCATACATTGTTAAGAGAGCACCCTCTATATATAAATTTTTATTTAAATGTTTTCTTACCAATTCTATTGTATTTAATAGTTGACCTAATCCCTCTAATGCATAATACTCACATTGAACAGGTATTAATACACTGTCTGCTGCAGTAAATGCATTTAATGTAATTAATCCCAAAGATGGTGGACAATCGATTAAAATAAAATCATAATTTTTTTTAATAACATCTAGTTTTTCCTTCATTCTTTGTTCTCTTGACATCATAGAGACTAATTGTACCTCTGCTCCTGCAAGATTCATGTTTGAAGGGCAGATACTTAGGTTTTTTATAGCTGTTTTCTCTATTATATCCTCAGCTTGCACATCAGCAATTAATAAATCATAAGTAGAAAATTCTCCATCTTTTTCAACTCCCAATCCACTTGTTGCATTCCCTTGTGGATCAGTATCAACTAATAAAACTTTTTTCCCTTTTTTAGCTAAAATAGTACTTAAATTTACTGTAGTTGTTGTTTTTCCAACTCCACCCTTTTGATTTGCTACTGCTATTACTTTTCCCAATTTGTTCCCTCCGTTTTTTATGTTAACATGTTTTTATATATTATTTACCTATTTTTAATATAATTATGATATACAAATATTTTGTATCTGTCAACAAATTTTTAAAAAATTTCACGTTTTTTTTTATAAAATTTGTTATTATTTATTGTTTACAATATCGAAATTAATAAAATTTGAGAAAAAGTGCTGAGTTACTTTGAACTAAAAATTCTTATTTTTCGACATAAATCTACATTTTTTTCTTACAGCCTTAAGATTTATAAAAAAATGTTCCACGTGAAAAAATTTTTATAAACTTAAAAAATCTCATCACAATAAACATATATTGTAATGAGATTTAATTTATATTAACTTAATTATATTATGTTATTTTCTTAATGGCTTTTTTTCAGGTATTCCTGCTTTTCGAGGATATTTTTTAGGAGTATCCTTAATTTTTTGTATTATAATTATATTTCTTTTTATATCTGTTCCTGCTAAATTAAATTCTTTTTTAAATTTAACAGATCCTCCTAATTGTTTTATAGCAAATGAAGATTCCTTTAATTCTTCTTCTATTTGACTTCCCTTCATACATATAATTCTACCACCAATTTTTATTGTTGGAAGTAAATATTCAACTAAAATACTTAAATTAGCAACTGCTCTTGATACAGCTACATCATATTTTTCTCTATAAAGTTTGTCTCTTCCAAATTCTTCTGCTCTCATATGTAATGTAGTTACATTTTGTAAGTTTAATTTTTCTTTTATTTCTTCTAAAAAATTTATTCTTTTATTTAGTGAATCTACTAATGTAAATTTATTTTGTTTTTTTATTATAGCTAATGGAATACCTGGAAATCCTGCTCCCGTCCCTATATCAGCAACCGTTTCGTTTTCTTCAATATAACTGCTAATCGATAAAGAATCTATAAAATGTTTTAAAATAACATCATTCTGTTCTGTAATTGCTGTTAAATTAATTTTATTATTCCACTCTAATAATATATTCATATAATTATAAAAAGATTTTATTTGTTCTTTATTTATTTCAATATTTATTTTTTCTAAATATTTTTTCATGTTTTCTTCAAATTCTTTTTCCATAAATCCCCCTATTTTTCACTCTTTATAGAAAATTGTTCCACAAAGAACTTTGTAAATTATATTATACATTTTTCTTTTGCATTTGTAAATATATTAACAGTACATTTATATCAGCCGGTGAAACTCCCGATATTCTAGAAGCTTGTCCTATGGAAAGTGGTTTGATATTATTTAATTTTTGTCTTGCTTCTAAACTTAATCCTTTAATATCTTGATAATTTATATCTTGTGGTAATGCTTTACTCTCCATTTTCTTAAATTTTTTTACCTGTTCTTGTTCTATATTAATATATCCTTCATATTTTATTTGTATTTCAGCTTCTTCTTTTTCTTGCTCTGAAAGCATTGGTCTTGCTTCATCAATTAATCCTAAATCTTCGTATGTAATTTCTGTTCTTTTTAATAAATCTGCTAATTTTGTACCTGTTGAAATCTTATTTGTTCCTTTATTTTCGAGAAAATTATTTACTTTTTCTGTAGGTTTTACTGTAGTTTGTTTTAATCTTTCTACTTCTTTTTCAATGTTTTCTTTCTTTTTTAAAAATCTTTCATATCTTTCTTCTGGAATTAATCCAATCTTATGTCCTATTTCTGTAAGTCTTAAGTCTGCGTTATCTTGTCTAAGTAGTAATCTGTATTCTGCACGAGATGTCATCATTCTATATGGTTCATTTGTTCCTTTTGTAACAATATCATCAATTAAAACACCTATATAGCCTTGAGTTCTATCTATAATAATAGGTTCTTTTTGTTTTATTTTTAAACTAGCATTTATTCCTGCAATTAATCCTTGGCATGCTGCTTCTTCATATCCAGAAGTTCCATTTGTTTGTCCTGCAAAAAACAATCCTTCTATATCTTTGTATTCTAATGAAAG
>CANRKM010000055.1 GCA_947631225.1 uncultured Clostridia bacterium
TTTTTAGGTAAAAAAAGTTTGAAATGATTGATGTATAAAGAAAATAAGAGATTTTATGCTCATCATTAACTTATTTATTTTACGACATTTTATAATTTCTCGAGGTATTTCTTTTTTATTTTATCGGAAGAATGAACATTTACTGTTCTTTAAAAATAAATGAATTATTTAACATTAGTACATGCAAAAACTTAAATGAACTAAATATTTATCTTGACCATTTAGAAAGTAATGAATTAGACAAATTCAATTTATTTGAAATAAAATATGAAATATTACAAAAAAATAAAATAGACATTTATTTGTCTATTTTATTTTTTTAATATTTTATTTATGATTTTTTCAAACCATGAAATATTTTCTTCATTGGTGATATCTACCTCGTCACTTCCAGCTTCAACATAATCTTTTTTATCTAATGCAATATATACTTTTTGGCTATTTTCTAGCCTTTGCATTCCCAATTTTTCTTTTGCAGATTCTTCAATATTGTTTAAATTAACGCTTCCTTCAATATTTACTTCTAATTGCCCATTAGTTTTTTCAAGTGATGCAAGTTCATTTTTCTTATTTTGAATTTCATTAAATTTCTCGTTTATAAGTGAACTTCTGTAACTTACAGCAAGTAATATTAAAAATATTGCTAATATTAATACAACATTTTTAGTGTGTTTCTTTTTCTCCAACTTTAAAGCTTCTTTTCTTTGCATTTCATTTATTTTAACTTGTTTTTTATAATCTATATTTTTCCTTTTATTTGGTATTTTTTTTGGATCAAATTTTCTTGGACTCGTCTCATATTCATAATTCAAATTGCTCATAAGTACTTCGTTCACCTCTTTTCTTTTGATATTTTTATTCACTAATTTCCTATTTATTTTATATATTTATTATATTTTGGCTAATTTTATATTTTTTTTATTACATCTTTTACTAATTGTATATTTTTTAATTATATTTTTTACTAATTTTACAGATTTTTTAATTACATTTTTTCAAAAATTCTAAGTTTTGCACTTTTTGACCTTGGATTCTCTATTTGTTCTTCTTTAGTTGCAATTATTGGCTTTTTAGTTAAAACTCTTCCGAGTTCTTTTGCTCCACACACACAATATGGTATGTCTCTTGGACATGTACAAATTCCTTTTGCTCTATTCATAGCCTTCTTTACACATCTATCTTCCAAAGAGTGGAAAGTTATAACACATAATCTTCCTTCTGGTTTTAACATTTCAATTGAATTAGATATTGTATCTTCCAAAGGTTTTATTTCATTATTTACCTCTATTCTTATTGCCTGAAATGTTCTCTTTGCTGGGTGGCCATCTTTAGGATTAAATTTTGGTATGGAATTTTCTATAATCTTTACAAGTTCATCCGTGGTTTCTATTTTCTTTTTTGCTCTTCTAATACATATATTTTTAGCAATTATTCTTGAATATCTTTCCTCTCCATATTCATAAATTATATTTGCTAAGTGTTCTTCTTTATAATTGTTTATAACTTCTTTTGCTGTAAGCCTTTGAGATTTATCCATTCTCATATCAAGTTCATTTGACCCAAGGTAACTAAATCCTCTTGCCTTTTCATCAAGTTGATATGAAGAAACTCCTAAATCTAATAGAATTCCATCAACTTGATTTATATTTAATTTGTTTAGAATTTCTTTAATATCATCATGATTCCCGTGTATATAATTTACATTTTGGTAATTAGATAGCCTTTCCTTGGCAGCCTTTAATGCTTCTTCATCTCTGTCTATCCCAATTAAAATTCCCTTTTTAGGGTGTAATTTTTTTAGGATTTCTAAGCTATGCCCCCCTCCGCCTAAAGTTCCATCTACATATATACCATCTTTTTTTAAACTTAATCCTTCTATACACTCATTTAATAATACTGGCTTATGTTTAAATTCCACTTTTACTCCTTTAAGTTTTATATATTTTAGCAGCTAGTATTACTTTATAAAAAATACCAGCTGCTTTTTCTTTTTGTACTTAAATACGTTTTCTTAAGTATTACCGAATCTTTTGTAATACTCCTACTTTGGTATTTTTTTAAACAATTTCTTTGGTATACTAATTCTGTATGTATTTTTACTTATTAATTATAAGTCTTTTCTTATGAATTTTTTACATTCGTATTTTTATTTAGTATTTTCTTTTGTTATAGCTTTCCTTTGTTCAAATTTTCTTTTGTTGTAATTTTTCCTTTGTTTCACTTTTTCTTTTGTTGTAATTTTCCTTTGTTTTATTTTTTCTTTTGTGTAATTTTCCTTTGTTTTATTTTTTCTTTTGTTGTAATTTTCTTTTGTTTAAATTTTTCTTTTGTACTTATTTCTTTAGTAGGCATTTTTTTGAGGTAAAAACCCTCTTTTCGTATTCTTTAAAATTTTTTCTTTTGTTTTCTTATTTTTCTTCTTTTGCAATTTTATCTTTTGTTTTTAACATAATCATTCCCTGAAAGATCAGAAATTTGATTATTATATAAACTTTTCTTAAAGAAAAGATTATATACTATAATTTTTATATTCCAAGCATTGTCATGTTATCTGCAATTTCATCTGCTGAAATTTCCTCATCTTTTGATTGCCAAGTAGCTTTATCCCAAACTTCAATCCTTGTTCCTACCCCAATTATTACCGCTTCTTTTTCTAAATTTGCTGCTTGTCTTAAATTATTTGGAATTAAAAATCTTCCCTGTTTGTCTAATTCACACTCTGTTGCACCTGATAAGAAAAATCTAACAAAATTTCTTGCATTTTTATCTGATAGTGGAAGTGATTTTAATTTTGTTTCAAAATTTAACCATTCTTCACTTGAGAACGCAAATAAGCATCCATCTAAACCTTTTGTTAAAATGAATGTCTCGCCCATGTCTTTTCTAAGTTTAGCAGGCATTGATATTCTGCCTTTTGCATCTAATGTATGCTCAAACTCGCCCATCAACATGATTAAATTTTCACCCCACTTTGTACCACTTTTTTCCACTTTTATTAAATTTTAATACACTTTTATTTATTTTGCAATAGTTTTTTTAAAAAAATTAAAAAAAATTTATTTTTTTATTAATTTTGAACTTGTTAAACAAAAAAATTGACTTAGAAAAAATTCTAAATCAATTTTTGTTTATTAAGCCAACTGTCTTACACATTGTCCAATCTGGATAATCTGTAAAAGTTATTTCTTCTTTCTTTACAGGATGAAAAAAAGTTACTTCATATGCCCATAATCTTATTTGTTTGTTTTTACCTCTTGAACCATATTTTTGATCTCCATACAGAGAGTGGTTTATATTTGCCATTTGAACCCTTATTTGATGGTGTCTGCCTGTATATAAATTTATTTTTACTAAACTTAAATCTCTTTTATCATCATAATTTAAAACTTCATAATCTAATTTTGCTTTTTTGGCATTTTTCTTTTCACTATTTACAACTTTACTTATATTATTTCTTTCATCTTTATATAAATAATTTTCTAAAGTTCCTTTCTCCTCTTCAAATTTTCCATTTACAATAGCTAAATATTTTTTCTTAAAATCTTTATTTCTTATTTGCTCACTTAATCTTGAAGCAGCCTTTGAGGTTCTTGCAAATACCATTATTCCTCCTACTGGTCTATCTAACCTATGAACTAAACCAATATATGCTTCATTTGGTTTATTATATTTTTCTTTTACATATTGTTTTACCATAGTTAATAAATCTACATCTTCTGTCTTGTCCATTTGTGAAGGAATATTGGGTTCTTTTACTACAACTATTATGTGATTATCTTCATATAATACTTTCATTTTTAAATTCTTTCCTTTCTTGTTTAACTTGCAGAGCACAAATTCTTATAAATAATTTCAATAGTTTAGACATTATTTAAACCTTCTCCCACCTACCATATATTCCACAAGGAAGAATCAAATTTGAGTTTTCCATAGGTAAACCTATTTCTCCTGCCTCCGTTTTTCCATTATATTTCTTTTCAACAGTCAACTTTAAAATATCTTCTAATACTGTACTAGATATTCCAGTAGTATATGAATTTATTAAGAAAAATAACGGATTTTCAGAAAGCACTTTCGTACATAATTCTACTAAATCATAAATATTGCTTTCAAATTGCCATACTTCTCCTTTAGCCCCTCTACCATATGATGGTGGATCCATAATTATTGCATCATAGGTATTTTTTCTTCTTATTTCTCTATTTACAAATTTAACTACATCATCTACTATAAACCTTACACTTTTATCTCCAAGATTTGAAGAATTTACATTTTCTTTTGCCCAAGATACCATGCCTTTTGAGCTATCTACATGACAAACTGAAGCACCAGCATATAAACATGCAACTGTTGCACCACCTGTATAAGCAAATAAATTTAATACTTTTATTTCTCTATTTTCTGATTTTATTTTTTTAATCATCCAATCCCAATTAACTGCTTGTTCTGGAAATAATCCTGTATGTTTAAATCCCATTGGCTTTATATTAAATTTTAAATCTTTATATTCTATTTGCCAATTTTGAGGAATTTTCTTATTATATTGCCAAGAGCCTCCTCCTGTTTTACTTCTATTATATATTGCATGAGCCTGTTTCCATTTTTCTGGGAAACTTTTATTATTCCAAATTACTTGAGGATCTGGTCTTGATAAAATAATATCTTTCCATCTTTCTAACTTTTGCCCATTTGCCATATCTATTATTTTATAATCTTTCCATTCACTTGCTATTTTCATCTCTCTCTCCTTGATATTATTTGATATATATTTTACTACAAATTATTAATAATTTCAAATTTTACTAAAATGAAAAAAGCGGTCAAAAAAGGACGTCCCCATTGACCGCTAAAATATTTATAAATCTAAAAATTAGCCATAAGTTCATTACCATAACTGCCAATATTATTAAACATGTCGTTATTATAAATTTATGTTCAAGAATTTTTCCTAATAATATGCTTGTCCACTTTTTTCTCTCAACACCTTGTTTTTGTATACAAGCTGAATATCCTACTTTAAAAAAATTTTCTTTCATATACATCCTCCCTTTATTATATATATATGAAAGAAATATTACTTTTAGAACTTAATTTCTAATTTTCTTTAATATTACTTAAATTTTTTAAAACATCATATTCTGTATCATTATATTTCATCCAGTAACTTAATTCTCCTGCTGTGCTTTTCATATATATTTCATCAAATACAAATGGTAACATTGTATCTTTACCTGAGGAATCCATGAACGAATATTTTCCATATTCATCTCCAATTACTATAACATTATAATCTGGTATTTCTAATAGTTCATAAACATTGTTTATTTTTGTTATATTACTACATCCTATCTTTTCGTATTTAAATCCATCTGTTATCATTTGTCCTTTTGTGTCGTAAAATCCCCATTTGTCATTTTGTTTTACTGGTATTATTTTGTCTAAAAGAATATATCCATTTTTTATTCCATTATAAGAAAATGGACTAACATCTATTCCTATTTCTTCATATTCAGGATGCAAAATAATATTACCTGCACCATCTATTATTCCATACATATCATTTGTTTCTACTTTATATAAATTAGATTCTTTACCCATTGATGTTATTTCATCATAAATTAAGTTTATTATTCTTTTTCCATCTTCTGAAAATAATCCTATTTTTTCATTACTTTCTACTAAAAATGTTGATGAATCGCTTATAAATTGTATATTATCATATTGTGGTTCAAGTATAAATTTAGAATAATCACTTGTGCTAACTATTCCATATTTACCACTTTGACTTTTTACTATTAATAAATTATCAAAAACTGATTTTAGATCTGACTTTCTTTCAGTTGCTATAGTCAATGTTCCATAATTTGAGGTCGTAAAATTTTGTAATGCCGCAGTATGAGTTGCTATTAAATAATCTAATGTATATACATTCATAATTTTTTTGCTTTCATTATATTGAATATAAACATTGTATCCTTTTTCTATCCCTTCAGCAGATGTATATAATTGGTCATTACTTTTAAATACATCTTTATCTATATAGTATTCTTCATAATTTTCATTATCGCTTTGTAAATCTAGTTTGTAAATTACTTTAGACTTTTCAGTAAATATTGCTACTTCATAATTATTTCTTACTATATGACATTTATTATCTTCCTCTGTTTTTGGATTATAATCACCTTTATATGTCTCATAATTTAATTTTTCATTTGATCCATTTAAGTATTTAGCAAATTCTCTAATTGGTATATAAATTTCAGTATTTCCATTTTCATCAGTTTGAATATCTAGTATGTTCTCTAATCCTTTAACCATCTTTCCATCTATATAAGATGTAATATATATTGGATTTTCTATTCTATATGCAATTAATCCAATTATTGCTATACTTGAAATTACTAATAATACAATTAATATAATTATTAATCTTTTTATTTTTTTTATTCTGGCAATTCTTTGTTGTTCATATTCTTCTTCTTCCATAAACTCCATTATTTCACCTCCTAAATTATTTTATCATATCCATATTTTTTATAAAATTCTTCCCTAAATCCTAATAGATTATCATTTTCTATTTCTATTTTAACTCTTTCCATTAGTTTCGTCAAAAAACGCAAATTATGTAAGGATAACAACCTCATTCCTAAAATTTCATTTGTTTTTACTAAATGTCTTAAATAAGCCCTAGTATAATTTTTACATGTGTAACAATCACATTCTTCATCTAATGTATTCCAATCTTTTTCGTATGTATTATTTCTTATTACAACCTTTCCTTTTGATGTTAATGCTGTACCATGTCTTGCTAAGCGAGTTGGAAGTACACAGTCACACATATCTATTCCAGCAATTGCTGCTTCTATTAAGTAGTCTGGAGTACCAACTCCCATTAAGTATCTTGGTTTATTTTCTGGCATAAGAGGAGCTGTATATCTTAATATATCTAAAAATTCTTCTTTTGGCTCTCCTACACTTATTCCACCAATAGCATACCCAGGAAAATCTAACTCTATCAAATCTTTTACTGATTTTTCTCTTAAATCTTTATAAAATCCTCCTTGTATTATTCCAAATAGTGATTGATTTGTGGTTGTATGAGCTTCTTTACATCTTTCAGCCCACCTTGAAGTTCTTTCCATTGATTTTTTTGTATATTCATATGTAGAAGGGTATGGACAACATTCATCAAATGCCATTATTATGTCTGCTCCTAATGCTTCTTCTATTTCCATGACTTTTTCTGGGGTAAATAAATGTTTACTTCCATCTAAATGTGAATTAAATTCCACTCCTTCTTCTGTTATTTTTCTAAGAGAGCTTAAACTAAATACTTGGAATCCTCCACTATCTGTAAGTATGGGTCTGTCCCAATTCATGAATTTATGAAGTCCTCCTGCTTCTTTTATTAAATTATGACCTGGTCTTAAATATAAATGATAAGTATTTGAAAGTATTATTTCTGCTTTTACATCATTTTTTAATTCCTTTTCTGTCATAGCTTTTACAGTTGCCAATGTGCCAACTGGCATAAAGACAGGAGTTTGAATATCTCCATGCAAAGTGTGTATAACTCCTCTTCTGGCTCCTGAATTTTTATCTATATGCAATAATTCGTATGTTACTTCCGGCATGTTTTACTCCTTTAATTTTATTGAATAAATTATTTTTATTACTTTTATTTTGACTTTTTAATTATTATTTAACTATTTTTTTATTTAATTATTATATTTTCTTTATTTTTTAGCTAATTCTTTTAATCCTAATTTTATAATTTCTTCTAAGCTTAAATTTTCTGTATCAATTTTTTCCATTGCTTCATTTATTTCTTTATTATTATACCCTAAAACTTGCAATGCTGTAATTGCTTCTTCTACTTTTTCATCTACTACTATAGATTTTTTTACATTAACTTCATTACTATTTGCAATAGATAATTCTTCCATTGTTTGTTCTTTTTTTATTTTATCTTTAAGTTCAAGTACAATCCTTTGTGCTGTTTTAGCTCCTATTCCTGGTAACTTTTTTAATGTATTTATATCTTCATATATTATTGCTATTGCAAAATCTGATGGTGAAATTACACCTAACATTGAAATTGCTGTTTTAGCTCCAACACCACTTACAGATATTAATAACTCAAAAAGTCTTAATTCTTCACTAGTATTAAAACCAAATATACTTATATCATCTTCCATTACTCTGTAATATGTATGTACCTTTACTATATCTCCAATTTTTCCTATGTTTTCCATAGCTATTTCAGACATAAATACTTTATATCCAAGCCCTCCAACATCTATTACAACATATCCTCTTGCTTTTATTGTAAGCTCTCCTTTTATATATGCTAACATATTTCCTCCGTGATTTTATTTGTTTTAATATTTAGACTTAAAAAATTTACTAGTTGATTATCTATTTTGATTTTTTACATAATCAAATTCTTTTGAATGTTTCATTATTCTTAGTGCTTCTAAGCTAAATTTTATATTTTTAAATATTCTTTTAAATATATTTTCTTTTTTATATACAACTATACTAAATTCTTGCTTTTTGTTTGCCTCTATTTCTATGTTTGTAAATTTAGGTACCTCAACGGGCTCTATATCTTCTAACATTAATGTTAATTCTTTATCTTCACTTATAACCGTTTTTTGCATTAGTTCTTCTAATTCTTTACTCATATTTTGTTCCTTTCATTTTTTATCTCTGCTGTTTCTTAACATGTTTTGTAAAACTTTATATTATTTTACTTTTTTATAAGTTATTTTAACTCAATGGTATTATATTCTATATAAAAAAAAATATCAAGTTTTTCTTGATATTTTGATATCATAATTTTTTTAGGATTTTAATTCACATCGACATAATGTGCTACTGACTTTCATTCCCATTGAAAGAAAAAATTGTTTTTTACTTGAAACATTTGTCAAATTGTTGTAATATATTATATAAAGTTGAAAGTATAAAAAAATTTTAAGAAAGGAGTTATGTTTTAGCGCCAGAACATTTTAATAATGTTGACGAGGTCTAAGGTTTATCGAAATATTCGGCGGATGCCTTAGTGGTATGCACTTTACCAAAAATTTAATCAAAAAGTAATGGTAACATTATAACAAAGATTAAATTAAAGTGATTTACTTTCAATTCCAATATAAAAATGCTATATTGGGTAATACTAATATAGCCAAAATTTATTTTAAAGGAGAGATTTTTTTATGTGCGGAATTGTTGGATACATTGGAAAACAAAAAGCTACCCCCATTTTACTTGCGGGGCTTTCAAAACTTGAGTATAGAGGTTATGACTCAGCTGGAATTTCAACTATGGAGGGAAATGAAATTAAGGTTGTTAAAGATAAAGGTCGAGTTGAAAACCTTTATAATTTAGATGATACAAAAAAATTAGAAGGTTCTATTGGTATTGCTCACACTAGATGGGCAACTCATGGAATACCTTCAAAAATAAATTCTCACCCACATATGGACTCTACAAATTCTTTTGCAGTTGTTCATAATGGAATTATCGAAAATTATATTGAACTAAAAAAATTTTTAGAAGAAAATGGTTATACTTTTGTTTCTTCTACAGACACAGAAGTTGTACCTAATTTAATAAGTTATTTTTATAAAAATGATCAACAAAATGATAATTTAAAACTTTTAAGAGCTGTAAAAAAAGCTTGTGATAAATTAATTGGTAGTTTTGCATTAGAAATTTTATCTATATATGCACCAAATAATATGATTGTTGTAAGAAAAGACAGTCCACTTGTTATTGGCAAAGGAATAGGAGAAAATTACATTGCATCAGATATTCCAGCAATTTTAAGTTATACTAAAGATTTTTATTTATTAGAAAATTTCGAATATGTTGTATTATCTAGGGATAATATTAAATTTTATGATACAAACTTAAATGAAATAAAAAAAGCTTCAACTTCTATTACTTGGGATGCAATGGCTGCTGACAAAGCAGAATATCCTGATTATATGCTTAAAGAAATCATGGAACAACCTACAAGCGTAAGAGAAACTATAGGTTCAAGATTAGATAATGCAAAATGTAATTTTGATGATTTAGGATTTACTAAAGAATATTTAAGTTCTTTACAACAAATTTATATCGTAGCATGTGGTACTGCAATGCACGCTGGGCTTAGTGTTAAAAATACCATTGAAAAATTATGCAAAATTCGTACTCAAGTTGATATTGCATCAGAATATAGATATAGAAATCCATTAGTTGATGAAAAAACTTTATGCATTTTTATTAGTCAATCTGGTGAAACAGCAGACACCTTGGCAGCTTTAAAGCTTTCTAAAGAAAAAAAGGCTAAAACTCTAGCTATTACAAATGTTATAGGAAGTTCTATTTCAAGAGAAGCAGATTATTGTATTTACACTCATGCTGGTCCAGAAATTGCAGTTGCATCAACTAAAGCTTATACTTCTCAAATAACTCTTATGAGTTTACTTGCTATTTATTTTGCAGAAGTTTTAGAAACTGCTAATCCAAATGAATTAAATGAAATAAAGCAAAATTTACTTTCATTACCAAATAAAATTGAAGATATTTTAAAAAATTCTTCAAATATTGGATCTATAGCTAAAAGAATGTTTAAAGAAAAAGATGTTTTCTTTATCGGTAGAGGTATAGATTATGCAACAGCTGAGGAAGCTTCTTTGAAACTTAAAGAAATTTCTTATATTCACTCTGAAAGCTATGCTGCAGGAGAATTAAAACACGGAACAATTGCATTAATTGAAAATGGTATTAATGTTATTGGAATTATGACAGATAAAGATTTAGAAAAGAAAACATCTAGTAATATTGAAGAACTTATTACTCGTGGTGCTATAACTACAGTAGTTGTTTCTGAAGAAGTTTCTAAATTAATTGATTTATCTATTTTTGATAATATAATTACAGTACCAAATACAAATATTTATTTATCCCCTATTTTGGCAATTATTCCTTTACAACTTCTTGCATATTATGTTTCTAAAGAAAAAGGATTAGATGTTGACAAACCTAGAAACTTAGCTAAATCTGTTACAGTTGAATAATAAAAAAGATGGCAACTAAATTGCCATCTTCTTCTGTTACTTACTAGATTATATACTTGAGTTCATTGATAAAGAGATCATCTATATTCTTTTACATTCCCATTTCTTTTAAAAATTTTTTTCCTTTTTTCATTAGTTTTTTTCTATCTTTTTTAGATACTTCTCCATACATCCATAAAGCTCCCGCAGATACTATAGTTCCTATCATTAAACCTTTTACAAATTTCATATTTTTTCCCTCCTATTCTTTATTTTATTATTTGTTTTTTTATTATTTATATACATTTTTTTTAAAGAATAAATTTCATGAAAGGTAATTATTAGCAAAAAAATACCAAAATACCTTCTAAGTTCTTTTATTGGCATATTTACAGAAAGCTTTGAACCTATAACTGCTCCTATTATTCCTACAATAATTACCGGAATAGCTACTTTAAAATTTATGTTTTTATTTTTTAAATTTATTATAATTGCAATTATACAAGTTGGTATAAAAAAAATTAAATTTGCTCCTTGTGCCATGTGATGTTCTATTCCTAAAAAACATGTTAACAAATATATTAAAATTGTTCCTCCTCCGCATTCCCATACTGCTTATAAAGCCAGATATTATGCCAAATATTATTTCCATATCATTTTTCCTTCCCTAAATATTTTAAGTTACTTTAGTTGATATTTAACAAAAATTAAATTGATTTTATTTTTATTAAAAGATTCCAAGCATATTTAATGCAACATAAAACAAAAATATTGCAAATGTAACTTTTAATATAAATTCTGGTATTTTATTCAAAACTTTTGAACCTATAAAACTTCCTATTGTTCCTCCAATAGCACACAAAATTCCTACTCGCCAGTTTAAATAATTACTTCTACCATAAACAAAACTTGTTGTAACTACCATAGGTAATATACATATTATTGAAGTTGCTCTTGATTTAACTGGATCTAACTTTAATAAATATAAAAATGCAGGAACTAAAATTAATCCTCCACCTGTTGAAAATAAGCCTGATATTATTCCAGCAAAAAATCCTATTAATATTTTTTTTAAAAATTCTTTTTTCATTTTTTTAGTTTTATTACCTTTTTTCCTAAACTTATTTTTGATTTTCTATTTAGTATTTCTTTTTTACAAAAAAAAATTCTAATTAAAGAATTTTTCTCTAATTAGAATTTCTACTTATTTCAAAAACATCTTTCTTTTCACCACATACTGGACAAACCCAATCTTCTGGCAAATCTTCAAATTCTGTTCCTGGTTTTATTCCTGCTTTTTCGTTTCCTGATTTTGGATTATATATGTATTTACAAACACCGGCACTCGTATTTTTCACCTTTTTCGCTTTTTTCTTTTAAGAAATTTCTATAACCTAAAAATAATGCTGCTATCACCATAAGTAAAAAAGATAATGCTTTCCATATTCCACTGTCAAGTATTATTATAGCAAATATACCAAGTGCAGCACTTATAGTGTACATAATAAGTACGGTTTGTTTTTGAGAAAATCCTTTTGAAACTAATCTATGATGTAAATGTCCTTTATCTGCTTTAAATATTGCTTTTATAGATTTTCCCTTTATCATTCTTCTTATGATAGCCCAAATTACATCAAATATTGGTAGCCCTAAAACAAGCATTGGAAGAGCAATTACAACTGCTGTATACGTTTTTGCTACTCCTAAAATAGATACAATAGAAATTATGTATCCTAAAAAATTTGAACCTGTATCTCCAATAAAAGTTTTAGCAGGTGCAAAGTTAAATGGTAAAAATCCTACTAAAGCTCCTATTAATGATGTAATCATTAGTATTGCAATTATTGGAGAATTATTTAATGCAAATATTATAAGTAATGATACACAAGATATTAGAGCTATACCAGAAGATAATCCATCTAATCCGTCTATTAAATTTATTGCATTTGTTATACCAACAATCCAAATAATTGTCGCAATTATTGAAATTTCATGTGATAATCCTAAACTTGTAAAATATGGAACATTTATATTTCCAATCTGTATTCCAAATGCAACAGCTACTATTGCTGCTATAAGTTGTCCTATTAATTTTTGTATTGGATTTAAGTCTTTTGTATCATCTAAAATTCCTGTTATAGTAATTATTATTACTCCTAAACCAATTCCGATAAGTTTTTTTAAATATAAATTACTATCAAATAACTCTATACTTCCTTCTATATACATAACAGAAATTAAGTAAATTATAGATATAATAAATCCAAAAATTACAGCCACTCCCCCAAGTTTTGGAAGAGGTTTTCTTCTCATTCTTCTGTTATCTTTTGGAATATCTATTGCACCTATTTTTTCCGCAATTTTTATAGAATATGGGGTTACCATAAATACTATTATAAATGCTAATAAGAACGCTATTGCTATATTTCCCCACATAGCTTAAACCTCCACATTATTTCATATTTTCTTTTTCAATTCTTTCTATCATATCTAATCTTTCTTGATATCTTCCACCTTTAAATTCAGTTCCTAACCACATTCTAATTATTCTAATTGCTTCTTCTACTTTTGTATTTTTTCCGCTTATTGCAACTATATTTATATTATCATCTGATTTTGCAAATTTTGCTTCATCTTCATTTGTAACATATCCTGCTCTAATTCCTTTAAATTTATTTGCAGTTATTAGCATACCACATCCCGACTTACAAATTAATATTCCTTTATCACATTCTTTACTTACAATAGCCTCTGCAACTGATTTTGCATATATTGGGTAATCGGTCCTTTCTTCTGAATATGTTCCATAATCTTTGTATTCTATACCAATTTCTTCTAAATATTTTTTTATTTCTTCTTTTAATTTATAACCTCCATGGTCACATCCAATAGCTATCATAATTTCCTCCTTTTAATATGTAAATTTTTCCTTTACTTCTTTAATATAACATAATTCTACTTACAATTCAATACAAATTTTGAATTTTGTAGTTTTATTTATTATTATTTAAAATTTTCTACCATTCACTTTAAAATATACAAATATATACTTTTATTAATAATTATGTCTATTTATATAGCTATATTTGACTTAAAAGTTTAATTGTGGTATTATATAGATTAGTTAAATTTTAATTAAGTATTTTTTAAATTAAAATAAAATTTTTATTTATAAATCCTTTAAATATAAATTGAAAGGAAATGTGATTATATGAATTATATTATAGATTTTGACCACACATTGTATAATACATCTGAACTTACTAAAGATATGTTAACATCATTGGCTAAATATATTTCAAAAGTTTCTCAATCAAATTATGATGAAATTTTAAATACCTTATCTTCTAAATTTTCAAGAAGTAATAATGGTATTTATGATATATATGATTTAATTGCTTACTTTTCACCAAAATATAAATTTGATAAAAATGAAGCCATTCAAATTATCAACAATATACTCTTTAATGGAGAAAAATATTTATTTGAAGACTCTATACCTTTTTTACAGTACCTAAAAAAACAAGGTCATAAAATATATATTTTATCATATAATGAAAATAAAGTATATTTTCAAACAGTAAAAATTGCTGGCTCTGGATTATTAGAATACGTTGATGGTGTTACAACAACAGTTACCTTAAAAGGTAATATGCCACTAGACTTTTCTAATTGTATATTTATTGATGATAAACCCAAAGATTTAATTTCTATATATAGACAAAAGCCGTTAGGCATATATAGAATAAGACGTATAAATGATACATATTCAAAAATAGATATGGATTTAAAAATACCAGAGTTTACTAACTTAACAAAATTACAAAAAAAATTAGAAAGTTTTAAAAATATTGATGAAAGATAATACATAATAATTAATGGAGGATTAAAATATGCAAAGAAAAAAAATAGTTGTTCTAGGTGGAGGTACAGGGACTTCTGCCGTTCTTAGAGGTTTAAAATATTTCCCTGTTGATATTACAGCTATAATTACAGTTTCAGATAATGGAAGAAGTACAGGAAGACTTCGTGAAGAGTTTTCTACACCTGCTGTTGGAGATATAAGAAAAGTTTTAAGTAATTTATCTACATTACCAGATGAAATAAAAGACATTATGGAATACAGAATGGCAACATATAGTGATTTAAATGGACATTCCATGGGAAATCTAATTTTAACTTCTTTTTACAAAAAGACTGGTAATTTAAAAACTAGCATTGAGTATTTTAGTAAACTTTTAAGAGTTGAACATACAGTACTTCCACTTTCAGAAGATTATTTAACATTAATGGGAGAAACAGATGATGGGGAACTTATTGAAGGTGAAGAAGAAATTACTTTAGCCAAAAAACACTATAAAAGAATTTTTTATAAACAAGAACCAACAATTTGTAATGAAGTATTTGATGCTATTTTAGAAGCAGATTTAATAATATTAAGTGCAGGAAGTCTTTATACAAGCTTAATGCCTCATTTAATTTGTAAAGATGTAGTAAATGCAATTAATAAATCAAAAGCTAAACTTATGTATATATGTAATGTAATGACTCAACCAGGTGAAACAGACGGATTTGGCGTATCAGACCACATTCATACCATAGAAAATTATATAGGTAAAAACACTATTGATTGTGTTATTGTAAGTAACACTGTTTTGCCTAAAAAACTTCTTAAAAAATATGCATCTGAGGAACAAAAAGATTTAGTCAAAATTGACTACGAAAATATTAATGAGCAAAATTATGAAATTCTTGAAGATGACTTAATTACAACAGAAGATGGAACTATAAAACATGATAGTTTAAAACTAAGTTCTATTATATTTTCGTATTTAATGAGAAAATAACAAAAAACTATTGCCAAAACTGGAATTTTATGTTAAAATAAATTATGTTTATTTAAGTTAAGTACTAAAAGGAGGTGCAAAAATGCCAAATATAAAATCAGCTAAAAAGAGAGTTAAAATAATTGAAAAGAAAACTTTAAGAAATAATATGATTAAATCTGGATATAAATCTGCAATTAAAAGATTTGAAGAAGCTATAGAAGCTGGTAAAATAGATGAAGCAAAAACACTATTTTCACAAGCTACTAAAAAGATCGATCAAGCTTGTTCAAAAGGTGTTATTGTTAAAAACACAGCAGCTAGAAAAAAATCAAATTTAGCAAAAAAACTAAATTCAGCTATGGCTTAATCTAAAATTTTAAAAAATTATGCATAGTTTTTTAAAAAAGGAGGCTTTCCCTCCTTTATTTTTTTATACTATATTTTTTATATCTTAATCTATTTTAGAATTTTTAATTATTTCCAATTTTCCAAATGCCTCTACTTTGTTTATACTTTTTAGTTCATATTTCTTTTTCTTCATTATAATATTTTTTACTTTTATATATTCCTGGTAAATACAATATTATATATAAAAATTTATTTAATTTGCTTTTTATAAAATTGACATTAAATTTATTATATGTCAAATAACCAAATAAAATAAAATGTTTAATAACATACAATCTTTTACTAAATAAAACCCCTTTCATATCTTTTTCTAATATTTCTCTAAAATACATATAATATCCAAATGGTGCTTCTTTAAAGGTCTTATTTATGTTTTTAGTATAGCCATCCTCTATATAACTTCCTTGTTCTACAGCTTTATTTATTGGATAAATTTTATATTTTTCATCCATCTTGTGATACATTCTAGCTTCTGTTACAAATTTTTCTTCTTTTTCTAATTCATGTACATACTCTTTTCTTATTTTGCTATTGAAAACCAAAATTTTCTCACCTTTAATATCTTCTTTAAAATACAAGTCAAACATTGTAGTTGGTACATTTTCTTTATTAAATTCTTTGCCACTTATTTTCCCATCATTTTCTTTTTTTAAAAATACTAATCCATATAAATCTTCATTTTGCAATAGTTTTCGTGCATATTCCTCTATTATTTTAAAAGAATCATCTGTAAAAAAATCGTCAGAATCACAGTCGACTATTAAATCGCCAGAAGAAAGATTTACTGCTTCATTTATTGCACTCATCTTTCCGCTATTTTTCTGATAGAGGTATTTTATAGTAAATAGGTTTTCATTTATGAAATTTTGCACATACTGTTTAGTATCATCTTCCGAACCATCATCTACAATTATCCACTCTACATTTAGATTGTATTTTAAATTATTTTTTATACTTTCATATAATTTTGGTAAATATTTTGCTCTATTATATGTTGCTGTAAGAACACTTAATTTCATTACTCTTCTCCTAATAATTTTTCTATTTTTTCAAGTAAAAATCCATTATCAAATTTTGTTTCATCTTCTTCAAAAATTACATTTTTTTGTAAAATTTGTTTTAACCCTTCAAATATAGCATCTTCTGTGTTTTCAAATATTATTTTTTTAGAGTATCCTTTTACTGCTTCTTTTGCCGCAGTATTTGTTATTGCTATATTCTTATTTAAAATCTTTGCTTCATCAATTACCATACCATATCCTTCAAATTCAGAAAGTAATACAAAGTAATCTGCCCTTTTTATATATGGATATGGATTAGTTCTATTTCCCATTAACTTAAATGTATTCTCTACATCTAGTTCTTTTATTAATCTTTTTAAATTTTCTTTTTCAGGTCCATCACCTATTACATAAATATTATGTTTTAAACCCTCATCAATTAATTTTTTGTGAACTTTAATTAATCTATCTATTGCTTTTTGCTTAACAAGTCTTGCAACTGTAATAATTGAAGGTATATCTTTTTCTATATATTCTTGTCCTACTTCCTTATTTGATTTTTCTATAATTCTTTCTTTGTCTATATAATTATATATTACTTGTTCTTTCTCTTCTAATTTTTTTTGATTAAATAAATTGTTAAAAGCTACTTTATTATCATTGCTTACAAATATTAGTTTATCGTATTTTGAATACATTTTTTTGTCAATCCTAATTTTTAATTTTGATTTAAAACCTGTACCAAATACTTTAGATATGTCATTATGAATCCATACAATTTTTTTGCTCTCTCCATTGTTTGCAAAAATTCTTGTAATTGGTCCTTCTAAAAATGAAATTTCTATGTCAAATTTGTCTTTAATGTATTTTTTATATATAAAATTTCCACAACTTAATATATAAATAGGAAGAATTTTTCTCTTTATTTTGCTCATATTTTCGTATGATTCATTATATACTGATATTACTTTTATTTTTTTATCTAGTTCCTTTATAAATTCTCCTTTTGAATATAACATAAAAATTGTTATATCATATTTATCTTTTAGTTTATTTGCTATATCCACTAGTACTCTCTCTGCTCCACCTATTCCTAAACTAGTTATTCCAAAAACTACTTTTTTCATACTTCCTCCTTTGATTTTTTTAATAGCAATACATTTAATATTATAGCCATTGTCATACTAGAAAAATTAAAATATACATATCCTGAAAAACAAGATAATGCTACTGCAAGCGTTGTTCCTGTAAAAAACATTACATATTCTGCATCTATGTTTTTTCTAAATTTAATTCCTTTGTATAAACTATAAACTAATATACCTAAAAATGGACCAAAATACAATAAAAATCCAATTATACCAAAGTTTAGAAGCATTGCTGGTATTTCCATTTCCATTACTAATTCTCCTGTTTGGTTTTTATATCCATTTCCAAATAATATTAATTTAAAGTCTTTTTGTTCTTTTACCAAAAATACATTATATATAAATTGCTGTGCTCTTAAATTAACATTTGATAATTTAATTTTTTTAGCATATTCACATAAATTTATGATTGCTTTTTGTTCAGCTTTTGTCATATAGCTTTCTTCTATATTTCCATCTTGAATCTGTTTATATAAGTTTAAAATATCACCTGTAACATATCTTTGTTCTCCTGTTTCGCTATCAACTCCCATTTGTTCATTCTGTTTTAACATTTTTCTTCTTTCTAACGAATTCATACCAAATATTACTACAAAAATAAATGCTAAAACAATTCCAATTGTAATTATTATAATTTGCTTTTTGCCTAACTTTATATTGTTTTTAATTCCAAAGAAAAATTTTGCTAATATATAAATTGTTAAAACTAATCCAAAACCTAATAATCCTGTTCTCATACCAGAAAATGCACACAAATACAATCCAGCCAAAACTATTAATATAACTTTTTTCCATTCTTTTACTCTAATTGAACTTAAAATTAGACATATACTTAAATCCAAAACTGTGCACAAACTATTTCCAGATTCAAAGTAACCTTTATATCCTATTCCTTCTATATACGTTGGTACTGATGTTTTAGTAAAAATTGATATAAAAAGTGTTACAACATATATGGTTAAACTTATAAATATTGATTTATGTAATTTATTATTATCTTCTATTATTTTATAAAACAAATATAAATCTATTATCATAAATGAGTAATTAATAATATACTGCAGTTCATTTAATAAGTTTCCATATGAACAACCATTATGTAATTTTTGAAATAGTACTAAATGTATTATAGAATATATCACATAAATTAAAGTTATTATTAACTTTTGTTTTTTATTTTTTTCTTTAAAAAACAAAATTATAAAACATATACATGGTATAAGTGGTCTAAGTACAGTTGATGGCGAAAATGTAGTGTTAAAATAATTTCTAAATATAAAACTCATTATATCAAGTATAGGACAAATTATTATAAATAAACACATTAAATTTTCTAATCTTATTTTCTTCTTTATGATTTCTATCATGTGCTTTTTCTCCTTTTTTTGTCAATGAGTCAAACAGATTCTTAATATACAGCAATAAAATTTATAAGTTATTCTGTTAACACTTTTCATATATAAATTTTTCAAATTTTTCTTTCTTAAAATTTCATTTTTCTTCCAATTTGGAAATTTTGTATTTAAATTATTCCAAGTTTGGTTTAGTAATTTTTTTCGTTCATTTTTCTTTTTTATTTTACACATTCTTTTTAATGAACTACATAATAATAATCTTGTATAAGTATATTCTAATTGTTGTTTATATTCATCATAAAGATTTTTTTCTTTGTAATAAAAAATTACATTGTCAAGTACTGTAAATATTTCTTTTGTTTTTGTATTTTGAGTATTTGCAAGTGAATCTTCTCTTTGAGTATAGTGTATAAAACATTTTTTTACAAAAGATACTTTATTTAAATATGGCACAAGTTTATAGAAAAATTCTACATCTTCATATCTTAAACCTGTTGGAAATTCTATTTTGTTTTCTTCTATTATTTCTCTTTTTATTAATTTGTTCCATGCTACAACTCTTGCTTTTTCTATCATCTCTTTTTTACCAAAGTATATTACACCTATATCTTGCTTTTTTCTATTTGGATATTCCCAAATAAAATCACATTCTACCATATCTGCATCTTCTTTTTTGGCTAAGTTGTACATTTCTTCATATGCAGTTAGCTCTATGTAATCATCTGAGTCTAAAAATGCTATATATTCCCCAGTTGCGTGTGGCATACCAAAATTTCTTGCGCTTGAAAGCCCACCATTTTCCTTTTCTAAATATTTTATTTTTCCTTCATATTTTTGCATATAGTTTTCTATCTTTTCTTTTGAGGAATCTGTTGACCCATCATTTACAACTATTATTTCTATATCTTGTAAAGTTTGATTTAGTGCAGAGTTTAAGCATCTTTCTATATAATTTTCTACATTATAAACTGGTATTATTACACTTACCTTTGGCATTCTTTTTCCCCTTTCAAATACTCTTCTGCCCTATCTGCTAATTTTTGATATTTTAATTTCTTATCTTTTATTTTTTCTTCTAATTCTGGCAATATTCCAAAATTAGCATTCATTGGTTGAAATTTATCATTTGGAGTTGAGACATATTTTGCAAGTGACCCTATCATTGTATATTCTGAAAATATTATTTTTTTTGTTTTATCACCTTTTTTGAAGTTTTCGTATTTTTTAACTGCATTTATTGCTGAAACTAGTCCTGATGAAATAGATTCTACATACCCCTCTACTCCTGTTATCTGCCCTGCAAAATAGATATTTTTGTTTTCTTTAAAATTATATGTCTCATCCAATAATTTTGTTGAATTAATATACGTATTTCTGTGCATTACTCCATATTTTACAAACTCAGCATTTTTTAAACCTGGAATTAAAGAAAATACCCTTTTTTGTTCTCCAAATTTTAAATTTGTTTGAAATCCTACTATATTATATATTGTTCCGTTGCAATCATCTTGCCTTAATTGAACAACAGCATATGGTCTTTTTCCATATCTTGGGTCATCAAATCCTACAGGCTTTAATGGACCATATCTTAAAGTATCTATTCCTCTCTTCGCCATAATTTCTATTGGCATACATCCTTCAAATATTTCCCTTTTTTCAAAATCATGTAATGTTATAACTTCTGCTGAAATTAATTCATTGACAAAATTTTCGTATTCCTGCTTATTCATTGGTAAATTTATATAACTTGCTTCTTGTGTTTTTAGCCTTTTTTTCCAACTTTCAATTGTTTCTTCTTTTTGTTTTTCCTGCTCATATCTATTTCCGAAAAAAGCAATATCAAAATCTATGCTGTCTTTTGTAACTATTGGTGCTGCTGCATCAAAAAAAGCAAGATTATTTTCTCCTGTAAGATCTATTATTTCTTTAGATAGCTTTTCAGATGTAAGTGGTCCTGTTGCAATAATTACTATTCCATCTTTTGATAAATCCTCTAATGAAATTTCATCTCCTACTTCTTTATTTATTATTTCTATGTAAGGGTTTTTTTCAATTTCTTCTGTCACCTTTTTAGAAAAGAGCTCCCTATCTACTGCCAAAGCTTGTCCTGCAGGAACTGCCGTTTCATCTGCTACTTTTATTAAAAGAGAATCTAAAATTCTTAACTCTTCTTTTAATAAACCACATGCATTTGTATGTAAATTAGATTTAAAAGAATTACTACATACTATTTCTGCTAAATTCTTATTTGTATGTGCTGGTGAGTATTTATTTGGTTTCATTTCATATAATTTTACTTTTATTTTATTTTTTGCAATTTGGTAGGCAGCTTCTGTTCCTGCTAAGCCGCCTCCAATTACTGTTATATAATCTTTCATATAATTTCTCCTGTTGTCATTGGGTCATTGGGGACGTCCTTTTTTGACAGCTGATGCTTTTTTCCTCCGTTCCCAAAATCATCATTACATATTTTACCATATTTCATCCTCAGTTACAACATATTTATATACATATTTATCTATAATAACATATAAATTGCTTTCTTCTTTTTCTAAAACTTCATAATGAATAATATTCTTTTTATTTTGTTCAGCAATGTCAATTAAATCATAAAAATTTTGAACTTTCATTATTTGTAAATTTGTTAAATCTGGTTCATCTTTTACAGTTGCAATTATTTCTCCATAATATTTAAGAATTCTATTTATATTTTTTTCATACATATTTTGTGATATTTTATTTTTTCTTATAATTGTTATAATTAATACAATTGCAATAACAATGAATATTATAGATATTATATAATACATTATTTCCTTTGTACTCATTTTATTGTTTATTGGAATAATATCATTAGCAGTTGTTTTTTCGTAGTTCTCTCTAACTTCTGTTACTCCCCTATTTATAGGTATTTCAAGTTCTATATAGTCTTCTATAGTTTTAGTTTCTACATTTAAATTTGGAATATTAATATTTAAATTGACATTTAATTGAACTTTTAAAACGGCTTCTATCACTATCCCATAGTTTTCCTCAAATGAACGTGCTAAACTATTATATTTTTCATAATCTATATTAACTGTTTGGTTTAGCATAAGTTCTTGGGTGTCATTTACAGTATTTTCATCGTTATTTGTTAAATTAAATCTTCTATTCCATACCTCTTTTGTTTGGTTATCTGTTGTATTTGCTCTTCCAATAAGGTCTGCTGTAACAATATAATTGCAGTTAACATTTACTTTATTACTTGTTTTAAAGATATATCCAAAATCTATATTTATATTTTTTATTGATTTTGAAGCATAATAAAGACCAGATGGCAAGTTCTCTGTTAAATAGAAATCATTTGGCTTTAATATAATTTTATAATCATCATTTTTTTGAGCTTCATAAGTATATAAAGAAGCTATATTTTTTCTTTCGTTTATTCCAAGTTTAATAAAAATTCCTCCCATTATAATCATAATTATAATAAAAGATATATATATTGTATTCGTTGTTTTATTGCTATTTGTAAAACTCCTATTTTTACCAGTATATTTTCTTTTCTTTTTTATTTTAATCACCTCCACATTTTTCTACTTTTTATTTAAAGCTTCATATAACCATACAGATGGTAAACCAATATATTTAACGTGAAATACATATATTCCTTTAATTTGATTTACATCAACCAAATTTCTATCAACAACATTATTGCTATCCCCTTTTGTTTGGTATTTTACAGTTCCATTTTCTTCAATTACATTTACTACACGATGAACCATGTTTTGCCCCTCTATTGTGTATATTATTATCGAACCATCTGGGATTTTGTATAATTCATTTTCTTTTAAATCTTTATAAATTATAACATCTGCTCTACTAAATGTTGGAACCATACTATTTGAAAGTATTACTATTGGCTCATATTTAAAGAACCCCAACATAAAGCAAATTAATGTTATTGCAAGTATTATTGTTATAAAATATTTTGTTTTTGTAAAAAATGTTTCTTCCTTTTTTCTTAAATCTCTTTCACATTTAGTAAATTTGTATTTGTATAACACATAAACAATAGCAGATGATATTATTGGTACAGAATCTTTTATAAGCCAATTTACATCAGGAATAATTGGTAATAATATATTTATGCTTTCTTTAAAAAGTCTATATGTTAAAGGAAGTGCATATGAACCTTTTAAAGATAAATATGTGTATAACATATTACATGCAATTAATGAAAATATTGCTTCACATACATATTCAAATAATCCTACCATATTTGAATTGTAACTAAATAATGTAGCATAGTTAATTTCTACTAATATAAAAAGTATTGTTATAGTTACTAAAACAAATTTATTTTTTTTATTTCTTATTACAATAAAACTTCTTATAACCTCAATACTAATTACTGGAATTATTTGTATAATAACATTTTTTAATATATCTATTAGTTTATGACTATATGGATTTTTTGAAAAACCTAAAATAAATCCTAAATAAAAATATACAAGAATATGCACACATGAAATTATAATCATATATTTTAAATATTTTTTATTTGTAGTAAATCTAATATAATTATTTTTCTTTTCCCATATAATGCATGCTAACATAACTCCCCAAAATATTGGATTGATAATGTTTTTATATAATATATAATTTTTATTTATTAAATATATTGTCATAACAATATAAACTGTTATTGCTATTATTAAATTCTTATTTTTTAAATGTTTCATACTTTTCACCTTTTTTATTTCTCCATACAAATTTATAATAAAGTAGGAAAAATTACTTCTCCTACTTTACAAAAATATTATTTTTGCCCATATTCTATAATACCTGTTAATGTTTTTGTTTTAACTGATGGCACTTCTTTTACCTTAGAATCATATTTAACAGTTATTTCTACTGTCGTTGTTCCTCCAGCATTTAAATCTGTAGCTAAATTTGTTGTTGAATAAGTTATTGCTTCTGATCCATTTTCATCATCAGACATAAATACTACTCCATTTAGAGTAGCATCAATAGTACCTAAATTTTGTATTGTTACTATATAAACTATTTTGTCTCCTGGTTTTTGTAATTTTGCATTAAATGTTGCTGTTGTATCTGTAAATTGTGGATTTCCATCATCACAGCCTTCACTAATTTCTTTTGTTTCTATATTAGTTATTTTTACATCCCAAACGCCTGTAATTTCTGCCGTTCCATTTATTGTAAATCCGAGTAGCAAATGCTGAATACCCTACTGCCATTAGTAATATAACAATTAATAATGCTCCTATTATAATGTTTCTTGTTTTTTTCATCTTTTTGCCCCCCTTTAGGTATAAATTTCGACTTTTATACCTAATTTATTATATGTTAGTATTTCTGTTTTGTGCGAAGAATGATAATGTTCAAAATGAATAGCAAATTGGATTAATTTTAGAAATGAACTTGTACAAATATTCGACACAAGACTCTTTAAATACATTGAAAATGAATAATAACTGGTAATACATTTTCATATATTACCAGTTACCATACTTAAATATTACCCTTCTGAGATAGATTTCTAATAAAATCTTCGTGTATCGAAGTCCTACAAAGAGACCAACACCGGACGGAAACCGACAGTAGAAATGGCTAAAGCCACTATTGCGGGTGAAGCAGAAGAGACCGCCAAGAGCTCCGTAGGTCCATCTACCACCACGAACCGAGAACGGGTTGTCCAACCCGACAAAGCAAGAGTTGTCGTTGTACCACGATGTGCTACCGGTTCCAGCCGTTGAAGTTTCACGGATGGCATTGCCAAATATTTTTGTATTTAATTTATAATTTGCTTGGCTTGCTGCATTTAAATTATTATCATTTGATTCTATACCTGTTTTATCTTTTTCTGAATCATGTGGATATACCATTGTATATTTAGTGCTTTGTTCTTTCATTGTCTCTCCATCATATGCTAGACTTTTTCCATATGATTGTAACGATGAAATTCCATTTGCTGTATATGCCGCTGTTCTTTCCCATAATCCTCCACTTAAATCATATATTCCATATATTGTTCCTGTTGAGCTTGCTCCTTGCCCTGTCTTTTGATCCCATCTATATATTCCTTCTACTGGTGTATTTCCTGTTGCTTCATTTATTTCGTTTATCATATCTTCTCCTGATGTTACCGTTTTTGCGCTTGAATCCTCTTCTCCTTGTGTTAATCCTGTTACTGCATACACACTTGCTACTCCTGACTCTTTCGCTTTTTTAGTGTCAGTTTCTTCTCTTTTCTTATTTCCACCATTTAGAGTTATATTATTTATATATATATCTTTTCCATTTAACCCATACTCACTTTGTGACAAATAAGCTACTGCTCCCCATT
>CANRKM010000056.1 GCA_947631225.1 uncultured Clostridia bacterium
ATCATCTTCATCATTTTCATTTATTATTCCAACTGTTTTTTCATGTTTAATACTATGGTAAATGTATTCTGTTGCAAACATGTTCTTTGTTATTTTATCTTCATAAATTCCACGACCTGTTTCTTCTACAGCCATTCTTGCAAGCTCCATATGGTGCTCTAACCCTGCCATTGACATAGCTTTTACAATATTATCTACTGTATCTTGGTCTAATTTTAAGTATTCCTCAGATGCCTTTCTAGCTTTTTCTACAAGCTCATCTATCATTTGTTGAACCTTTTTTTCATCTTCATTTTCTTGCATAAAACTCTCCTCCTCCCTTTTTTTATAGTTTATACAATTTATTTTATATTATTAATTTTTTCAGTATGAATTATATATTTTCTTTATCTTTTTTGCAATAATTTTAAATAAATTTTTAATTTATTATAATTATTTTTAGTACTAAATAAAAATGGTTAGAATATTTCTAACCATTTTTTTAATACATTCCTTCCATTCCAGCTCCCATTGCTTGATCATCATGTCCACAATCACATTTTTTTTCTGGAATATCTGTTACTAAACTTTCTGTTGTTAATACCATTGAACTAATTGATGTAGCATTTTGAAGTGCACTTCTTGTAACTTTTGTTGGATCAACGATTCCAGCTTTCTTCATATCTACATATTCTTCTTTTCTAGCATCAAATCCAAAACCTATATCTGCTTTTTTTACATTTTCTAAAATTACTGCTGGCTCTAGTCCTGCATTTCTAGCTATTTGTTTTAATGGCTCTTCCAAAGCTTTTAATACTATTTCTGCTCCAACCTTTTCACCATCTGTTAATGTATTTTTTATTTTTTCAACTTGTGGAATTACATTTATTAAAGCTGTTCCTCCACCAGCTACAATTCCTTCTTCTACTGCTGCTCTCGTTGCAGATAAAGCATCTTCTATTCTTAATTTTTTATCTTTCATTTCAACTTCTGTTGCTGCTCCAACTCCTATTACTGCAACTCCACCAGCTATTTTTGCTAGTCTTTCTTGTAAATTTTCTTTGTCAAATTCACTCTTTGTTTCGTCTATTTGCATTTTTATTTGTTTAACTCTTTCAGTAATTGCAGTTTTATCTCCTGCACCATCAACTATTATTGTATTTTCTTTTTGAACTTTTGCTTGCTTTGCTCTTCCTAATTGCTCAATAGTTGTGTCTTTTAATTCTAAACCTAATTCTGATGTAATTACTTCTCCTCCTGTTAGAATTGCTATATCTTGAAGCATTGCTTTTCTCTTATCGCCAAATCCAGGTGCTTTTACAGCAACTACATTTAGTACTCCTCTTAGTTTATTTAATACAAGTGTTGATAATGCTTCTTGTTCAACATCATCACATATTATTAAAAGTTTTCCTGATGATTGCATTAAACTTTCTAATAATGGTAATATTTCTTGAATATTGCTTATTTTTTTGTCTGTTATTAATATATATGGATTATCTAAAACAGCCTCCATTTTTTCTGTATCTGTTACCATATATGGAGATACATAACCTTTGTCAAATTGCATTCCTTCTACTACATTTAATTCTGTATTTGAAGTTTTGGATTCTTCTATTGTTATTACTCCATCTTTTGAAACTTTTTCCATAGCGTCTGCAATTAAGCTTCCTATTTCTTCGCTATTGGCTGATATACTTGCTACTCTTGCAATTCCATCTTTTCCTTCAACTTCTGAACTAATAGTTTTTAGTCCTTTTACAGCCTCTGATACCGCTTTATCCATTCCTCTTTTTATAGCCATTGGATCACTTCCAGCTGCTACATTTTTAACTCCTTCTTTTATCATACTTTGAGCTAAAACAGTTGCAGTTGTTGTTCCATCTCCTGCGACATCATTTGTTTTTGTAGACACTTCTTTAACTAATCGAGCTCCCATATTTTCATATTTGTCCTCAAGCTCAATTTCTTTTGCTATTGTTACACCATCATTGGTAATTATTGGTGCACCAAAACTTTTGTCTAATACTACATTTCTTCCTTTTGGTCCAAGTGTTACTTTTACAGTGTCTGCTAATTTGTTAACACCTTCTAATAAGGATTTCCTTGCATCCTCTCCAAATTTTATCATTTTTGCCATTTTTAATCACATTCCTTGTATAATATATTTAGGTTTTTTTAGGTTTTACCTATAAACCTTAACTTTCTAATCTACTATTGCAAGAATATCATCTTGCTTAACTATCATGTATTCTATACCTTCATATTTTACCTCTGTCCCAGCATATTTACTTACTATTACTTTGTCCCCTTTTTTTACATACATTTCTTGTAATTTATTGTCTATTTTTTCTCCTGGTCCTACTTCTATTACCTCTGCTATTTGTGGCTTTTCTTGTGCTTTTGAAGCTAAAATTATTCCACTTTTGGTAGTTTCTTCCGCTTCTTTCATCTTGATTAACACTCTATCACTTAATGGTTTAATCATTTTTACCCTTCCTTTCTTTCTTCATCTTAGCAATCTTTATCTAAGACTGCTAATAATATATACCTTATTTTACAAAATGTCAATAGAATTTAAATAAAAAATTAAACTTCATATGTACAATATTACAATTTACAGCCAGTACCTTTTAAATAATAAAATTTAAAAGGTACTGGCTATAATTTGTAAAACCTATATTCTTGTAAAAAATATTGCTATAACAATTATTCCTATTATTACTCTGTAAATTGCAAATACTTTGAAACTTCCTTTTTTTAAGTAATCTAGCAAAAATTTTATTACAAAAACTCCTACAATAAAACTTGCTAAAACTCCTATTAAAAATGGTAAATTAAAAGTAAATTTAGTAATATCAAATATTACAGCAGCAAGAGTTATTGGTGCTGCAAGCATAAATGAAAATTTTGCAGCAGATTCTCTATCTACATTTAAATATCTTGCAACAGTCATTGTAATTCCTGATCTTGAAACTCCAGGTAGTGCTGCAGCTATTGCTTGTGAAATACCGATTAACATCGATCTTTTAAACCCTATTTTTTTATATGTAATACTTGAATTTGCTCTTTTGTCTACTATATATAAAATAATACCCATTACAATTAATGTTATAGCAATTACAAGCATTTCTATATTTAATCTATCTCCAATTATCATTCCTACAATTTTATCTAAAATTAAACTTAATATTCCTGCTGGAATTGTTGCAAAAACTATATACCAAAACATTCTTCCACTAGGTGTATTTCTTTTATTAATCACCTGATTGTATCCTGCTTTTATTAATTTTATCCAATCTTTATAGAAAAATAATACAATTGCTAAAAGTGTACCTAAGTGTAAAGCTACATCAAATGATTCAGAGATTTCTTCCCAACCAAATACCCATGGAAAAATATTTAAGTGTGCTGAGCTAGAGATTGGTAAAAACTCCGTTAATCCTTGAACTATTCCCAAAATTAATGCGTGTATTACATCTGTCATTTTATCACCATTCCTTTTTACTATATTTATTGCATTTCTTATTTAATATTCATATTATTTTTTAATATTAATTAGCTTCTCCTTGGTAATCTACATTATATTGTTGGTTTTCTATTTCACATAGTGCATAATATTTAGTTCCGATTTTTTCTATCTTTAGTAACTCCATCAAGTAATATTACAGTTCTTGTCTTTATATTTATAATAAAATCATAAGATATTCCTTCGGTATCTAATTCACTTGTTATATATTCTACACTATAATATCTATAATCTGCAAACTCTCCAATATTATCACCTGTTATATTATTTTTTATTACATCATCATATGCAACTTGAGCAGCTTCGCTTTTTCCACTTTCCTCTAAGCTTTTTCCGTAGTTTTCTATTTCAATTTTAACATCATCTGTACCATTTATATAATCTTCATATATAGAGTTTACTTTTGCTTGTATAGCTTTCATTTGAGAAACTGCATTATAAAACTTTGCTTGTATTGATGATTGGTATCCAGTGTCAACTGCAATTGAGGATATAATTATTAGTACAATTATAGTAATTACCAAAGTTATCATTGTAATTCCTTTATTATTTTTTATCATAATACTTATCATTCCTTTCACTAAAGGCAAGAAATTTTATTAAAAATAATAATTGCATATTATTTTTCAAACTTATCTCCTTTTAACATTTTTTCTATGCATAGAATAAACATAGCATGACTCCATCCTAATGCAATTACCCAATTTGTTTTTAATGTATTATTATCAACTTGTTCTCCTAAAAAGTTTAATTTGCTCGCAGTTTTTATAACAAAATCGAAAGTTTCTTTTGCTTTTGTTTTTTCACCTTTTTCTAAATAATATAATGTCATCCACATATTACATATTGGCCAAGGATTTCCGATTCATATAATGATCTTCTTCAAATCTTTGAAATCCTCCTGTATATGTACGTAAACTTAAATTAATTCTTTCTATTGTGTTCTGTATTTTCTTTTCCTTTGGAGTAAATAACTTAAATGGTACAACACTTCCAATTATACTCATATCCATCTTTTTATCTTCTGTGTTTCTTACATATGAGTTTTTTTCTTCATCATACATATTTTCATTTATGTATTTTTTTATTTTTACTTGTAGTTTTTCTAACTCTATTTTAGATTTTTCTATTTTTTCATCTTTTAATCTATTATTTTCAAAATCCGAAACATTTTTTCCAAGTAATTTATATATTTCAAGCATCGCATCAAATGCAGCATAGATACTTGCTAAAGAATACAAATGTATTCCTTCACACATCTCCCATAAGTCATAACTTACATGATATTTATTTGTTTTTTCAAATATATCGTTTACATATCTTTTTAAGAAATCTATTGCTTTTTCACACATTTGCAAAGTTTCTTTTAAAAATTTAAAATCTTTTGTATATTTATAATGTGAATATACTCCATATATTACACTTGCTGTTTCATCTACTTGATATCCCCAACATGGTGCTAATTTAGTGTCTGAAAAAAATCTTTGTTCCCACATACCACATTTACTTTGAGTCTGTTTGCAAAATATTTTATAAAATTTATCAACTTCTTGCTTCATTTCCAAAATATCCATTGCTTTCGTTATAAATACTGCATCTCTTGGCCATGTATAAGCATACCTTCCACATTTTTGGAAATTCTCATCTATTTCTGCAGAAGCTATTATTCCACCTGTTTCACTATTTGTCAAAAGTGGAAATAATAAAATGCTTCTATAATATATATCTATTATTTTTTCTTCATAGCTATTTTTAGGCTCCTTTAACTTTAGTCCATCATGTGATTTTATATATTTTCTCCAATAGCTCTTTGTTTTAAGATATTCTTTATGAAAATCAATTCTTCTAATTCTTTCTATCTCTGTTTCTAAATCTGCCATTTTCTTTGGCTGAGTGTCTACCAATATACATATATCTATTTGTTTCTTTTCTCCTGGCTTTATATTTTCTATATCATAAGATATTGATGAATCATTTGACATTCCTATATAATCTTTATCCCAAATTTCTCCAGAAGATATTGTATTGCAACTTCCATGGATTTGATGTGATAATGTTTCTTTTTCTTTACTAAATGTAGATACCATGAAATCATGGGCATATTGCGTCATCCCATTATCTATTAATCTGCAACTTACAAAATTATTGTCACTAGATAATATACCTTGATGAACTAATAGTTTCACATTTAAATCTATATTGTTTTCATTTATAAAAGTATATCTTCTAACCAATACATTTTCTTTTATTGGCACAAAATCTGTTTGTAAAACTTTTAATTTGAAATATTCATTTGTTATTTCTGTATTTAAAATATTAGTATTTAAATCATAATATTGTTTATAAGTATTATTTATATCATCATGAAGGTAAATTAAATTTGAATCATTTACCTTTACTCCTACATGACTAAAATTAATAAATTGTCTCATACTTCTATCTGGGAAATATAATCTTTGTAATTCTCCTTTATGTGTTAAAGTTGCAAGTAAATTTCTGTTTCCAATTATTGCTTCATTTAAGTACTTCTCCATTTTTATTTTCCTTTCTTTAGTTGTTCTATACTTTTTTAGCATCAAATTTTTTAGTTTAAACTTTGTTCTATTCTCCAACTATTTTAAGATATTTTGTTTTATCCCTCAATTATTTTTAAAATATTTTGTTCTAAATCTTTCATTTTTTCATTTATTCTAAACATATCTTCATCTTTTAATGTTTGGTTACCCAAATCTTCTTGTACAGAGGCTTTCATATCATCAATTTCTAATTGCAATTTTTCTAGTCTTTGTATTATTTCAGATTTTATCGTTTTTGGTTTATTTGTTTTTATTTTTTCTAATAATTTAGGATTTTCAGATAATTCATATTTTTCTCCATAAGATGGTATTGTTACATTAATTCTAGCTTCATTTTCAATTTTTTGTTTTAAAGTTTCTTTTGCTTCATCTTCCCCATGAACTAAAAATATGTGTGTTGGTTTTTGGTTATTAAAAGAATATACAAAGTTCATTAATCCTTCTTGATCACTATGCCCTGAATATCCTTCTATATATTCTATTCTAGCATTTACAACTATTTCTTCGCCAAAAATTTTTACTTTTTTTGCTCCATTTACTATACTGTATCCTAAAGTTCCTGGTGCTTGATAACCTACAAATAAAATTGTATTTTTTTTGTCCCATAAATTATGTTTTAAATGATGCTTTATCCTTCCTACATCACACATTCCACTAGCTGAAATTATTATTGATGGAGTATTATTTTCATTTAAAGCTTTTGATTCATCTGCAGTTACTGTAAAGTTTAACCCTGGAAATTCTAATGGATTATCCCCTTTTTCGATTTCTTTTTTTGTTTCATCATCAAATAAATCCATATTATCTTTAAATACCTCTGTTGCTGAAATTGCAAGAGGGCTATCTACATATACAGGTGCTTTCATTAAAGTTTTGTATTCTTTTATAAATTCTTCATCTTCTTTTGTTTCTTTTATTTTATTTAATTCATATAATATTTCTTGTGTTCTTCCAACTGCAAATGAAGGTATGACTACATTTCCTCCTCCATTTAATGTTTCAGATACTATTTTTAAGAAAAGTTCTGCCTTTTCATCATTTCTTAAATGCAAACGATTTCCGTATGTTGATTCCATAATCAGATAATCTGTTTCTCCTATCATTGTTGGTTCCCCAATTAACGGAATATCGTTATTTCCTATATCACCTGTAAATACAGCTTTTGTTTCTTTTTCTCCCTCTTTTGCCCATAATTCAATTATACTTGAACCTAACATGTGACCTGCATCATTAAATCTAACATGAATTTCAGGAGTTATTTCTATAATTTCATCATATTTTACAGGTCTAAAAATTTCTAAAGACCTTGCAGCGTCCTCTGCTGTGTACATTGGTGGTAATGGACTTTCCCCTTTTCTTTTTCTTTTTCTATTTCTCCACTCAACTTCCATTTCTTGAATATGTCCACTATCTGGTAACATTAAACTGCATAAATCACATGTTGCCTTATGTGCATATATTGGGTTTCTGTAACCTTCGTTATATAATTTTGGAATTCTTCCTGAATGGTCAATATGTGCATGTGTTAAAAGCATAAAGTCAATTTCATCCACTTTAAAATCAAATGGTGCTTCATTATCAAATTCATCTTCTGCTGCTCCTTGGAACATTCCACAGTCTACTAAAAATTTCTTTCCTGCTGCTTCTACTAAAAAGTTTGAACCTGTAACACTTTTAGTCGCTCCTAAAAATGTAATTTTCATATAAGCCTTTCCTCCTAAATAAATAATTTAATATTTTTGTTAAGTTTTACATTTATTTGCTTTTTTGTAATATTGTCCAATTTTATTTTATTTTCTTCAATTTGTTCATCATAAATAATTAAATAAATACCATCATCTTCTTCCTCAATTCTTATATTTATGTCTTGAAGAGATATAATTTTAGATAATAGTAATTTTGATGTAATTTCATAATTTATTTTGTCATCTTCAAATATTTTTATAATTATTTTCTTTTCTATTGCTTTGTCTATCAAAGTTTTAAATACAGCCTTTAAAATATTTTTCAATTCTTTTTGTTCAAATATATACTGTCTTTTATCTATTACTAATAAATTGTAATACCTAAATTTATAAATTAGCTCAATCAATGCTGTTTTATCCACTGCATTGTTTATATCTATGTTTATGCATTTTATTATTTGTTTTTGAAGTAATATTAAGTATTTTTTTAATTCGTTTTTTAAATCTAAATTTTCATAATTTTCTATATACTTTAACTTTTCTTCTATTTTTTTCTTGTTTTGTATAAAAAACTTTGGATTAATCATATTATTGCAATTTTCTATTTCTTTTAGTAAATTTTTTCTTTCTTCTTTTAAAATATCCTTTAAAACTCTAATACTAAAAATTTTCTTTTCTATAGGCAATTTTTCATTTCTTGATTCATATTCTTCTAGTAAAAGATTTTTATCGTTCATTATTTTATCTATTTTCTTTATATTTTTTTCGTATTTCTTTTTAAGTTTTGAAATTTTAACTATATATAGTTCTCTATTTTCTAGTTCAAAGTATTCATGTTCTAAATTATTTCTTTTATTTTGTATTTCTTTTTTAAAGTTTTCATCTATATTCATTTTTAGAATTATAGATAATTTTAATAAATATTTTATAATGTTATTTTTTATTCTTTTTCCATATTTTTTTTCGATTTGACTTTGAAATAAATCAAAGTAGTCTACTAATGGTTCATAATTATTTACCCATTTATCTACAAATTTATTTCCAACTAAGTAAATTATATTTTGATAAATTAAGTTACAATTTAAATCTTCTATATCTTTTGCTATAACATTCCACGAAAAACCATTAAAATCTCTTAGTGGTTCTACCATATTTATATTATTTCCTGTATTTAATACAAAAGAAAATGCTTCTTCAATACTTTCATCTATAAGATTTACAACAATATTTTTCTTTCCGAATTTTTGCAATAGAGTACAAAATTTTATTTTCTATTGGAAAACAAATAATTTCTTGTTTTATGCTATCTACGTTTTCTCGTTTTATATCATTTTTACTAATAAATTTTATTTTTTTGCAATCCTTATCTATAATATCTATTAGTTTTACTATGTACTCTTGTTTTGTAAAAGTATCTCTTTTTACTTCACTATAGTCATTATATCCACCTTCAATTTTATAAAACATACTAAGCAAAGTATTTTTTACATCTTCTGAAAATCCTTTTTTACTTAAAACTTTTTCTAAATTATTGTTATAATCTTTTTTTACAATTTTATCAAAAAGTTTATCTTTCAAATTTACTTATCCTTTCTTACTCTTCAGCCTTTGTTCCCATTTTCATTTCTTGAAGTTTCTCTAAAGTCCATAGAACTTCTCTTGGCTTGCTTCCTTGGTATCCTGATATTACGCCTTTTTCTTCCATTTGGTCTATAATTCTTCCTGCTCTTGCATAACCTACTTTAAATCTTCTTTGTATAAAAGATGTAGATGCTTGTCCTGTTTCTACAACTGTGTCTATTGCATCTTGTAAAAATGGATCTGTATCATCCTCTTCTCCTCCACCTGATGTAGAATTTTTTCCTTGCTCTTCTTTATTTCCATTTTCTATTGAATCTAATATATCTTCGCTGTATACTGCTGTACCGTTTGATTTTACAAATTCAACTATGTGTTCAACTTCTTCATCTGAAACAAATGCCCCCTGTACTCTTGTTGGTTTAGCAGCTCCCGCTGGAAAATAAAGCATATCTCCTTTTCCCAAAAGTTTTTCCGCACCTACTTGGTCTAAAATTGTTCTTGAATCAACTTGTGATGATACTGCAAATGCAATTCTCGAAGGTACATTGGCTTTTATTAATCCTGTTATTACATCAACAGATGGTCTTTGTGTTGCAATTACTAAATGCATTCCTGCTGCTCTAGCTTTTTGGGCTAATCTACAAATTGATTCTTCAACTTCTTTTGCCGCAACCATCATTAAATCTGCAAGCTCGTCTATAATTACAACAATTTGTGGTAATTTTCCTGAGCCATCAAGTTTAGCTAGTTTGTTGTATCCTTTTAAGTCTCTTACACCTCTTTCAGCAAATAAATTATAACGATTATCCATTTCTTGCACTGCCCAGGCAAGCGCTCCTGCTGCTTTTTTAGGGTCTGTTACAACTGGAATTAATAAATGTGGTATACCATTATATACTGAAAGTTCAACAACCTTTGGGTCTACCATTACCATTTTTACTTCACTTGGTTTACTATTGTATATTATACTTGTAATTATTGTATTTATACAAACTGATTTACCGTGAACCAGTTGATCCTGCAATTAATACATGTGGCATTTTAGAAATATCTGCTACAACTGGACTTCCTGCAACATCTTTTCCAAGAGCTACGCTTAATTTAGAGTCATTTGATTTAAATTCTTCACTTTCTAAAACTTCTTTTAAGCCAACCATCTCTTTTTGTGTGTTTGGAACTTCAATTCCAACAGCTTGTTTTCCTGGAATTGGTGCTTCTATTCTTATTGTTTCTGCAGCTAAGTTTAATGCTATATCGTCTGCTAAATTTGCAATTTTACTAACTCTTACTCCTTCTGCTGGTTTTAATTCATATCTTGTAATTGCAGGTCCAACAGTAACATTTTCAACTTTTGCTGAAACCCCAAAACTATATAGTGTTTTTTGAAGCTTTGCCGCAGTATTTGTTAATGATTTTGTTCCACCTTTTAAAGAGCTTTTTTCCATTTCGCTTAAAATATCTAATGGTGGAAAAACATAATTATCATCTTCAACTGATATTGTATGCTCAAGTTGTAAAACTTGTTTTGTTTTATCTTGTTTTTGCTCCTCCTCTTGGACAAACAATGTACTATTTGGCTCAAATATTTCTCCTGTTTCCTCATCTATTTGCATAATAGAATTTGCTGTATCAGTTGTACTTTCTTTTTCTTCTCTTCTTTGTTTTTTAAAGAATTTTTTGAAACCTTTTTCATTTTCATTTGAATCTATAACTCTACCATTTAAATTTATTTTTATTTGTTCTGCTTCCTGCATATCTTGTATTGCTGATATTTCATTGATTTTTCGTTCTTTTGTTTCTTGTTCTAATTCTTGTTGTTCTTTTCTTCTTTGAGCAATCATTTCTGCTCTTTTTCTTCTATATTCTTCTCTTTCAATTTTTTGTTCTTCTTTTCTTTCTATATGCCCTTCTATACTTTTACTTAAATATTCAGATAAATCTATTCCCCAAATAAAAGCAAATATTAATATAGATACCCCAATACTTAATATAACAGCACCTAAATTTCCTAGCATTTTTACTAAGAAAATTGCTGCTACTGTACCAATTGCTCCTCCTCCTTTGTTTAATGCTCCTAATTCATATGATTTTTTTATATTTTGAGATAAATTACCTGAAACTTCAATATTTCCTGTAGAAATCTCATAAACACTAAATATTATTGCTAGACATATTAACAAAACAGCATATTGAAGTAATTTTCCTGTAATATAATCTTCTTCATGTTCACTTGCTATTTTTATTGCTATTGCAAAAGTTCCAATTGGTAGTATAAAACGTAAAATTCCAATTAGCCCACCTAATATTTCATTTAATTTTTGTCCTATCTCTCCTGAATTTGTATATAAAATAGCTGCCAATAGCACACTAAAAATCATTATTACAATTACACTTATATCTAAATTATTTTTATTTTTTCTTTTTGCTTCTGTAGCTCTTCCTCTTGCAGTATATCTTTTTCTTTTTCTTGCCATTTTTGTACATTCCTTTCTTTTTTTACAAAGTATATTTTATCAAAAGACAAAAAAAATAGCAATAAATTTTTGCTATTTTTTTTATTTATTGAGTTACATGTTAAACTTTTTAATATCATTATTAATTAGTACCTTTATTGTAATTCTTTTCTACTATTTTGTACTGTTTTTATCATATCCTCTAAAGACATATGCATCAAATTTAATGCCTCAGACATATTTTTTTCTAAGTTTTGTAAAGTTTCTCCTAATACTTTTTCTGTATTTTCTAATAAATTATCAGCATATTCCTTTGTTCCATTTGTAATCTCTCTGGACATTTCATTTGCTGTTTCTATTATTTCATTTTTTTGGTCATATGCTTTTCTTGTAATTTCATGTTCATCTATCATAGAAATTATTCTGCTTTCTGCTTCTTTTACAACACCATCTGCTTCTTTTTGAGCTTCTAAAAGAATACGTTGTCTTTCTTCTTTTATCCATTTTGCTTGTTTTAATTCATCTGGTAATTTAAGTCTAATCTCTTGAATAATTTCAACGATTTCATCTTTATTAACTATTACCTTATTTGTGAATGGTACACTTTTACTTTTTTCTAGGATGTCTTCCAATGTTTCCAATAAAGTGAATATTTCCATTTTCTATTCTTCCTTTCTGCTTATTTTCTTTAAGAACAAAATATGCACTCTCCCATATTTTCTTTCACTCTCAAGTTTTATTTCTTCTATATTCTTAATTTGCATAAGTAACTTTTCTAATTCATCTGTTTCAGCAATTATTAATGTATTTTCGTTTATCATATTATTTTTTATTATCTCATTAATTGCAATTTTTATATAATCAGTTTTATATGGTGGATCTAAGTATATTATATCAAAAATTAGATCTTTATTTTCTTTTAATACTTCTTTAAAATCTAAATTATATAATATAGTTTTATTTTCAAGATGTGTTTTTTGAATGTTTTTTTTAATAATTTCACATGCACTTTTTGAATTATCGCAAAGATAAACCTCTTTTGCTCCTCTACTTGCAAATTCTAATCCTATTGCTCCGCTTCCTGAAAATAAATCTAAAACTTTAGCTTCTTGTATTTTATCAAATATTATATTAAATAAAGCTTCTTTTACTCTATCTAATGTTGGTCTTGTATCTAATCCTTCTAATGTATATAATTTTGTACCTCTTGCTGTTCCACTTATAATTCTCATAAAAGTCCTCTTCAAAGAAAATATTTGTAAATTATCTCATATAATTATTTTATAATTTTTTTACGTAAAGTCAAGGAAAATGGCGAAAATGTAATAAAATATTAATATTCCTGTAATATTACATTTATTTTACTTTTTTAGTAATATAACCTAATTTAGTTTTTTTACTATTGCCTTTAAAGCTTGCTCTCTAGGCATAATCACTACATGTTCACACCCTTTACATTTAAGTTTAAAATCGACACCAACTCTTGTTATCTCCCAAATTTTGCTTCCGACAAGGATGCTCTTTTTTTGTTCTAACAATATCTCCGACATTATATTCCATAAATCGCTCCTATAAAATTTTTCTAGCTTTTTGAAATCTTTTTATAATACTATCTTTTCCTAGTACTTGCATAATTTCATACATATCGGGAGTGTTTGTCCTTCCAGTTAAAGCAATTCTCAAAACAGTACTTACATCTCCAACATGTGCTTTATACATTTCAGGATTTTGTTTAAATTCTTTTACTTCTTTAGCATATCCCATTTGACCAGCTAGTTCTTTTATTTTCTCAAACCATGTTTGCTTGTCATCTTCTTCGTTATAATATTTTTCTATATATAAATTTAAAATTTTATTTATATCCTCTTTATTGTTTATTATTTGATATGGATATTCTATATTTGCATTTAAAAATTTATCATCATACATATAAATAATATTATCTTTAACATCTGACCATTTTGCAATATCTTTACGAGGTTTTGAATTTCCTCTTTCTATGTTAAGGATTTTTAAAGAATATTCTTTATTTTCTAACATTTTTGTTAATTCTTCATCGTGAGTCTCTGCCCATTTTAAAGCCTTTTTATATACCTCTTCTGCTGAAAATTTTGATATTACAATTTTTGATACATCAAGTAATTTTACCATATCAAATAATGCACCACTAACACTCATTTTGTTCAAACTAAAATCAAAATCTTCTATTTTTGCATCTTTGTTTTGTCTTCTCCAATTTTCAAAACTTGAATTTGCTATATTTAATAAATATTCTTTTACTGCTAAGGCTGGAACTCCCATTTCTTCATAATAGCTAACTGCAGCTTCTGGGTCTTTTCTTTTACTTAATTTACGTTTGTTTCCATTATCATTTTTCATTATTGGTGAAATATGTGCATATTTAGGTGCTTTAAATCCTAGCTCTTGGAATAATTGTAAATGTAATGGAACAGATGACAACCATTCATCACTTCTAATTACATGAGTTGTCCTCATTAAATGGTCATCTACTGCATGTGCAAAATGGTATGTTGGAAGTCCATCTGATTTTATTATAACTATGTCTTGGTCATTTTCTGGAAAATCAACATTTCCTTTTATTACATCTTTGTGTTTTATTTTTCTGTCTTCTCTTCCTGGTGACTTAAATCTTATAACATATTCTTCCCCATTTTTTATTTTTTCAACCATTTCATCTATTGAGTAATTTCTACATTTTGCCCATACTCCATAATATCCTGTTCTAACTTTTGCAGCTTCTTGTTTTTTTCTTAATTCTTCTCCTTCTTCTGGTGTACAAAAACATGGATATGCTTTTCCCATCTCTATCATATATTTTGCATAACTTTGATATATATCTTTTCTTAATGATTGTTTATATGGACCATAATTTCCTATTTCTTCTGTATCTGATATCATGCCTTCATCTGGTGCCATATCAAATGTTTTTAAAGAATTTACTATATCTGTTATTCCATTTTCTACTTCCCTTTTTTGGTCTGTATCTTCTACTCTTAAGAAAAATACTCCTTTTGTTTTATTTGCTACAGTTTTTGCAACTAATGATTGATATAACCCTCCTATATGAACAAATCCTGTTGGACTAGGTGCAAATCTTGTAACTATTGCTCCTTCTGGTAAGTTTCTTTCAGGATATTTTTCTTCATAATATTTTATGTCTTTTACATTTGGAAATATTAAATCTGCTAATTCTTTATATGTCATTTTACAATTCATTCCTTTCATTTTTAGAGTATTTATTATTTTTTATTAAACTTCCATAACAATTGGTATAATCATTGGGTTTCTCTTTGTTCTAGAAAAAATATATTCTCTTAAGTTTTCTCTTATAGAATTTTTAATTGTAGTCCAATCACGAATATCTTGTTCTTCACATTTTTTTACTATTTGTTTTACAACTTGCTTAATATCATCCATCACATTTTCAGATTCTCTTACATAAACAAATCCTCTTGATATAACATCTGGTCCAGCAATAACTTCTCCTGAAGAACCATCCATTGTTAAAACAACTATTATTAAACCATCTTGTGATAAATGCTGACGATCTCTTAATACAACATTTCCAACATCACCTATTCCTAAACCATCTACAAGAACTATTCCTGATTGTACTAAACCATTAAATTCTGCACTATTTTCGTCTATCTCTAATATTTTGCCATTTTCCAATTTTATAATATTTTCTGCATTTATACCCATCATTTTAGCTGTTTCACTATGTGCCATTAATTGTCTATATTCTCCATGAACTGGTAAAAAATATTTTGGCTTTGTTAAAGCTAAAATTAATTTTTGCTCTTCTTGGCAAGCATGACCAGAAACATGGACATCTTCTAATGCTGAATAGACTACTTCTGCACCTATTTGCATAAGTGAATCTATTACTTTTGAAACACTTTTTTCATTTCCTGGAATTGGATTTGCTGAAATTATTACTAAATCATTTGGAGTTATTTTTACTTTTCTATGTGTCCCAGAGGCCATTCTAGTTAATGCTGACATTGTTTCTCCTTGACTTCCTGTTGTTATAATAAGTAAATTATCATCCGTGTAGTTATTTATCATATCTATATCTATAAAAATATTATCTGGACAATCAATATAGCCTAATTCCCTCGCTGTTGTTATCATATTTATCATGCTTCTACCACATATTGCTATTTTTCTACCATATTTAACCGCACAATTTACTATTTGCTGAACTCTGTGAACATTTGATGCAAATGTTGCAACAACAATTCTTTTAGTACAATGGGTAAATAATTTTTCAAATACTTCTCCAACCGAACTCTCTGACATTGTAAAACCTTTTCTTTCTGCATTTGTTGAGTCAGACATTAATGCTAAAACTCCTCGATTTCCAAGTTCGGCCAATCTTCCAAAATCCATTATTTTTCCATCCATTGGAGTAAAATCCACTTTAAAATCTCCTGTGTGTACAATTGTTCCAACAGGTGTTTTAATTGCAAGCATAACTGAATCTGGAATGCTGTGAGAGCTTTGTATAAACTCTACTTTAAAATACTTTCCTATTTTTATAATCTCTCCTGGATTAACATCATGTAATTCAGTACTTGCTGTTAATCTATGTTCTTCTAGTTTATTTTTTATTAATCCTAATGTTAGTCTTGTACCATAAATTGGTGTACTTACTTGTTTTAAAAAATATGGCACTCCACCTATATGATCTTCATGTCCATGTGTAATTACCATTCCTTTTAATTTTTCTTGATTTCTTACAATATATGTTATATCTGGTATAACTAAATCTATACCTAACATATCATCTTCTGGGAATGATAATCCACAATCTACAACCATCATTTCGTCTTCATATTGGAAAACTGTTATATTTTTTCCTATTTCATGTAATCCTCCTAGAGGAATTATTTTTAATCTTGATTTTTTAAAACTTATTTTTTCTTTAATACTATTTAATGATCTGTTTTTAGGCATTTCTCTTAATGACATCTCTTTTGGAACATTTGCATTTTCTTTTTGATTTGTATTCCTTTTGCTTTCAGAAGATTTTTTCTCATTTCTTGTTTGTTTTTCTTCTTTTGTTTTTTTCACACCTCTCTTCGTTTCTTTTTTTACTTTATTATCCACATTTTCTTCTTTGACAGTGACTTCTTCTTTTTTACTATATGTTTTCTTTTGCATGCTTTTTCTACGAGCACTTCTTACTTTGCCTGTATCGTTCATCTTTTCTTCCATTTATCTTTTCTCTCCTTAAATTAAATTTAAAATCTTAAACAACGCAAAATAAACGATCTTTAAATAGATTTCTATTTCTCTTATTTAAAAATCCATTTTTATTTAATTATCTCATTTCTTTATTTTGGCTTAAAATCTCATTTTTTATGTTTTTTATTATAACATTTTTTTTGCCTAAAGTCAAATTTAATTGCCTATAGATAGTGTAAAATGATTTCGGAATAGAAAAAAAGAAAGTCCTTTGATATAATTAATTTAACCAAAAACAAATATCAAAGAAAGGACTTTCTTATGTAATTTAATATGTCTAATACTTACGCTACTGTTTCACTATATTGAGCTTCTTTCATTATTTTCATTTTTTATTTCTTTAGTATTTTTACGTATATAGTTACTATACATTTGCCCAATATCTGTATAGGCAATTGCTCCTTCTTGTGCATATTGCTCCGATT
>CANRKM010000057.1 GCA_947631225.1 uncultured Clostridia bacterium
GTAAAGTATTAGGACCAAAAGGATTAATGCCAAACCCTAAATCTGGAACAGTTACAATGGATGTAACAAAAGCTATAGAAGATATTAAATCTGGTAAAGTTGAATACAGATTAGATAAGACAAATATTATTCACTTAGGATTTGGAAAAGTATCATTTGGAGCAAAAAAACTACAAGAAAATTACCAAACAATCATAGATGCTATAATAAAAGCAAAACCGGCAGCAGCAAAAGGACAATATATAAAAAGTGTTTCAGTAACAACAACAATGGGACCTGGAATTTCGATTGAACAATAAAAAAATAAATATAGCCAAAGACAGTAGGCAAATAATTATAAATAAGACCTACCGAGGCATAGATGAGAATTATATCTCGTTATATGTCTAGGTCAGGCTATAACGAGTTTTTTATGTAAAAACTCCAAAATTATTAATAAAAATATGAAAAAGTTTCAATAAAAAATATAATGTTTTAAGTTGAAATATAAAAAAGTTATTAATTTTAAAATATAAATAAAAAATTTCAGGAGGTGAAAGTTAAATGGCAAGTGAAAAAAACATTAGTTTAAAAAAAGAACAGGTATCTGATTTAGCAGAAAAAATGAAAAAAGCTAAATTAATACTATTAGCAGACTATAGAGGAATTAATGTTTCCGATGTTACAGAAATTAGAAATGAACTAAGAAATATAAATGCCGAATATAAAGTTATAAAAAATAATATTACCAAAAGAGCATTAGCAGAATGTAATTTAGAAGGTTTAGATGAACAGTTAGAAGGACCAACAGCTGTAGTAATGACAGAAGAAGATTTCTTAGAACCAACAAAAATAATATATAATTTTGCAAAAAATAATGATTATTATAAAATAAAAGGTGGTTTTATAGAAGGCAAATTAATGACTGCGGAAGAAATTATAACTTTAGCAAAATTACCATCAAGACAAGAGCTTTTATCTATGCTTGCTGGAGGATTACTTGCAAATATTTCAAAATTTGCAGTTGCTCTTGAACAAGTTAGATTACAAAAAGAACAAGCTTAGTGAAATAAAATTTACAAATATAAAATGTAAATGAAAAAATAAAAAGAATAAAGTTGGCGAACTAAAACGCAAATAAATAAAAATTAATGGAGGATATTAAAATGAGTAAAGAAGAAATGATTGAAGAAATAAAAAAAATGACAGTTGTTGAATTAGCTGATTTAGTAAAAGCTATAGAAGAAGAATTTGGAGTATCTGCTGTAGCAGCAGCAGCACCAGCAGCTTCAGCTGCTGCAGCACCAGCTGAAGAAAAAACATCATTTAATGTTGTTTTATCAGCAGCAGGAGATCAAAAAATAAAAGTAATAAAAGTAGTTAGAGATGCTACAGGTTTAGGATTAAAAGAAGCTAAAGATTTAGTTGATGGAGCTCCTAAAACAGTTAAAGAAAATGTAAGCAAAGAAGAAGCTGAAGACTTAAAAGCTAAATTTACAGAAGTTGGAGCAACTGTTGAATTACAATAATATTTTATAAAAATTGTAGTAAATTTAGGCTAATAATAATAAAAGAAATGGAATTGTGTAATGCAATTCCATTTTTTTAATTAAATTAATTGATTTTTCTTGGAATTTATGATAAAATATGAAAAGATAAAATATATAAAAAAGTCATAAAGGTTTATGGGTAAAGCCTTTATAAAAACCTAAATATGTTATAAGAGGAATAAATTCAATGCCAAATAAAAAAACAAATAAAGAATATCAAGAGACAAATGATGAATTTGAAGAAAGAGTAGTAGATATAAAAGGTGTACTAGAAGATTTGGTGGAAGGGGAAAAGCCTGAAATATCTCAAGAAGAGGAAATAAAAAATTATAAAGTGCAAAATGAGAAATATTTTGCAAAAAAGAAAAAAAACTCTGAAGATGATGAAGAATTAGAAGATGATGAACACCTAAAAAGAGTAAAAAGAGAACTACTTGAATCTTTAGAAAGAGTTGATATGCTTGAAAAAAAATTATTTAATGATAAAGAAAAAATAAACTTAAAAGATATAAAAGTAAACAAATCAGAAATTCAAAAATCGAAGAGTAGAGATGAAGTTATGAAACAAATGAGAGAAAAGATGCAAGAAAATAAAGAAAGAAGTAGAGAAGAATGAATTTACTGTCAAAAGATTTAAAAAACAGTGAAAAATTTAAAGATTTTTTAAAAAATATAGAAAATAAAAAAAGCCCGGTAGAAATATCGGGCATAGATTGCGTATCTGAAACATTAATATTAAGTTCTGTTTTAGAAAATATAAAAAGACCAATTTTACTTATAACATATAATGAAATTCAAGCACAAAAGCTAGTAAATGATTTAAAATTTTTTACAGACAAAGTAATCTATTTACCTAAAAAAGAGATTATAACATATGATTATATTGCTGAAAGCAAAAATTTGCCATATGAAAGAATAGATGTATTAAACAAAATATATAAAAAGCAAAATAATGTTATAGTTACATCTGTAGAAGCAGTAAAACAAAAAATAATTCCAAAAAAAATTTTATATAAAAATGTTTTAAATTTCAAAATAGGAGATATATGTAATTTAGAAGATTTAAAGCAAAAACTTATAAACTTAGGGTATGAAAGGTTTGAATTAATTGATGGACGAGGAGAATTTGCAATACGAGGTGGAATAATAGATATTTCAATAAGTGAGACAAAAGGAATAAGAATTGAACTTTGGGGAGATGAAATTGACTCTATAAGGACATTTAATATAATAAGTCAAAGATCTATTGAAAATTTTGATAAAGCAGAAATCTTCCCTGCCCATGAATATATTTTAGAAGAAGATTTGACAAAAGTTATAAAAAATATTCAAGAACAAATATGCCCAGAAAATTTAATAGAAAAGCAAGAAAGAGATATAGAACAGATTAGAAATGGAAATTATATAAGCAAAATTGATAGGTATTTTAATTCTTTTTATAAAGAACAGGAAATTTTTTTGGATTATTTAGATGACAGTTATTTATTTTTTATAGATGAAATAGGTAAAGTTAAGTTAAGATCAGACAATATAGAACAAGACAACGAAAATACAATAAAAGCTTTAATAGAAAAAGAAAGAATTACACCAGATGCGTTAAAAAATTATATAAGAACAGAAGAACTTGAGCAAAAAATAAAAAAGTATCAAACAATATATTTAGAAAAATTAGATAATACAAATAAAAATAGTATAGAAAAATATAATTTTAAATTTAAAGAGTTAAATTATTTTAAAAGTGGAATAGACTTATTTATTGGTGATATAAAAAATTTCTTGAAACAACAAAAAAATGTCTATATTGTAGTTGATACAAAAGAAAAAGCCAAAAAAATAGAAAAATTATTAAATGAAAATGAAATATTATCAATATTTCAAGAAGATTTAAACCAAAATATAATAACTAAATCAAACCAAACAGTTACAATTACACTTGGAAAAGTATCAGGGGGATTTTTTAGTCAAGATTTTAATGAAATTCTTATAATGGCGAGTGATTTAGTAGAAGCGAGAAGAAGTACAAGAAAAAGAAATGATAATACATTTACAAATGCTGAAAAGGTAGTATTTGCTGATTTAAAAGTAGGAGACTATGTAGTTCATAAAAGATACGGTATTGGAATTTATATTGGAGTAAATACATTAACAGCAGATGGAATAACAAGAGATTATATTAAACTAAAATACTTAGGTGATGATATTTTATATATACCAACTAATTCTTTAGACGAAATAAGAAAATATGTTGGTGGAGATGAAATAAATCTTAAATTAAATAAAATTGGTTCTAAAGATTGGGAAAAAACGACATCAAAGGTAAAAAATAATTTAAGGAAAGTTGCAAGAGATTTGATAGAGCTTTATGCTAAGCGTGAAAAAGCAAAGGGATTTGCATTTAGCAAAGACAATGAATTTCAGAAACAATTTGAAGCTACATTTCCATATATAGAAACAGATGATCAATTACGTTCTATAGAAGAAGTAAAAAAAGATATGGAAAGTGAAAGACCTATGGATAGGTTACTTTGTGGAGATGTGGGTTATGGCAAAACGGAAGTTGCAATTAGAGCAGCATTTAAAGCAGTGATGGATAGCAAACAAGTTGCATATTTAGCACCAACAACAGTTTTAGCAAAACAACAATATGAAACTTTTAAAGAAAGAATGAAAGATTTTCCGATAAAAATAGAGCTTTTAAATAGGTTTAGGACTGTTAAAGATCAGAACAGAATAATAAAAGAGCTAAAATTAGGAGATGTAGATATTGTAATTGGAACACATAAGATACTTGGAAAAGATGTGGAATTTAAAGATTTAGGACTTTTAATAATAGATGAGGAACATAGATTTGGAGTTAAAGCAAAAGAAAAAATAAAACAATACAAAGCAAATGTAGATGTTTTAACAATGACAGCAACACCAATTCCTAGAACACTGCATATGTCTATTGTAGGAGTAAGAGATATGTCTTGTCTTTATGAGCCACCACAAAACAGAAAGCCTGTACAGACTTATGTTTTAGAATATGATGAAGAGGTTATAAGAGAAGCAATTACAAAAGAATTAGAGAGAGAGGGTCAAGTATTTTATTTATACAACAAAGTAGAAGACATAATGTTAAAAGCAGATAAAATATCAAGGTTAGTTCCTGAAGCAAAAGTAGGGTATGCACATGGACAAATGACAGGTAGCCAAATTGAAGATATAATGACTGACTTTATAGATGGAAAAATAAATGTATTAGTTAGTACAACAATCTTAGAATCTGGTATTGATATACCAAATGCAAACACTATAATAATAGAAAATGCTGACAGAATGGGACTTGCAGGATTATATCAATTGAGAGGAAGAGTTGGAAGATCAGAAAAACAAGGATATGCATATATTACTTATAGAAAAGATAAATTACTATCTGAGGTTGCAGATAAGCGTTTAAAAGCAATAAAAGAGTTTACAGAATTTGGTTCAGGATTTAAAATTGCAATGCGTGATTTAGAAATAAGAGGTGCAGGAAGTTTAGTTGGAGAAATTCAACATGGGCATTTAGAAGAAGTTGGATATGACACATATTGTAGAATTTTAGATGAAGTATTAAAAGAAGAACAAGGTTTAACAGTAGAACAAGAAATAGAGTGTCAAATAGATTTAAATGTAACGAGTTATATTCCAGATGAATATATATCAGACCAGAATCAAAAGATAGAAATTTACCAAGATATAGCACTTTGTAAAAATGAAGAAGATATAAGAAATCTAATAGATGAACTTATAGATAGGTTTGGAAATATGCCAAACGAAATAGAAAATTTACTTGAAATATCTAGAATAAAATCTATTGCTAAAAACAAATTTATAACAAAAATTCAAAGTAAGCCAGAAGCATTACTTTTTATTTATGATGCAGGTAAATTTGATAATAATATTATATCACAGGTAATAAAAAAATATGGAAAAAGAATAAAATTTTCATCAGGAATTAAGCCAATGATTACATTAAAACTTGAAAAAAGTCGGAGAAAAAGAAATTTTAAAAGAAGTTAAAGAATTTTTAAAATAAAACTTGTATAAAAATTATAAATGTGATATATTAAATAACGTAAAGAGTAGATTTAGGGAGGCTTAAGGTTGAATAATTTCAAAATTTTGGAATTTATTTATCAGAATTTGTGCCTTGGGAAGGAATGTGATTAATTATGGAAGAAGTTGATAATTTCAAGAAAACTATATTAATAGTTGATGATGAAAAAATGATTATAAATCTATTAACACATAACCTAGAAAAAGAAGGATATAATGTTATAGAGGCAAAAGATGGACTAGAGGCAATAAATGTTGCACAAGAAAAAAAGCCAGACTTAATTCTTCTTGATATAATGCTTCCAAAATTAGACGGATTATCTGTTTGTAAGAGAATAAAAAATATGATGAACATTCCAATTTTAATGGTAACTGCAAAAGATGAAGAGTTAGATAAAATTTTAGGATTAGAATTAGGAGCAGATGATTATATAACAAAACCATTTAGTGTAAGGGAATTATTGGCAAGAGTAAAAGCCAACTTAAGAAAAGCGGACGTTTTATCTGAAATGGAAAAAGAAAAGAAAAATTCAGATGAAAGCATTGAGAACAAAGAAATAAAAAGAACTAATACAATAAAAGTTGGAGTTTTAACATTAGATTTAGATAGATTTGAAGTTATGGTTAATGATAAAATAGTAGATTTGACATTAAGAGAATTTGAAGTTTTAAAATTTTTAGCAACAGATCCTGGACAAGTGGTTACAAGAGAAACATTACTTGAAAAAGTATGGGGATATGAATATTATGGAGATATAAGAACAGTAGATGTAACAGTGAGGCGTATAAGAGAAAAAATTGAAAAAGATACATCAAATCCAAAAATACTAATTACAAAAAGAGGAGTAGGATATTATATAGCAACATAAAAAAGAAAGGAGCTTAATAAAAACATTGTTAAGCTCTTTTATTAAAAATAGGGTGTTGGTTGAAAAATAATTACAATTTTGACTGCGTTAAAATTTATTTTAAACGCGGTTACATACAAACAGTATGCTCCCCTGCCTTTAAAATAAATTTTGCCTTGTCAAAATTTAATTCTTTTTCAACCTTTAATATATACAATCAGAAAGGAATGCATTTCAACATGGAAATTATTTTGGGAAAAACAGCAGGATTTTGTTTTGGTGTGAAAACAGCAGTAGAAGAAGCAAAAAAACAAATAGAGGGAAAGGAAGAAATTTGCTGTTTAGGAGAAATCGTACATAACAAAAATGTAATAAAAGACTTAGAATCTGCTGGAATAAGATTTATAGAAAACATAGAAGAGGCAAAAGGAACAGTAATTATTAGGGCACATGGTGCAACTAAAGAAACATATAATAAAATTAAGAAAATGAACTTAAAAATTAAAGATTTAACTTGTCCGAAAGTATTAAAAATACATAAAATTGTGGAAGAATATAGTAAAAATGGATTTTTTATAATTTTAATTGGGATAAAAGAGCATCCAGAAACTATTGCAACAATTAGTTTTTGTGGAGAAAATTCTTATATATTACAAGAAAAGGATGAAATTGAGCAAGCTATAGAAATTATAAGAAAATCCAAAATAAACAATATTTTAATTGTAGCACAAACAACATATAATTCCAAAAAGTTTGATGATATAGTTCAAATATTACAAAATGGTTTAGTAGATAAAAATATAGTAGTACAAAAAACAATATGTAATGCGACAGAAATTAGACAAAAAGAGACAATAGAAATATCAAAGCAAGTAGATATGATGATAATAATTGGAGATAAAAAAAGTTCAAACACAGGTAAACTTTACGATATATCAAAAGAATATTGTAAAAAAGAAGTTTGGGTAGAAAATGCAGAAGAATTTAAACTAGAGCAATTAAATAATGTAAATAAAGTGGGAATAATGGCTGGAGCATCAACCCCAAAAGAAGATATTGAAAAATTAATAATAAAAGTAAGGAATAAGTAAGGTTAAATGATATTCTGAATTTGTACTTTAGAAAGGAATGAAGTTAATATGGAAATTTTAAAAAATAATAAAGGTATTACAATAATTACACTAATAATAATGATAATTGTTATTAGCATAATTGCAACAATTTCAATTAACGAAGGAACTACATTAATTAAGCGAGTAAAAGTAGATAACTACAAAACAAATATGATTTCAATAAAAGCAAAAGCAAAAGTTATAGCTGAAGAAGTTAGTTCAAAAACTTGGGATGTTGTAGATAAAGAAAAATCTGCTAAAAAGCAAGAATTGTTTGAAAATGATTATGCTATGCAAAGGGAAGAGATTTTAGATGATAAAATAGTTCGGAATAGATAAAAATGTGGGAACAGAATATGAAAGCTATAGAGTAACAAATAGAACAATGGAATTAATGGGGCTTTCAGATATAGATGATATAGATAAATATATTGTTGTATATAATGCACAAGATAATACAAAATTAGATATTGTATATACTTCAGGTGTAAAATATGAGGGTAAAACATATTACACATTATCTAGTTTACAATCAGAAATAGGAGAACAAACTTAAATGAAAGAAAAAGAAGAAGCAAGATTAATAAAATTAAAAGAAATAGAAAAAGAATTTTTTGATAAAGGAATAAAATATATTGCTGGAATAGATGAAGCAGGAAGAGGACCACTAGCTGGTCCTGTTGTTGTTAGTTCAGTAATTTTAAAGCCTGATTCTATGATAGAAGGCGTAAATGATTCTAAAAAGATATCAGAAAATAAAAGAGAAAGATTATACGAAACCATAATTAATGAAGCAATAAGTTATGGGGTGGGAATAATTTATCCAGAAGAAATAGATGAAATAAATATATTACAAGCTACAAAAAAAGGCTTAACAATGGCAATAAAACAGATGAAACAAAAACCAAATATAATAATGGTTGATGCTTTAACAGGAATAGATACATTAGGGATTCCATACAAATCTATAATAAAAGGGGATGCAAAATGTTATTCAATATCTGCTGCTTCGATAATTGCTAAAGTCACAAGGGATAGAATAATGAGAGAATGGGACAAAGTTTATCCAGAATATGGATTTGCAGCACATAAAGGATATGGAACTGCAAAACACATAGCAGTATTAAAAGAATATGGTCCATGCCCAATACATAGAAGAAGCTTTTTAAAAAATATACTATAATTATTATTTCAAATTAAATATATATAATAAAAGGAGCTAATAATGAATATTTTAGACATAATAGCTAAAAAAAGGGACAAATGTATTTTAAGCAAAGAGGAAATAGATTTTTTTATTCAGGGTTACACAAATGGAAAAATTACAGATTATCAGGCGTCAAGCTTAATTATGGCAATATATATAAATGGTATGACAGATGAAGAACTTACTTATCTTACATTTAGTATGGCAAATTCAGGAGAAGTGTTAGACTTATCTGAATTTGGAGAAACAATAGTTGATAAACATAGCACAGGAGGAGTAGGAGATAAAGTTTCTATAGTACTTCTTCCAATTATAGCATCTTTAGGAATTCCTATTGCAAAAATGTCAGGAAGAGGTTTGGGATTTACTGGTGGAACAGTTGATAAAATGGAAGCAATACCAGGATATAATACAAATATAGATATTGCAAAATTTAAGGAGAACATACATAAAGTTGGAATAAGTATGATTGGGCAAACAAAAAATTTAGCTCCAGCAGATAAAAAAATATATGAATTAAGAGATAGTATAAATTGTGTAGATAATATTTCATTAATTGCGTCAAGCATAATGAGCAAAAAAATTGCATTGGGTAGCAATAAAATAGTATTAGAAGTAACTTATGGTAAAGGGGCTTTTATGAAAAATTTAGAAGATGCAAAACTTCTGGCTAAAAAGATGGAAAAAATAGGAAATTTAGCAAATAGAGAAGTAAAAAGCATATTTACACCAATGGATGAACCAATAGGATATGCTGTTGGAAATACTTTAGAAATAATAGAAGCAATTAATTTTCTAAAAGGAAAGCAAATGCCAAAAGATTTAAAAAATATTGTCTTAGAACTAGGAAGTAACATGATAAAATTAGCTGGAAAAGGAGAGAATTTAGAAATAAACAAACAAAAAATGTTAGACTCTATAAAACATGGTCTAGCATACGAAAAATTCAAACAAATGGTACAAAATCAGGGAGGAGATATATCTTATTTAGAAAATACGAGTAAATTTAAAAAAGCTAAATATGAGTTAAAAGTGATTAGCGATAAATGTGGAATAGTACAAGAAATAAATGCAAAAGAAATTGGAGAATTAGCATGTTTTTTAGGAGCTGGAAGAGTAAGAAAAGAAGATGAAATAGATAAAACAGTTCGGAATTATACTGAACCAAAAAGTAAATGACACAGTAGCGGATGGAAGCTTACTTGCAACTATTTATGCAAATGACAAGGAGAAGGCAAAAATTGTGCATGAGAAATTATTACAAATTTATAAAATAGTATAGAAATGATTTACAAAAAATAATTATAAAAAGTATATTATTGTTACAAATTTATTTCATAAAAATTTCTATTGCAAAAAAAACAAAAAGTGTTATAATAATTATGTAGAAAGCATAAAAATTCAATTAAAAAGATATATATAATAGAAAGGAAGAAAAAAATGAAAGAAAAGGTAGAAAAAACAAAAAAAATAAAAATAAGTAAAGGACAACTTGCAGTAAAAATAATGGCAGCATTTCTTGCTATTTTAATGATTTTGTCTGTATGTATAACATGCATATATTATTTTTATACATATTTTCAAGCTTAAAATAATAAAAAGCAAAAGTAAAAGGGAGAAAAATAATGAAAGATATAAAAGAGAATATACTTCAATATCTTCAAATATACCAAGAGAATCCATTAAATTTTATACCATTAATTATAGATTTAGTGATAGTAATATTTTTAGCATATAATTTACTAAAAATTGTAAAAGATTCAAGAGCATGGCAACTAGTAAAAGGTATAGCCTTATTAATTGTAGCAACGTGGTTAAGTCGGATGGCTAAATTTAAATATACTAAATTACATTTTATCTGCTGTAATGAATTGGGGAGTTATACTTCTAATAATAATTTTTCAACCAGAAATTAGAAGGGCTTTAGAGCAGTTAGGTACAAATAAATTTACTAAATTATTTGGTATGGATAAAGATATAGTAACTAAAACAAAAGAAGATATATATAAAATTGCCATTGCAGTGGAAGAGCTTGCAAAAACCAAAACAGGGGCTTTAATTGTAATAGAAAGAGATATAAAAATAAAAGATATTGCATTAACTGGAGTTGCAATAGATTCAGAAGTATCTCCTCAACTTTTAGTAAATATATTTGTTCCCAATACTCCACTTCATGATGGTGCTGTAATAATCTCAGATAACAAAATATCAGCAGCAGCTTGTATGCTTCCACTTGCAGGAGATACAGATATAGATACAGGGTTAGGCACAAGACATAGAGCTGCAATTGGGATGTCAAAGGAATCAGACGCAATAGTAGTTGTAGTTTCAGAGGAAACAGGAAAAATTTCTATTGCAAAAGATGGTACATTAATTGCAGATGTTAGAGAAGATGTTTTGAAAAAAATTTTAATAAGCAATATTGTAACTAAAAGATTTCCTGAAAAAGAAAACAATACAAGTGGAACTTTTGATAAAATAAAAGAAAAAATAAAAAAAATAAAAAATAAAAAAACAAAAGACCAAGTATAAGTATTTGGTCTTTTATAATATTTTTGAAATCAGTATCAAATGCCTAAGTATAAGTTTATAAAAAAGAGAGGGGATAGGAATGATAAGAAACATAAAATTAACAATAGAATATGATGGAAAAGACTTTAACGGTTGGCAAAAACAACCAAATAAGTTAAACATACAAGGAACAATAGAAAAAGCAATAGAAGATGTAACTAACGAAAAAGTAGAATTAAATGCATCAGGAAGAACAGACGCTGGAGTACATAGCTTAGGGCAGGTTGCAAATTTTAAAACAAATTCAAGTATACCAATAGAAAAAATACCTATTGCCTTAAATACAAAATTAAAAAAATCAATTAGAATTATAAAGGCTGAGGAAGTAGAAGAAAGATTTCACAGTAGACTTAATTGTAAGAAAAAAACATATAGATATGTAATAAATAATTCAGAATTTGCATCAGCAATATATAGAAATTTAGAACATCATGTTCCACAAAAATTAGATGTAAAACAAATGAACTTAGCAGCAAAATATTTTGAGGGAGAACATGATTTTAAAGCTTTTAAAGCAAGTGGAACAAGTAGTAAAAGTAGTGTTAGAACAATATATGAAGCTAAAGTATATATGACAGAAAATAATAGAATTATAATAGAGCTAACTCGGGAACGGTTTTTTGTATAATATGGTAAGAATTATATCAGGAACGCTTGTCGAAGTGGGATTGGGTAAAATAAAACCAGAAGAGATATCTAAAATAATATTAGAGGGAAAAAGAGAAAATGCAGGAAAAACTTTGCCACCTTGTGGGCTTTATTTAGTAAGTGTCGAATATTAAGTAACTTTTGTATAAGTAAATTCATAATATATAATAAAAAATCATTCAAGAATATATAGAGTAACTATATGTATCTTTTTAGCAAAACGAGAAAGGAATGAATATATTATGAATTTACTTATATTTTTTGCAATCCCATTTGCTACAATTCTTCTTGCAATTGTTTTAGAAAAAATATTAGACAATCCAATTTTAGTTGCAATAACTTTCTTTGGTGTGTATTTAATCATAATTTTTGCATTATTTGCATTTGGAGTAATTATGGATTTAGCTACAGCTTTAATTGCAATAATTATTTATACAATAATTGCATTTATAACAGCTTATATTGTAAGGTTAATTAGATGTATATGTGATAAATTCTTTGATGGATGTAAATGTGGATTTTGTTCAAATCATTCTACAAATGATAATACTGTGCAACCAATAAACAACAGCAATCCTGTACTTGGAATAAATGACATCAATAATGCAAATGACTTAAATAATTCCAATAATGGAAATTTGCTTAAAATAAGTTGTAGATGTAATAATGGAAATAGTCAAGAATTACTAACAGTAAATAGTAATTGTCCAAATTCAGGTGACAATGACAATAATAATTGTGGTTGCTGTGGAAATAATAACAATAATCAAGACAATCGGTATTGCATTAGCAGGAAACATTATACCTAATTCAGCAAATGGTGGAAGGACAGGATTAATTAGAGGATGTTATAGGAGAAGGTAAAAAATAAAAAAAGCCATTTTAAATGGCTTTTTTTTTATTTTTTCTTTTCATCATCTTTTAAAACTTCTTTTATAGCACCTAAGCTACTCAAAGCAGATGTTGCTTCAAAAGGTATAAATACTTTATTAGCATCGCCTTTAGCAACTTCTTGTAAAGCTTCTAAAGATTTTAATTGAACTAGTTTGTCATCAGGATTAGCATTTTTCATTGCTTCATAAACCATTTCAATTTCTTTAGCTCTAGCTTCAGCAACTTCTTTTATAGCTTTAGCTTCACCGGCTGCTCTTCTTACTTTTGCTTCACTTTCAGCTTCTGCCTCTAAAATAGCAGCTTGTTTTTTACCTTCTGCAACTGTAATATCAGATTGCTTTTGAGCTTCTGCTTCAAGAATTAAAGCTCTCTTATTACGTTCTGCATTCATTTGTTTTTCCATTGCATCTCTAATATCTGCAGGTGGGTTAATATCTTTTATTTCAACCCTATTAATTTTACAACCCCATTTATCTGTAGCTTCGTCTAAGATTGAACGAAGTTGGAAGTTGATGCTGTCTCTTGAACCAAATGTTTCATCTAAATCCATTTTACCAACAATATCACGAATTGTTGTAATTGCTAAATATTCAATACCTTTTCTTAAATTAGCAATTTCATAAACAGATTTACCTGGATCTGTTATTTGGTAGAATACAACCGTATCTATACTAATTGTAACATTATCTTTGGTAATAACCCCTTGTGGAGGGATGTCCATTGTAAGTTCTTTTAAAAGAACTACTGAGCTAACTCTATCAATAAAAGGTAATATAAATGTAAGACCTGCTTCTGCTGTTTTATAATACTTACCAAGTCTTTCAATAATGTAAACTTCAGATTGATTAACTACCTTAATTGATTTGAAAGCAATGACTGCGATTATTATAATTAAAATTATAAAAAAAGCTAGCATAATAATTACCTCCTTAAATTTTATTTATATTTTAAAAACTAAAATCAAAATTAATATTAAAATTAAAGTCAAATTAAAAGAAAATACAACTTTAACATTAGAGTTATATTAAAATTAATTGGCATTTACAGGATCCGAAATTTTCTCAACCTTTAATTTAACTCCATTTACACTAATAACTTTTATTTTAGAACCCATTTCTATATCTGTATCTGCTATTGCAGACCAAAGTTCTCCTTTAACTTTAACTTTTCCTGTACAATTTAGGCTATCTATGTTTTCTACAACAATGCCTTCTTTATCAATTATGCGGTAAACATTTGTTAGAGTTGTTTTATCTGTTTTTATAAATTTATTTACAAGTGGTTTAGTAAATAATAGCAATAAAGTTGATGAAATTACAAAGAATACTGCTTGAACTAAGAGATTTTCTATAAACAAACTTACTACAAGTGCAATCAAAGCCCCTATTCCAAACCAAAATACAAAAAATCCTACTGTAAAGATTTCAATAATAAAACATATTCCTGCAACAAGTAACCAAAATGCCCACATAATAATATCCTCCAATATCTATTAATATAAATAATGATAGCAAAATTTCAATGCAACTCTATTATACCACAATATTGGAAAAAAAGCAAATTTATAAAATCTCAAATTGGTATAAAATAAAATTTATTCTTTTTTGCTTAAAATCACAAAAAAATCTTGTAAATATATTCAAAAGATGGTAATATAATATAGGAAAAATGTAAGGGAGCGTTTCAAATGTTAAATGATACATTAAATATTGAAAAAAAAATAATATTTGATGAGCCAATGAAAAATCATACCTCTTTTAAAATTGGTGGAAAAGCAGATGAATTTATAGTAGTAAATAGTGTAGAAGAATTAAAGCAAACTATAAATTATGCTAAAGAAAAAAAATTACAAGTTTATATTATAGGAAATGGCAGTAATCTACTAGTCACAGACAAAGGAATAAGAGGATTAGTAATAAAAATAAATATACAAAATATAAAGATAGAAAAAAAAGAAAATAATGTTCAAGTAACAGTAGGTGCAGGATATAAAATGATGGGACTTGGGATTAAGCTTGCCACACAAGAAATAACTGGATTTGAAGAATTATCAGGAGTTCCGGGAACAGTAGGTGGTGCAATTTGCATGAATGCAGGAGCCTATGGAAAAGAAATGAAAGATATAGTTATATCTACCAAATGTATGGATTTAGATGGTAATATATTTGAACTATCAAATAAAGAGCAAGAATTTGAATATAGAACCAGTATATTTCAAAAAATAAACTACATAGTTTTAGAAACTACGTTAAAATTAGAATATGGTGAAAAACAAAAGATTGAAAAAAAGATGAACGAATATTTAAATTCAAGAAAAGAAAAACAACCACTAGAATTTCCATCAGCAGGAAGTTCATTTAAAAGGCAAGAAGGAATAATTACAGCTAAACTTATTGATGAATGTGGTTTAAAAGGATTTAAAATTGGAGGAGCAAAAATTTCTGAAAAACATGCTGGATTTATTGTAAATTATGATAATGCAACAGCAGAGGATGTTTTAAATTTAGTAAAATACGTAAAAGAAAAAGTATATGAAACACATGGAGTAAAAATAGAGGAAGAAATAAAAATTATGGGAGAAAAATAATTATAAAAATTAAAAGAATTTAATAATTAAATTTTCATAATTATGTATAAATTATACAAATAAAGCAAGAAAGGAATGGATTTTTGAATGAAAGGAATTTTTCAGTGGTTTAAAGATAGTTCAAAAATGAAACGTTGGATAATGCTTATTTTAGTTGGTGTTGTTTTTGCATCATTTGGTATGGCAAATATTATTGCATCTAATAATACAATAACATTTTTACATGCAGCTAAAATAATAATAAATTTTGTTATAGGTTTTACTTGTGTTGTATTAGGAATAATTTTTATAAACAAAAGAACTATGGAATTGTTTATAGAAGCGACAGATGACAGATTAGGTGGAAACGAGAAAGTAAATGTAAACTCTTTAATTTTCAACAAAAAAGTTTATGATAAAGGACCAAAAATTGTTGTAATAGGAGGAGGAAGCGGATTAAATAATACTTTAGAGGGATTAAAAAAACATACAAGCAATATAACTGCTGTTGTAACGGTTTCAGGCTATGGAGACAACTTTGGGCAAAGTAATGAAACAATGCTATATAGACAGCTTGAAGATATAAAAGATTCAATAGCTTCGCTTTCTACAGATGATGAAAGTAAATTGAAAGATCTTTTAAATTACAGATATTCAGAAGGAAGTGTTAATGGAATTACATTCCCTGATTTATATTTTGCAGCAATGAGTGAAATTTCAAATAGTACAGCTGAAGCAGTAAAAAACAGTAATGAAATTTTTAAAATATGTGGAAAAGTTTTGCCAGTAACAAAAGACAAAATGAAAATCTGTGCAGAGCTAGAAAATGGATATTTAATAGAAGAAAAAAATAAAATTGCAGAAACTGTTTATGATAAATTAACAAAAGTAAATAGAGTATATTTAAACCCATCAAATTGTAAAGCACTTCCAGAAGTTATAGAGGCAATACAAGAAGCAGATGGAATAATAATAGGTCCAGGAAGTTTATATACAAATGTTATTCCAAATTTATTAGTAAATGGAATATCAAGGGCAATAAAAGAATCTAAAGCAATAAAAATGTATGTATGTAATATAATGACAGAGCCGGGATTAACAGATAATTATTCAGTAGCTGACCATATAAATGCAATAATAGACCATTGTGGAGAAGGACTTATAGATTATTGTTTATACGATACGGGAGAAGTAATACCAGAATATATAAAAAAATATAACTTAGATGGAGCAGAGCTTGTTGAACAAGATTTATCAAATATAAAAGATAAGAAAATTAAATTTTTAAAAGAAAATATGTCAGTAATAAAAGAAGACTTTGTAAGACATGACGCAATGCTTATTGCAGATACTCTAATTAAAATAATACTTGATGATATGAAATTTCAGGACAAGCATAATGAACCAGAATATTTAATGATGAACTCAAAGTTACAAGCTGATAAAGAAATAAGTAAAGAAAAAAGACGTAATGCAAAAAATAAAAAAGTAAAAAAAGAGAAGATTAAGGGAAAAAGTAAATTTGTAAGTAAATATAGTGATAGAATAGAATCAATAAGATATGCGGATGAAAGGGCAGCAAAAAGAAAAAAAGCCAGTATGAGAAAAAAGGGAGTAGAAGAAGATAAAGAAAAACTAGAAAAAATGAATAATCGAAAATCTGATGTGCTAAAAGCTTATCAAGAAAGTAAAATTGGTAAGGAAAAAATAAGACCGAAAGATTATGATGAAATAAGAAATGAAAAAATAAAAAAATTCAATTTAAAAAAGTAAATAAAGGAGAAATACATATAAAGCAATTTGAAAAAATAATGGAGGTACACTAATGAAATTTGAAAAAAAGGACTTAAATTTAGAAAATGGTTTAGAAAAGGAATGGTTAATTACAAATGGAATAGGAGGATATGCATCTTCTACAGTTCTAGGTGCAAATACTAGAAGATACCACGGATTGCTTGTTTGTCCTCTTTCAGCACCAGCAAGAAGATATTTAGTTTTGTCTAAATTAGATGAAAGCATAATTATAGATGATAAGAAGTATGAATTATATACAAGTGTATGTAAAAATTATATTTCTCAAGGGTTTAAATATTTAGAGTCATTTCAAAAAGAAATTTTACCGGTATTTAAATATAAAATACAAAACACCGAAATTACAAAAACGGTTTGCATGCAACATGGAAGAAATACAGTTATTGTGTATTATAAAATTAGAAATGGAAATAATAATACAAAACTTGAACTTGCACCAGTTTTAAATTTTAGAGATTTTCACAATATGTCAACAAATCATAATTTTGAAATTTCTCAAGAAATAAAATCTGATAAAATAAAGCTAATTATTGACAAAAATATTTCACACCCAATATACATGAAAACATCAGAGGGTAGTTATATTAAACATGAAAATGATATGTTTTACAATATGTTTTATATAGAAGAAGAAAAAAGAGGATTTTTCCCAGAAGAAAATCATGTTGTATCTGGAGTTTTTGAAATAGATATTAAACCAAATGAAGAAAAAAACATATCTTTTATATGTTCTATGGAGGAAAACATAGATGAAATAGATTATAAAGATATGATAAATGGTGAAATAGTTAGAGTTAATAATATATACAATGATTCTTTATTAATAGACAATAGAAAAGAAAATAAAAGTAAAGAAGAAATAAAAAGAGACGATTTAGCAAGGAAGCTCATTTTAGCAGCAGATAATTTTGTAGTATTTAGACCAACATTTGGGTTACATACTTTAATTGCGGGCTACCCATGGTTTTTAGATTGGGGAAGAGATTCATTAATTGCTTTAGAGGGATTACTTTTAGTTACTAGAAGGTACGAAATAGCAAGAGATGTATTACTTACATGTACTCGTGACATAAAATATGGATTACTTCCAAATGGATACTCCGAGGTTGATAATAGTCCACTATATAATAGTGTAGATAGTAGTCTTTTATTGTTTGAACAAGTTCAAAAATACTTAGAATACACAGAAGACAATAAATTTATAAAAGAAAAAATATATCCTAAATTAAAAATAATAGTAGAAAATTATTCTAATGGTATAGATTTTGATGATAATAATATACATTTAGGGGAAGATGGATTAATTTCATCAGGAACAGAGAACACTCAAAATACATGGATGGATGCAAAATATCAAAATTTTGCAATTACACCAAGAAATGGAAAAGCAGTTGAAATTAATGCACTTTGGTATAATGCATTAAAGATAATGGAAGAATTAAGTAAAAAATACGAAGCACTAGGTAAAAAGAAAGTAAGTAAAAAATATGAAGAAATGGCTGAAAAGTGTAAAAAATCTTTTGTAGAGAAATTTTATAATACAAAGAAAAAATGTTTATTTGATGTAGTTGGGGATAGTAAAATAAGACCAAATCAATTATTTGCTTTAAGTTTAACATATCCAGTTATCGATCCAACATCTGAAATAGCACAAAATATAATATCTACAGTAGAAAAAAAATTATTAAATGGCTATGGATTAAGAACTTTAGCAAAAACAGAAAAAAATTATGTAGATACATATGAGGGAGATGTATTTAAAAGAGATATGAGTTATCACCAAGGGACTACATGGACATGGTTACTTGGATTATACTATAATGCATTAAGGAATATGAGTGCATTTGAAATAGATAAAGATAAGAAAAAAGAAATAGATTTAAAAATAGAAGATTTTAAGAAAAAAATAGAAAAAACTTTTAGTAAAGAAATAGAAGAAAGAGGATGCATTGGTTCAATTTCAGAATTGTATGATTCAAAAGCTCCAAACTTACCTAAAGGTGCTATTGCACAAGCATGGAGTGTTGCAGAAGTATTTAGAATTATATTTGGATAAAATTATTATCATTTTGGTTTACTTGCTCGAAATTAATAAAATTTTCATTAAATGATGACATAAATCTAAAAGGAGGCAGTTTTGAAAGTAGAAGATTTAGAAAAAGACTTAAAACACGAAAATTTAAATTCTTTATATTTACTATATGGAGAAGAGAAATTTTTATTAGAAAATTGTCTGAAAAAGATTAAAAATATATTTGGAGAAACTTTAAAAGGTATAAATTATATAACTATTGACGAAAACAATCTTCAAGAAATAATATCAGACATAGAAACGCCAAGTTTTGGATATGAAAAAAAACTTATTATTGCAAAAAATACAGGATTATTTAAAAAAGAAACTAAAAAGAAAGTAAAAACAGATAAAGAAAATATAAAAACAAAATTATTAGATTATTTAAACAAAAATTTTGAAGAAATAAAAAATTCGGTAGTTATAGTATTTGTTGAAGAGGAAGCGGACAAATGTGAATTATTACAATTTATAGATAAAAATGGAATAGTATGTAATTTTGAATTTCAAAAACCAAATCAAATTCAAGCAAGAATAAAAAATATTGCAAATGCTTACAAAGTAAATATAGATCTTCCAACATTAAGCTATTTTATAGAATGTTGTGGCACAAATCAGCAAGAATTAGTTAATGAAATTAGAAAGCTTATAGAATATGCAGGAGAGAATGGAACAATAACAAAAGAAGATATAGATAATTTATCTATAAAAAAAATTGAAACTGTTATATTTGATTTAACAGATAGTTTAGGAAGAAAAAATACTAAGAAAGCAATTGAAGTCTTAAGAAATCTTATACTTGCAAAAGAGCCAGTACAAAAAATTTTAATAACATTATATAATCATTTCAAAAAATTATATTTAGTAAAAATTGCAATTAAAAACAATAAAGACATAATTTATGCATTAGATTTAAAACCAAATCAAACATTTTTAGTAAACAAATATAAAATGCAAGCAGGATACTTTAAATCACAAGAAATAAGAACAATATTAAAAGAATTAACTGACTTAGATTACAAATACAAAATTGGTTTAATTGATTTGAATGTTGGATTCGAAGCGATATTATGCACATATTGTTAGTAAATAATGATTTTAAAATTTTAGATAGTTTTATAACAAAGTATAAAATTAAAAAGTTTCACATTAGTAGAGTAAAATTATGTATAAAATAGCCACTTTTAGATAAAAATAATATTAAATTTTTTATTTAATAGTGGTTTTTATTTTTTATATAAAAATAATGCTACGGAAGTGGAGAAAATAAATGTTAAAAAAAATTTTAAATCATAGAATAGCGGTATTTGCATTTATATTGTGCTTAATTGCAACAATAGCAATAATAGCATTTCCAAGAATTAATGAGGTTAAAGCTTTATCTAAATATGGATCAAGAGGAAATGAAGTTAAACAAATTCAAGAAAAGTTAAAAAGATGGGGATACTATAATGGATCAGTAGATGGAATATATGGAAGTAAAACACTTGCAGCGGTTAAATCATTTCAAAAGAAAAATGGTTTAACAGTAGATGGAATAGCAGGAGAGAAAACATTAGCTGCTATGGGAATTACAAGCTCATCAAGTTCATCAAGTAGTGGAAGCTCAACAAGTAATTCTAATAATGTTTCGCTTCTCTCAAGATTAATATATGGAGAAGCTAGAGGAGAACCTTATACAGGTCAAGTTGCAGTTGGAGCAGTTGTAATGAATAGGGTAAAAAGTAGTTCTTTTCCAAATACAATATCAGGAGTTATATATCAATCAGGTTCATTTGATGCTGTGTCTGATGGACAAATAAACATGAGTCCTGATAGTACTGCAAGGAAAGCAGCTCAAGATGCAATAAACGGTTGGGACCCATCATATGGTGCAATATATTATTTTAATCCAGCAACAGCTACTAACAAATGGATTTGGTCAAGACCGTTAACAATAGTAATTGGAAAACACAGATTTTGCAAATAATGTCATGTTGATATGCAATTATAATATTGCACAATTGAATTGCTTTGGGTATTTTTGGGATATAACGTAAAGTAAATGCAAAAATTAATGAAAAAATATGTAAAGAGATAAAAACTTAATATAATAATGTTTAATTCGTATTTAACATTATTATATTAAGTTTTGTTGCATTAGAATTTTGAATGCACAAAAGAAAAATTTTTGGTGAATTGCAAAAGTAAAATATAGTTTGAAAAAGTAACGTCTATTGTAAGAGTAATATCTAAAAATAGACGTTC
>CANRKM010000058.1 GCA_947631225.1 uncultured Clostridia bacterium
TTTGTATTTAGGTATACAAAAAACCAGCTTGGTTTTATCTCTAAAGGATTTATTGTTTACTTTTCAATGTACTTTTTAAGTCCTTATTTTGATTAATGGACTTTTTCCATTATACTATGCTTATTTTTCTTTGTCAATACTTTTTTGAAAGTTTTTTTATTTTTTTATTTTAACTTTTTAGGCATAAAAAAGCTAGTAATTTGATGTCCTCTTTTAATGTTTATTTCTATTACTAACATAAAAAAATACTCTTATTTTATGGTTGTTTTTTATGTCTGCTTTGCACGGTACTTTTTTATAATACCACCATATTTTTGTTTTGTCAACACTTTTTTTTAGTTTTTTTTAACCAATTTTATCCATCTTAAATATTTTTTCTTTTGTATTTCTTATTTTATTCATTATTTACTATTATTAGTACTGCCTTTAATTAACTTTTGTTCTAATTTTCCCTTTCCTTTTGAGGTTCTTTTTCTTCTTGCTTATCTTTATCTGCTCTTTTTTCTATTTTATCATATCCCATATTTGTTGTAATATTTGATGTATTTTCTAAATGCTCTTTTGCCAAAATTTCTTTTCCGAGTTAACTTTGTTACCATTTCTTCCTTTTCTTCAATATTAAATGGTATTGATATTTTTGACATTATTGGAATAAATAATGGTTCTTTTTTTATCTTTTCCGATATTTTCTTACTATTTATTTCAACAGCTATATTCGCATATTTTATAGCTATTTCTTTTTCACCTTTTATTAAATTGATTTTTGCAAGTTCATAATAACTATCTGCTTGCAAATCTTCATCTTCCAAAGTTTCTTGAAATAATTCTTCTGCCTGTTCCATTTCTTTATATAATAATGCAATTTGAGCTAAGCTGTATTTAGTATTATAATACATACTATTAAATTTAGCCGCTTTCTCATAATATTCTTTTGCACTTTTAAAATCATTTAACATAGTATAAACAATTCCAAGTTCATAATTTAAATCAAAACTTGTTGGATCATATTTTAAAGCTTCTATAAGGCAATTAACAGCTTCTTTATAATTTTCTGTTTCTATTAATAAATCTCCCAAAGTTAATGAAGCTTTTGTGTAGTCTGGTTTTTTATTTAATAAATTAGTTAACATCTCTATCGCTTCATCCTTTTTCTCTAGTTCATTTAATAACATTGATACTTTATAATAAGAATCATAATCTTTTTTATTAATTTCTATACATTTAACATATTCATCTATAGCTTTTCTTATTCCACCTTCTTGCTCATAAATTACTGCAAGAAATTTGTGGGCACTATAATTGTTTGGATTTTTTTCTATTAAACTTAATAAAATTTCTTTAGCTTTTTTATAATTTCCCGTTGATACATAGAATTTTACTTTTGCTAGTTTTATAAAATTAAATATATCTATATTTTTATATTCTAATATTAATACAACTATTGGTAATATAATAGAAAATATATATGTAAGTATTTTTATGAAACCATTTCTATTTATATTTGATATAATTGTAGCTCCATCTATTAGTATTCCTATTGCTTCAATAGAAAGAAGTACAATATATGATGTATCATTCTTTTTTATCATTTTGAAAAATATTACACCAAAAAGTATTACTGAAGTTGTTATAAAAAATAATTGTTCAAACATTTTCTTCACCTCTATTATTTTAAGTATAACATATTGTACAACATTTTTTACAAAATATCAACATAAAAATCATATTATGTAATATATATTTTAAAATATTTTTGTTTTTTTTCACAAAAATGTTTCTTTTTCTTTTATTTTATGATAAAATGTTTTTCAAATAAATGTACTAACAAATTAGAGAATATATTTGTACCTTATATATAAGTACAAGAAAGGAAGATAAAAATGGAAGTAACTAAATGTTCTCGTTGTGGAGCTTTTTATACAAATGTAGGCTATGTATGTCCTAAATGTACAACTAAAGATAATTTTGAATTATCAACTTTTAAAAATTTTGTTGAAGAAAACGGTATGGAGTTAACATCTTTAAATCAAATTTCAGTTTGTACTGGAATTTCTGAAAAAAACCTAAATCGTTTCTTAAATTATGATGGGCTTGAAGGATATAAAAAATTGTTTAAATAATAATTAAGGTACCATCACAGGTACCTTTTATTTTATATAAATTAATATCTTAAATTTTTAGTAAATAAAATGAAAGGAAGGAATTTTTATGCAAAACATATTTGATATTTTACAAGAAAGAAATTACATTGAACAAATGACACATCCTGAACAAATGAAAGAATTATTTTCCAAAGAAAGTGTTTCATTTTACGTTGGAATAGACCCTACAGCAGATAGTTTACATGTTGGTCATTTTATCTCTTTAATGGTTGCAAGTTATATGCAAAAATGTGGACACAGACCAATTATTCTTATGGGCGGAGGAACTGCAAGTATTGGTGATCCTTCTGGAAAAACAGATATGAGAAAAATGTTATCAAGAGAAGACATTAACAAAAATGTAGAAGCTTTAAAAAAGCAAGTTTCAAAATTTGTTAGTTTTGAAGGTGAAAATGCAGCTATTATAGTAAATAATGCAGATTGGCTATGTGATTTAAATTACATAGATTTTATGAGAGAAATTGGAACAAAATTTACAATTAATAAAATGCTTGCTGCAGAATGCTACAAAAATAGAATGGAGACAGGTCTTACCTTTTTTGAAATGGGTTACATGCTTATGCAATCTTATGATTTCTTACATTTATACGAAAATTATGGATGTAAACTTCAAATAGGTGGAAATGACCAATGGTCTAATATTATAGGTGGAGTAGAATTAATTAGAAAAATTGGAAAAGATGATTCTTTTGGTTTAACATTTAAACTTCTTACTACTAAAGAAGGAAAGAAAATGGGTAAAACTGAAAAAGGTGCATTATGGCTTGACCCTGAAAAAACTTCTCCTTATGAATTTTATCAATATTGGAGAAATATTGATGACAGCAGTGTTTACACAGTTGGATGTATGCTTACATTTTTACCTATGGAAAAAGTTAATCGTTTAGCATCTCTTAAAGATGAAAAAATAAATGAGGCTAAAAAGATTTTAGCATATGAAATTACAAAACTAATTCATGGAGAGGAAGAAGCAAAAAAAGCTGAAGAAGCTTCTGGTGCTCTATTTGAAGGAGCAGGTTCTTTAGAAAATATGCCAAGTATAAAATTAGATAACATTAATATTCCTTTAACAGAAGCTATAGTTACATGTGGAATTTGTACATCAAAATCTCAAGCTAAGACTCTAATTTCACAAGGTGCAATTTCTTTAAATGATGAAAAAATCACAGATGTATCTTATGTTCTATCTGATAAAGATTTTGAAACAAAACATACTATTTTGAAAAAAGGAAAGAAAATATTTTTTAGTTTGGAAAAATGATGAATTTTGGGAAGGAGAAAAGGTCAATGGGGACGTCCTTTTTTGACATATTTTATTTATTAATTTTATTATTATTATAAAAATTAAATATGTCAAAAAAGGACGTCCCCATTGACCTTTTTCTCCGTCCCCAAATTCATCACCTGCTTTTTTCTACTATTTCTACAATATCTGCCAAATATTTTCCTATTATAGGAATATTCCATGTGACAATTTTGTTTAGTAAGAATACTATTAATGCTGTTATAATAGTTATTCCGAATGCCTATTCCAACACCTCTTGAAATTCCTGCTAAAATATTGTTAAAAATTATTTGTTTTTTACTTCCTAATATATATATTAATTCTTTTAAATTACTTCTCTCAAGTATATCTATTAGCCAATCAATCTTTTTCTCTAATATTTTTTTGTTATTCTCTTTTTTTAAAAACATTTTTAACTCCAAAAAATCCATTCTCAATTATATTTAGAATGGATTTTTTTTTTATTTTTATTCATTTTATTCGTTACTATATATCGAATCATTAGTTGAAAGATTAGCATTTTCTTCATCTTCATTGTTTTTATTTTCACGTTCTTCTTCTTCAACTTGTTCTTTTAAATTATTTACTAATTCTTGTAATCTCTTAATATCAGTTCCCATTAAATCCCAACTATTGCTATTTAATGAATCTGATAAATTATCATTTGCCTTTATTATTGATTTTATTAAGTCATCTTTATTATCTGTACTTTTTATTTCTATATTTGTAGCTTCTTGTGATATTAAATTTCCAATAGCACCCTGCAAATTATCTCCTATTGCTACTTTGTTTCCTGAGGCAACTATTACTTTTTTCAAAATTGGTAAATTACTCTCATTTAGTAAAATTTGATATACTGGTTCTATATATAAAAGCGTATTTTCAACCGGAACAATTATCATATTTTTTGTAATTTTTGCACCTGTAACAGTTAGGCCCTCTATTTCGCTTTGTATATTTTCATCTTGTGATATTTGACTATCTAATTGGTTAACACCTATTATGTTTGTATTTGAATGTAAAGTTTTTATATTTAATTTGTTTTCTCCATTTTCTACTGTTCCAATTAAATATGCATTTATATTTTGTTTATTTTTTGGTGTATACATTTGAATTAAACCTATTTGGTCTTTTCCGTTTTCCCCATTTATCATTGTATAATATGCATTTAAAGTATTTATTTTATTATTATTTGAATTATTTTTATATGCAGGTTTTTGCCATGTATCATCACTTCTATATAGTACATCTGCTTTTGTGTTGTGATACTCTTCAATCATTGTTGATTGAACATTATATAATAATTCCGGATAAATGAATTGTTCTTGTATACTCTCTGGAATTTTTGTGTCTATATCTTCGAATAATTCAGGGTAAACTTTTCTATATGCCATTGCTATTGGATCTGTTCTATCTGTTATATAATATTTCATTTCTCCTGTATATGCATTTATTATAACCTTTATTGAATTTCTTATATAATTTATATCTCTTTTATATCCATTAAAATCTATTTGTGTATATGTTGAATATGGATAACTACTTGATATTGTGTAACTGTCAATTACCCAATATATATCCCCATTTTCATCAACAACTGTGTAAGGATTATTATCATATATAACATCTGGTAATGCAAGCTTTGCTCTTCTTATTATATTTCTATTTATTAATAATTTACTTTCAGATGTAATAGAATTTGACAAAGCAAGATTAATATTTTTTTCTTTTATTCCCAAAATTAATCTATCTAAGAATTTAATTGAAAGACCCGCATCTCCTTCATATTGTGTTTCATGCTCTCCTTTGTTATCTGCATAGTCAAATTCCTTTTTGTCTTTAGTATTTGTTACAACTGTAGTATTCGTTTCTAGACCATAATAAATTTGTGGCTTATTAATTTTTATTTGTGCATTATTTCCTGATAGGTCATTTTGTATATAATTTAATTCTCCATTTTCTGTAAAGTCTGTTGCTGATGTAAAAATTAAACCATATCCATGTGTATATTCATATGTTTTACTATTATAAGTTCTCTTATTGCTTAATATCTCTCTTGGTGAAACATATACAAGCTTCTTTGTACCATTTATGTTATAACTTGAAAGTTTTGCTGTTTTATATGTGTAATATCCTGTTCCTGTTTGTGTTTCTTCTAAATTGTCTAAAACAGTTTGTTTATCAACTATTACAGTATTGTTTATTATGTTTTCGTTCTTTTCGGCTTCTTCAGACGTCAAAGTTCCAGAGTAATCTATATTTTCAAGGTCACAGTCTATTGCATATGCCTTTTTTGTACTTGATATATTTTTTTCTATGTATATTTTTTCTCTATCAAATTGATTTGGACTTACAAATATTAAATCAAATACTATCATTACTACAAATAATATTACTAAATATGCTGGAACTATAGCTAAATCCTTTAATATTCCATGTTGTTTTCCTTTTTTATAACTATGTATTGCTTTAAAAATTGCAAAACATAGTACTACTGCTAAAATATTGTATCCCCAATATTTTATTGTACTATCTATAAATCCTGCTCCTGCAAGTTTTATATTATTATCTGTTGTTAGAAAATTATCAAATACAACATCCATTGAACACGTTAAAATATATATTCCTAATGTAATTGCAATTAACCTTAAACATCTATATATTGTTTTCATTATTCTATTTTGTTTTAACGTTTCTTTATCAATTCCATCAAAATATTTATTAAATACTATTATATAGTATAAAAACGAATATACTATTATCGCAACAAAAATGTCTATAAAATATATAGCAGTCATTTTTATCAATGGTTCTATAAACATGAAAAATGATACGTCTAAATTGAATATTAGTGCATTTTCTCCAAAACTTGTATTACTAATACAAAGTATTATATTTGGTGTAAATTTCGCTCCAACATAAAGACTTTCTATAAGTGCAGTAACTATTGCTATTGATTTGTTAGGAAGCTTAGGCATATCTTTTTTCTCTTGTTCGAAAAAAACCTTTAATCCTTTTTTTATAGATCTTCCTGTAAAATACATTATCAAAAATATAAATATAAAATTAACTCCCATTACAATATATTGATATTTTTGTTTTGTTAAAAATGTATGTAAATAATTCTCTCCCAATTCTTGGTATTCTAAATAACTTCCTCTAAAATTGATATATGTAATTAAGGAGAATATTATTAAAAATAAAATCACTGCAATTCTACGTATTGTAAATATCTTATGCTTTTTCAAATTTTAATTCCTCTTTTCTTTTTATTTTCTATATATTTTACCATATATTTACCAATTTGTCCATAAGAAGCCTTTAATGAAGCTGAATTAATCATATAATTGCTTTTGCAAAATCTTCGCTATTGAAAATTTCCATGTCATCAATTTGCTCTCCAACTCCTATAAACTTTACAGGTATTTTATTTTCTTCTACTATTCCGCAAACCACTCCACCTTTACTTGAACCATCTAATTTTGTTAGTATTAAGCCTGTTACATCTGTTTCTTGTTTAAATGCTTTTACTTGGTTTATTGCATTTTGACCCGTTGTGCTATCTATTACTAGTAAAACCTCTTGAGATAATTCTCCAATTTCTTTGTTTATTACTTTTTTTATTTTATGTAATTCATCCATTAAGTATTTTTTATTATGCAATCTTCCAGCTGTATCTACTATTAATACATCGCTATCTGTTTCTTTAGTCCTTTTTATTGCATCATAAACAACCGCTGCTGGGTCATTTTTTTCTTCTTTTTTTACAATTTCAGCACCTGCTCTATTTGCCCAAACTTCTAATTGTTCAACTGCTGCTGCTCTAAATGTGTCCGCTGCAGCAATTACAACTTTCTTTCCTTGATTTCTAAGTTTATTTGCAATTTTTCCTATTGACGTAGTTTTTCCAACTCCATTTACTCCAACAACTAAAATTACAGATGGCTTTGTTTCTAACTTTAAAGAGTTGTCTAATTCATCAAATATTGACTTTATCTCTTCTCTTAAAGCTTGTTTTACATCTTCCTCTTCTTTTATATTTTCTTTTTTTATTCTTTTTCTTAAATTATTTACTATTTTTAGAGATGTATCTACTCCCATATCTGACATTATTAAAACTTCTTCTAGCTCTTCTAAAAATTCCTCGTCTACTTTGCGAAATGCACTAAATACATTGTTAATTTTTGAATCAAATGATTCCTTTGTTTTGCTTAAACCTGTTTTTAATTTATCAAAAAATCCCATTTTGATTTCCTCTTTTCTATTATTTTTCACTTTAAAATGATATTGACTGGATTATATAATATTTTTTTATAATTTGCAATTGATTTTTATAGTTAATTTCGAGTTGTACAACTTATAATACAAAAATAAACCCTTCTAATTAAACACTTAATTAAAAGGATTCATTTAAAATTTTATAAATTACATAGCTTCTTGCTCTGTTTCTTGTGTCTCTCCATTTTCTGTATTTTCGTCATTTTTAATTATTTCTAGACTTCCTATTGAAACTTCATATGCAACTTTTTTTGCAATTGTTCCATCTTCATATTTTTTTTCATAGTTTCTAGATTGAATTCTACCAACTATTTTTACTTCAGTTCCTACTTCTAGGTTTTGACAGAACTTTGCATTTCTTCCCCAAGCTATTGATGGTATATAATCTGATTTGTTATATGCTCTATTAACAGCAAGTAATATATCTGCTATTTCTCTACCAAATGGTGTTTGCCTATAAATAGGTTTTTTGCATATATAACCTATTAATACAACTTCGTTTGTAATTGTATCTTTTTTGGCAAGATCATTTACTGGAACCTCATTTCCTTCTTCATCTACCTCTGTTTCTTGAGCAGGATCTTCTACTTTTTCAATATCTTTTGCAAATACTGTAAGTATTAGTCTGTTCTTCTCGTTTTCATAACTGTTGTAAGATCTAAATTGACCTTTTATAAGTAGTTTTGTTCCAATTTGCATCATTTCATCATTTATTAATCTTTCTGATACAGTAACTGGAATGATGTCAGCATTTCCACTTAAACGTGGTATTGAAAGATCAAATAAATAAAATCTTTCTCCATAAATTTCATGACTGAATTGTTTTTCAGATGTTACCCTTCCAACTAATGTTAAATAGTTGTTTTCTAAATAATTTGTATCCAATTTTTATTCCTCCCTATTTCTTTTTTTGGATTCATCTAAAGTAGCCTTTTATCTTTCTAGTCTCAAAATCTCTACTTCCAATATTATACAACAATTTTTTTATTTTGTCTACATAAAAAGTTAATTTTTCTAAATTTTTTTCAATTTTTCTCCATAAATACCTAAAATTGCAAATATTACAAGTACATTGTATAATTTATTCAGATTATTTTTCTTTAATTTTATGTTGATTTCTTGTTCTTCTATTATATCTTCATCTATATTTTTAAAACTTCTTTGTATACAAAGCATCGTATCTTCTTCTTTAACACTAGAGATTGTTATAGTAGCTTTAGCATTAAAACCATATGTAATAATGTTAGTTTTGATATTTTTTAACCATTCTAAATTGTTTTTTATATCTGAATTAATAACTAAATACTTAGATTTACTAATTATATCTTCTAAATATTTTGATCGTTTTAACAACTCTTCTATATTTTCATTTACAACTATTGTATCAAATTTAATATTTTTAATATTTTGTACACTTTTTAAATTTATATTTATTACATCAAATTTATTGAATTTAGCATTTTTTGTAATTTCATTTTTTATAAAATTACTATCATTAATTTTGCTAGCTATCCCAATAAAAGGCATCTTAAAATCCCCTTCTAAAATATAGTTTTTTTATTTTCTCTTTTCATTATATCCTTATATTTCCTATTTTATACCTATAAATTAGAATTATTTTCCATTACTCTATCATTGGATACTATATCATTTATAGTATTTGAAACAGCATCATTATTTTGAAAATTAGATACTTCATTATTGGGAATATTTTGTGAATTTGAACTTTGATCTACATTTGTATATGTTTCTTCTACAGTATTTAAATCTGAATTTAAAACATGTGACATAAAAAATAAAATAACAATAGTAACAATAGATACTACATATGCATAAACTTTTTCCTTATTTATAACAAAAAACATATTTTTCAAAAAAAACCTCCAATAATAATCTTATTTAATTATATGATTATTATTGGAATAAAATGTTATTTTTTATTTTATTTGTTTCATAACTTCTTCAGCAAAGTTTTCTTCTTTCTTTTCAATGCCTTCTCCTTTTTCAATTCTGGCATATTCTATAATTTCAGCATTTTTTGATTTTAATAAATCTTGTACTTTCATTTCTGGATCTTTAACAAATTCTTGCTCTAGTAAACATATTTCACCATAAAATTTTCCAAGTCTTCCTTGAACTATTTTCTCTGCTATAGCTTCTGGTTTACCTTCGTTCATAGCTTGAACTTTAAGAATTTCCATTTCTTTGTTTAGTCTTTTTTGTGGTACAGATTCTCTATTTAAAAATTCTGGTTTAGCTGCTGCTATTTGCATACATACATCTTTTGCTAAAGTATTGTCTGCATTTTTCATTTTTACTAAAACTGCTATTTTTCCATCACCATGGATATATTTTTCTATTAACCCATCTGTTGTTTCAAATCTTGTAAATCTACGAATACTAAGTTTTTCTCCAATTTTAGCTGTTTTATCTATTAATACTTCTGATATTTTTTTACCAGGTTGTTCTACTGATTCTTGCTCTAATAATGCTTCAACATTTGCTGGATTTTTTAAAGCTACTTGTTTTGCAACTTCTTCAACAAATTTTTTAAATTCAGAATTTTGTGCAACAAAGTCTGTTTCTGAGTTAACTTCTACAATAGCTCCAACTTTTCCGTCTTCTGTTACATATCCTAGAACCAAACCTTCTGCTGCTATTCTGTCTGATTTTTTTGCTGCTTTTGCTATTCCTCTTTCACGTAAAAGTTCTATAGCTTTTTCCATGTCTCCATTAGCTTCTGTTAAAACTTTTTTGCAGTCCATCATACCTGCACCTGTTTTTTCCCTTAAATCTTTTACCATTGTTGCTGTAACCATAATTTAATTTCCTCCTTAATTTTATTTTTTTAGTAATAGCTTTTTATTCTTCGTTTTCTTTAGCTACTACTTCTTCTATTGTCTCTGGAGCTTTTTCTTCAGCTATTTGTTCATCATTTTCTTCTTCATCTGATATTGCTTTTTCAAAGCTTTCTCCTTGTTTTCCTTCTATTACTGCATTTGCCATGACATCAGTTATTAATTTAACTGCTCTAATTGCATCATCATTTCCTGGAATTGGATAGTCTAATACTTCTGGGTTACAATTTGTATCTACTATTCCTACTGTTGGAATATTTAACTTTTTAGCTTCGTTTATTGCATTATATTCTTTTTTAGGATCAACTAAGAATATTACCCCAGGCATTTCTTCCATTTCTTTTATTCCACCTAGATTTGTTTGAAGTTTTTGCATTTCTTTTTTTAATAATATAACCTCTTTTTTAGGTAATACGTCAAAAGTTCCATCTTCTTGCATTGTTTCTAAGTCTTTAAGTCTTTTAATTCTTTTTTTGATTGTATTAAAGTTTGTTAACATTCCTCCTAACCATCTTTGATCAACATAATACATTCCACATTTTTCTGCTGCTTCTTTAATACATTCTTGTGCTTGTTTTTTTGTTCCTACGAAAAGGATTGTTTTTCCTTCC
>CANRKM010000059.1 GCA_947631225.1 uncultured Clostridia bacterium
ATTTAGAAGTGATAATATAGTTATATCAAGTAGATTGACAATTTGGTGACCTTAGAAGGGTTCGACCACTCTTAATCTGATGGTCGGAGGTTCAAATCCTCTATGGCTCACCATCTTAGAGGTTTTAGATACAAATTTAGATTTTTAAATCTTATGTATTTAAAATCTCTTTTTATTTGATTGGAGTGTTTTTTTATGGAGGAAATTAAATTAAAATATAAAACAAGAGGAACAGAAATAAAAGATAAATCAAGAGTATATTTTTGTTACCATCCAGATGATTTTGATAAATATTTTGAAGAAATAACAGAAGAAATATTAGATATAAGAAATTGCGTAATTTATTATAAATCTAATAAAAACATTAATTCCAGCGAAATAATAGACGACTTAAGTCAAATAAATTTATTTGTAATACCAGTAACGTGGAAATTTATATCAGAAGAATGTGATGCAAGAGTAGTAGAATTTCAATATGCCATGGATAATCATATCCCAGTTTTACCACTAATGATGGAACCAAGCATTGACAGTTATTTTAACGAAAAATGTGGTAATCTTCAAACATTAAGCAAATTAGTTGACGGAGAAGAAAAGTATAAAAGCAAATTAAAAGAATACATAGAATCAATCTTAGTAAGTGATGAATTAAGAAAACAAGTTCAGGAAGCATTTGATGCATATATATTTTTAAGTTATAGAAAAAAAGACAAAAAACATGCTGAAAACATTATGCACTTAATTCATGAAAACGAATTTTGCAGAGATATCGCAATTTGGTATGACGAATTTTTAAAACCTGGACAAGATTTTAATGAATCAATTGATCAAGCTTTGAAGAAAAGTAAATTATTTGCACTTGTTGTAACACCAAATCTTGTAAATGAAAGAAACTATGTTGAAAAAATAGAATATCCAAATGCTAAAAAGGAAGGCAAAAATATTGTTCCCATTGAAGCAGTAGACACAAGTAAAGAAGAATTGCAAAAAAAATATAAAGAAATACCTAAACCAATAAAGGTAGACAATACAGAAGTATTAAGCAAATCATTAAAAAAATATTTAATAAATGAAGCATGGAAAGAAAATGATGATCCCAAACACTTATATTTTATAGGTTTAGCATATTTAAATGGAATTGATGTAGAAGTTAATAAAGAAAAAGGAATAAAGCTGCTTGAACAATCAGGAAATCTTGATTGCGAGGATGCAATGAAAGAGCTAATATATATATATGAAGAGGGTAAAGGAACAAAATTAGATTATAAAAAAGCTTTAGAGTGGCAAAAAAAGGTATATGAAAAAGACAAAAAAGAATTAGGAGAAAATAATTTAAATACATTAATAAGTTTGACTAAATTAGCAATTGCTTATAGAAACATAGGTAATTATTATAAATCATTAGAATTAAACAAAGAGTGCTATGAAAAACAAATAGAAGTATTAGGAGAAAATAATTTAAATACATTAGATAGCTTAAATAATTTAGCAAGAAATTATGATGATATTGGAAAATACGATATAGCAATAAAACTTGGAGAAAATGTATATAAAAAAAGAAGAGAAATATTAGGAGAAACTCACATAAATACATTAACCAGTTTAAATAATTTAGCTGTTAGTTACAGTAACATAGGTAACTATGATATGGCAATAAAACTAGGAAAAGAAGTATATGAAAAACGAAAAGAAACATTAGGTAAAAATCATCCTAATACTTTAACAAGTTTAAATAGACTTTCAATTTATTATAATTATAAAGAAGACTATAAAGAAGCAATAAAATTAGGAGAAAAAGTATATAAAAATAGAAAAGAGACATTAGGAGATGAACATCCAGATACATTAAGAAGTTTAAATAATCTTGCTTTTTATTACAATCATATGCAAAACTATAATAAAGCTGTAAAATTAGGAGAAAATGTGTATAATAAAATAAAAAAAATATTGGGAAAAAGTCACCCTAACACATTAACAGCATTAAATAATCTTGCAACTTACTATTGTGATATTGGAAATTATGATATAGCTTTAAAATTAGGAGAAGAAGCTTATAAAAGAAGTACAGAATCGTTAAAAGAAACTCATCCAAATACATTAAGAAACTTAAATAATTTAGCAAGTATCTACAAAAAAATGGGAGATTATAATAATTCGCTAAAATTATACGAAAAATTGTACAAATTGCAATGCAAAGTTTATAGTGAAAATAATGAAAAAACTAAAAGAACATTAGAAGAAATTGAAGTGTTAAAATTAAAATAAAAGAAAGAACTATACATTTTTTGTATAGTTCTTTTATTTTCTTATCCTGCTTTTTTATATACGATTTTTAGTTCTTTGTATTCTTCTTTTCTTTTTACTTTTTTCTTCTTTTAATTCTTTTTCTACTTCTAAAACCGCTCCTTTTTCGTTCCAAGGGTATTTTACACCTTTTATGTCTAAATAATTTTCATGTCCCTTTCCTAATAATAAAATCATGTCCCCTTTTTGTGCATTTTTTATAGCATATCTAATCGCTTCTTTTCTATCTTTTATAATCATGTAATTTCCTTTGCTTTTTTCAAGTCCAACTATAATATCATTGTGTATTGCTTCCATTTCCTCAAATCTTAAATTATCATTTGTTAAAATAGTTAAGCTTGACCATTTTCCACATATCTCTCCTAAATCATATCTTCTTTTTTTAGCTCTATTTCCCCCTGCTCCAGTTATAGATATAATTCTTTTTGGCTTATAATCTGAAATTGCTTCCATTAAGTTATTCATTTCATCTTTGTTATGAGCATAATCTATAATTAATTTATATGTTGAATTAGAACTTGTTAATTCCATTCTACCATTAACTTTTACAGTTTCTAAAGCGTTTTTCATAATTTCTGCATCTATTCCTAAATAATGTGCTACTGTTATTGAACATAAAGCATTATACACTGAGAATTTTCCCGGTATATCTATTCTAAATGTGTCATTCATTGCACCCGTAACATCAAATTGTTCTCCTAAAAAATTATCTTCCGAAATAAATTTTATATTACTAGCTTTTATATCTGTTCCTTCACTTTCTATTCCATAATTTATTATTTTACAAGTGTGATTTTTTGTTACTTCATCATATTTTTCAGAATCTATATTTATAATTCCTACTTTACATTGTTTAAATAACAAGCTTTTGCAATATATATAATCTTCGTAATCTTCATGTTCATTTTTTCCAATGTGATCCATTGATATATTTGTAAATACACCATAATCAAATTCTATTCCAGCTACTCTATCCATTTTTAAACCTTGTGATGAAACTTCCATAACCATATATTTACATCCTTGGTCTGCCATATCATAAAAAAGCTTTTGTATTTCATAAGCATTTGGTGTTGTATTATGTGTTTCGATTTTTTTATTTCCTATCATAGCACCTATTGTTCCAATAATACCTACTTTAAATCCAGCATTTTCTAATATACTTTTTATAATATATGATGTTGATGTTTTTCCACATGTTCCGGTTATTCCAATTGTTATTAATCTTTTAGCTGGGTAATCAAAGTATGCTGCTGAAATTTTTGCTACTGCTTTTCTTGATGATTTTACTTTTATAACTGTTACATCTTCTTTTATTTCTACATCTCTTTCTATTACAATTACTTTTGCCCCATTTTCTATTGCATTAGATATATAATTATGTGAGTCAATTTCTGTTCCTACAACGGCTATAAACATATCTCCCTCTTGCACATTTTGGGAATTATCTTTTACATCTTTTATGTTTATATCTATGTCTCCTTTTATAAGTTCATAATCCAAATCTTTTAATATTTCTTTTAATCTAGTTACCATTTTTTTCTTGTATGATATATTAATAATTTAAATACACCATACACTCCTTTCTATATTTTACATTACTAAGATATATCAATCTCTTAATAATTATAAGCATTATATATTAAACATAATTAATAGTCAATACATTTAAACACTTTTATCCTTTTTATAAAGCTACTACTTAAAATTCATGATTCAATTCTTAAATTGATTAGTACACACAAAAAAGCAAGTTTATCTTGCTTTTTATTTTTTTAAAAAATTTTTTATTTTATTTAATATCTTTTTTATAAAACTTTCTTTTTCTATTACAATTAAATTATTTTCTAAAGAATTTTCATTGTTTTTATTTGTATTTTTTCTTTTTTCAAATGTTTCATAAATATCTTTTTTTATATATTCTTCTCTATTATTTTCTTTTTCTAATAATTCTTTTTTCTCTTTTATTGCAAGTTTCTTTTTTTCTTCATCTGTTGCCCAATAACTTTTGTAAATTAATGTTAAAATAGCTTCAGTTTCACTTAGTAATTTTTGATTGCTTATTTTTTCATCTTTTTTTATATCTGTTTTGTAATCTTTATTCATATTGCTCTTTAAAAAATCCATAAATTTTTTAGGAATTTTATCTACTAATTCTTTTTCTGTATTTTCTAAAATATCATATACTTCTTTAAATGAATTTTTATATATTTCATTCATCATATATTTCTACCCCTTGTTCATTAGTCTTTTGTAGCATTTCTTTAATATATAAATATGTTCTATGTACCATATTAGTTGGTGTTCTATTAGCAATTTCCTTAAACTCCTCTCTTTTAAATCTATTTTGTGAAAATCCTTTCTTGTAATTTTTTTGAAAAACTCTTGCATCCTTAACTGATTCCCATCTTTCCATATAGATTTTTCTATCCTCTGAATTTTCCATTATTAGATTTAAAAAATTCTCCGCTTTTTGACGTTCAGTTATATTAGTATTATAAAAGTTGTCCATTTTTTCTTTATATTTCTCTGGGTGTTCTGTTATTTTAATTGCTGTATTTATTAATGAAGCATATAAAAAAATAGTTTGTTTAATTACAATTGGATCTAATGTTCCATTCGCCATTCTAAACTCTATTGTATTTTTCTTGCTGTTTCCAATATTAGTAAGATTTAATCCTGCATATCTTCTTTCATCTAATTTATATTTGCTTGCTAACATTCTTAATTTTCCAAATTTTTTGTACGAAACTTTTAATGTTCCATTTTGTATATGTTTTAATATCTTCTTTCCCGTAGGGGCAGCCATTCCATTTCTCCATAATGCAGAAATTAAATGTAAGCCTTTGAAATCTTTATTTATAGCACCTTTTCTTATTGGGTTATTTTTGTCATTACACATTTTATATATTAATTCTTCTGCTTCTTGATATAACTCTAAAAAATTTTTCATTCTGTCTGGATATTCGGCTAAACATTTAGCATCAAAATGTATGTGTAATCCACATTTTTCATTTGATACAACTTTATCGCCCTTTTTCCCTGAAAACTTTTTCATATGCTCACATATATCAGCTATATCTTTCCAATCTTGTTCATTATCTTGTAATATTGGAGAAACTAATTCAGCCCCACCTTCTGCGACAAGCCTTTCTTCTTTTTTGGATGCCATGTGCCAATTTTTACTTTTTATATAATTTGCACTTTCTCCATTGTATAATCCATCTTTTCCTTTTGTCTTTACATTATCTGCTTCTAATTCAATTCCAAATTTAAAATATTCTGGAAAATTTAATTTATTAAATCCATTTGTATACTTCATTTACTTTTCTTCCTATAATTATATTAGTTGTATTTTACTACATATTGTTTTAAATATCAATCTTATATATTTTTTTTATTATAATTAACAAGAAAATAGCTACTAACAAATATAGAAAGAAGTAATAATACTTATTAGTAGCTATTAAGAAAAATAATAATTATTATTTATTATAAAAGAAAAAAAAGAAAATATAAGCTTATATAAATAATTATATCACACCAATCCTGCAAAATTTGTCGAATTTAGGTGTGATATAACATTTTTTTATATTTGCTGTAATATTTTTTTTATATAGAAACTTTTAATTCAAAAAACTATTCTTCATTTTCTTCTTTATCTACAATTTCTATACTTACTACTTTTCCTCCATCATTTGTTCTTATAAGAGTAACACCTTGTGTTGATCTTCCCAAAACACTTATTTCACTAACATTCATTCTAATTATTGTACCAGTATCAGTAATTAACATTACATCTTGTGTGTTATCTGCAATTTTTACTCCAACGAGTTCTCCCGTTTTAGGCGTAATTTTATATGTTATTACTCCTTTTCCTCCTCTTTGTTGAACTCTATATTCGTCTAATTCTGTACGCTTTCCAAATCCATTTTCAGTTATTGCAAGTAATGTTGCTTGACTTCCAGTAATTATTGATTCCATTCCAATTACTTCATCATCCTCAGCAAGCCTTATTCCTATAACACCTTGAGCTATTCTGCCTATTGGTCTTACATCTTTTTCATCAAATGTAATACATAAACCTTTACGTGTAACTAAAACTACATTATCTTGTCCATCTGTTAATTTTACAGAAATAAGTTCATCATCATCTTTTAATGTAATACTTAAAAGACCTGTTTTCTTTCCCGAATTGTATTCGGAAAGAGCTGTTTTTTTAATTAAACCATTTTTAGTTCCCATAAGTAGGTATTTACCTTCTGCAAAATTTTGAATTGGAATTACAGCAGAAACTTTTTCTCCAGCATCTAAACTTAGTAGATTTACAATTGCTGTTCCTTTTGCAGTCCTTCCTGCTTCTGGAATTTCATATCCTTTAAGTTTATATAGTTTTCCTTTATTTGTAAAGAATAATATTAAATCATGTGTAGATGATGTAAAGATTTGTTTTACAAAATCTCCTTCACGAGTTGCAATTCCTGTAATGCCTTTACCTCCTCTTTTTTGACTCTTATATGTATCTATTGGCATTCTCTTTATATAACCGAAATGTGTTAGGGCTATAACTGTTTGCTCCTCTTTAATTAAATCCTCTACATCTATTTCACCTTCTGCAGGTTTAATTTTTGTCTTTCTCTCATCACCGAATTTTTCTTTTACTTTTAATAATTCTTCTTTTATAACTTCGAAAACTAGGTGTTCACTGTTTAATATATCTCTTAAATGTGCTATTAATTTCATTAATTCGTTATATTCTTCTTCAATTTTTTCACGTTGCAAACCAGATAGTGTTCTTAGCCTCATATCTAATATTGCTTGTGCTTGAATATCTGTTAGCTTAAATCTTTCTATTAATCTTTCCTTAGCATCATCATAAGAATTTCTAATTATGGAAATAACTTCATCAATATTATCTATTGCTATTCTTAAACCTTCCAAAATATGAACTCTTGCTAAGGCTTTGTCTAGCTCAAATTTAGTTCTACGAAGTGTTACATCCTTTCTATGCTCTAAATAATAATCTAAACATTGTCTCAAAGATAGTATTTTAGGTTCTCCATTTACTAAAGCAAGCATAATTACGCCAAAACTTGTTTGCATTCCGAGTATTTTTATATAATTGATTTAAAACAACTTGAGCATTTGCATCCTTTTTTAACTCAATTACTATTCTAACTCTATCAATTCTATCTGATTCATCTCTTATTTCTGATATCCCATCTAATCTTTTTTCCCTAACTAGATTAGCCATATTTTCAATTAGTTTTGCTTTGTTTACCTGATATGGAAGTGAGCTAACTACTATTTTTTGTCTGTTCCCTGACATTTCTTCTATTTCTGCTTCTGCTCTTAAAGTTAATTTTCCCCTACCTGTTTTATATGCTTCTCTTATTCCTTCTGTTCCTAAAATAATTCCTTCTGTTGGAAAATCTGGTCCTTTTATAATTTTCATTAAATCTTCATCAGAAACTTCATCTTCATCAATTATTTTTACAAGTCCATCTATTACCTCACTTAAATTATGTGGTGGAATATTTGTTGCCATACCTACGGCAATGCCCGATGAACCATTTACAAGTAATGCTGGAATTTGTGCTGGTAATACTGTTGGCTCTTGTAATCTTGCATCAAAGTTAGGCATAAAGTCTACTGTATTTTTTTCTATATCTGTAAGCATTAATTCCGCAATCTTTGACATCCTTGCTTCTGTATAACGATAAGCAGCTGGTGGATCACCATCTATTGAACCAAAGTTTCCATGTCCATCAACTAACATGTATCTCATAGAAAAGTCTTGTGCTAACCTTACCAATGCATCATAAACTGAAGCATCTCCATGTGGATGATACCTACCAAGCACATCTCCAACTGTCGTTGCAGATTTCCTATATGGTTTATCTGATGTTAATCCATCTTCATGCATTGTATATAGTATTCTTCTATGAACAGGCTTTAACCCATCTCTTACATCTGGAAGAGCACGAGCAACTATAACACTCATTGCATAGTCAATATATGCTGTTCTCATTTCTTCTTCAATATCTCTTTCTATTATCTTTCCGTCTTGTCTTTCAGCCATTATTTTTCACATTCCTTCCTAAGGTATAAATTTTAATAAATAACTTCCAATGCTCGGATATTATTCAACATTATTACCTCTTTTCACTTGTTTTATATTTTGTATTATACTAAAAAGAGAAAAATTTTGCAAGAAAAAATGATGAAAATTTACGGATTGTTGCAAAATAAGTTATTTTAATTTTTTTGCTAATTCCAATTCTTCCTCTGTTAAATCAAAATTTTGACCATTGTTTTTTATTAAATTGTGCAAATTTTCCACATATCTTGCATTATTAATAGTATTTTCCAATGGCACAAGTTCTTTTAATTCATTTTTTATTTTTGTATATTCTTTTTGCATCCCTTGGAAATCCCTATTATTATAATATTCTTTCCAATTACTTATATATTTATCAACTTTTTCTGCACTATTTATTTGATTATTTAAAGTTGATTCTATATTTCTTTCAACACTGGAAAGTATTGAACTTTTACCATTTTTTAAGATTTTTCCAATAGAAGTATTTATCTTTCCAGAATCTACTGTTTTATCTATAACTGTATCTAATACATCTGAAACTTTATCTATAACTCCTCCATTTTTTATAGTACTTTGAATTTGACCTATGTTTTCAAAGTTACCTGATACTATTCCAATTGCTTGCTTACCTGTTTCTATTACAGATTCAATGCTTTTCTTTATTCCATCTTTTAAACCATAATTTATCAAATTATCTTTTAAATTTATAATTTCATCTTCAACTAAATCTGGAAGTAAAAATCTTAAGCCAATATCTATTCCATTATTTATTGTTCTCCATAATGTACTATTTAAAAAATTCTCTTTTTTATTATTTACTTCTAAACTTAATTCATTATTTTGTTCTAATTTCATAATAAAATCCATTCCTTTCTCGCTTCGCTCAAAGGCACACATAGGAATGAAAGCCTTGAGTTTGAAGCATTTTC
>CANRKM010000060.1 GCA_947631225.1 uncultured Clostridia bacterium
ACGTTTTTCCATTTTTCTACATTTTTTTATATTTTATATAAAACCTCAAAAAAAGTAAATACTTTTTTAATAAAAAATTTAAAAAATATTTTCCAAACTAAATGTGTATTTTTCGTTAATGTGTTCTAATACATAATCTGTTTTATCTAGTGCACTTATTGCAAAATCAAAATTTCCTGATTTTGTTAGACTTCTAGCTTCTGCTAAATTAGTTTCCACTTTTTCTAATTCATTATGCTCAATATAATATGCCATTTTATTTTGAATACTTTCCCAACTTTTTTCCGCCTTTTCTATTTGTGCTTCTGCTTCTTCTTGATTTTCTTCTATTAAAAAATTTTTTAAATTTTGCAGTTCTTCATTAAATGAATTTATACTATTATCTGTATATTTTTGAGTTACAAAATCACCTACAAAAATTAAAATAACTAAAATAATTGAAATTATCATTTCTTTATACATTATTTTTTCTTTCCCTTCTCTTTTTTCTGACAAAAAATTTGACCTTTTCCATCATATGTTACAAGCAAAGCTTCTTCTGGATTATAGCCAAATTTTCTAACTTCTGTTTCTAACCAATTATAATCTTTATTAATTTCTTTTAAGTTTTGACTCATTATTTTACCGATCTACTACTAAATCATATGGCAAACCTTCATAATCTGGCATAATATTAAAGTCTTCCGGTGTAGTCTGCCTTTTGTTTGGCTTTTGTATTACAGTTATTTGACCACTTGTTTCTAAAATTGCATATTCTACATCAGATATGTTAATAATATCTTTATCTCTTAATCTTTCTTGAAGCTCATTTAATGTAAATCTTTCTTTAATTAATGCCCCTTCATCTATTTTTCCTCTATAAATTAAAATTCTTGGTTTTCCACATATAACTTCTCTTGCTTTTATGCTTTTCAAATTTATTGTAGAAATAATTAAGTGCATTATAAGCAAACCTAAAATCGGTATTATTCCATTTGATATTGGCACTCCTGTGTCTGCCATTGGACTTGAAGCTAAGTCTGCTATCATTATTGATATTGCAAGTTCAAATGGTTGAAGCTGACCAATTTCCCTTTTTCCCATAAGTCTCATAACTATTAAAACTATAATATATAAAATAATTGACCTAATAAAATTTATAAGCATAAAATTCATTCCTTATAAAAACATATTTAGGTTTTTAAGGTTCTACCTATAAACCTTTTAAAAAGCATAAAATTTTACTTTTTTTATTTTTTCTAATTTTTAATTTTTTATTCTTATTTTTGAATAAAAAAAAAATTTTTGTAAACAATAACTTTATGTAGCCAATAAATATTTTCACAATTATGAAAAGGAGGATTAACTTATGTCAAATACTCGGAACTCAAACAAGTGAATCTAATGGTACAAGTACAGTTTGGCAGATAATAGGAAGACTTGTTGCTGCTGCTGTAGTTTTAGCTATAACTGCATTTTTCACACCAGGATTTCAGATTAATAATATATGGTCTTTAGCAATAGCAGCAATTGTTTTAACACTTTTAGACTATTTAATAATTAAATTTACAGGTTTACATGCTAGTCCATTTGGAAAAGGTTTTGTTGGTTTTGCACTAGCTGCAATTATATTATATGTAACTCAATTTTTCGTTGCAGGATACACAATCTCTTGGATGGCAGCAATTATAGGAGCTTTGATTTATGGTGTAGTTGATTATTTTATACCAGGTAATCAAGAAATGTAGCTTAAAAATCCTCCAATAATTTGGAGGATTTTTTATCATTTTTAAATCAGTTTTGATTATATAATGTTTCGCAATATTTACAACGATATTTTTTGTTTTCTTTATCTGTTAAAACAAATATTTGATCAAGTTCTTGTTCGCTAGATGTAATACATCTTGGATTTTTGCATTTTATAATATTTACTATTTCTTTTGGAGCTTCAACATGATATTTATCTACTCTTATATCATCTTTTATTATATTTATTGTTATATCTTCATCTATGTAACCTAAAATATCTAAATCCAAATCTATAGATTTATCAATCTTTATAATGTCTTTTCTACCCATTTTCTTACTTTTTGCATTTGTAATAATTGCGACAGAACAATCTAGCTCTCCTAATTTTAAAGCATTGAAAATTTCTAATCCATTTTTTGCTTTTATATGATCAATTACTATTCCATTTTTTATGCTATCTATGTTCATTATTTACCTCCATTTTTTATATTTTAAATAATTTGTCCTTTAATTTTACTTTTATGTATTATTCTATTATAATAATTAGTTTCTTATCTTGCTTCTATGTATTATTCTATTTCTAGTAACTTAAGAATAAGTGCCATTCTAATATATTTTCCATATCTTACTTGTCTAAAATATGCAGCTCTTGGGTCATCATCTACCTCTGTAGAAATCTCATTAACTCTTGGTAATGGGTGCATAATACACAAATCATCTTTTGCATTTTTTAATTTTTCTTTATCTAAAATATAATAATCTTTTAGTCTTAAATAATCTTCTTCATTAAAAAACCTTTCTCTTTGAACTCTTGTCATATACAAAATATCAAGTTTAGCAATTGAATCTTCAATGCTATCAGTTTGTATATATTCTATATTATTTTTTTCTAAAACTCCTTCTTTTAAATATTCTGGAATTTTAAGTTCTTCTGGTGAAATTAATACAAACTTAATATTTTTATATTGACTCATTGCTGTAACAAGTGAATGTACAGTTCTTCCAAATTTTAAATCTCCACATAAACCTATAGTTAAATTATCTAATCTTTGTTTTTCACGATAAATTGTTAGCAAATCTGTTAAAGTCTGTGTTGGATGATTATGTCCCCCATCTCCTGCATTAATTATAGGAACAGTTGACTTTATAGATGCAACAAGTGGTGCTCCTTCTTTTGGATGTCTCATTGCAATAATATCACTATAACATCCTACTGTTCTAATTGTATCTGATACACTTTCTCCTTTAGCAGTAGAACTTGAACTAGCTGATGAAAATCCTATTACATTTCCCCCCAGTTCCATCATAGCTGCTTCAAAGCTTAGTCTTGTCCTTGTACTTGGCTCAAAAAATAAAGTAGCTAATTTCTTATTATGACACTTTTCTGAATATTTATCAGGATGTGCAATAATATCATTAGCTACTTTTATTAATTCATCAATTTCTTGTATGCTTAAATCTTTTATATCGATTAAATGTCTCATTTTTTCCTCCTTAAATTATTTTATTTGCACCATTAAAATTATTTCTTGTTAGTGCATATTTCTTACACCATCAAAATACGTTCTTTTTAGTGCATATTTCTTGCACCATTAGAACCGGTTCTTTTGGATTTTTTTTCCTTTTAGACCGGTTCGGTACATTTTACATATATTTCTATCAAAAAAATTATATTCTGTCAATACATTTTAATTTTTTTTGATGTCAAAAAAGGACGTCCCTATTGACACATTGACATCAATTTTTTCCAATTTATATTTAAGCCCTGTATTTCTTTTTTTGCTATCCACATTTTTTATCATAAAACTAACAGTATTATTGTCTCCTATTATTATTAAAAGTTCTTTTGCTCTTGTAATTCCCGTATATAATAAATTTCTTGTAAGAAGCATAGGTGCTGCCTTTGGTACACATATAATTACTACATCAAATTCACTTCCGTTGAGCTTTATGAATTGTTATAGCATAGCTGTGTTCAATTTGTTCTAATTCAGAAAATTCATACCACGCAATTTTTTCATCATCAAATTTAATTTCTACCTTTTTTTCTTTTTCATCTATATCAATAATTGTTCCAAACTCTCCATTAAATACACCTGTTCCATCTTTATTTGTTACATGGTTTTCCCAATATATGTCATAATTGTTTTTTACTTGCATTATTCTGTCTCCAACTCTATATATTGAGCCTAGAGAACTTTTTTCCTTTTTATTTTTATCAGCAGGATTCAATTCTTGTTGAAGTGCTTTATTTAATTCTTTTGTACCAAGCATACCTTTTTTGGTTGGTGTTAAAATTTGAATATTTTCAAAAAAGTCATAATCACCAAAATTTTTAAGTCTTCCTGTACATAAAGATATAACTTGTTGTAATATTTTTTCTTGAACTTGCTCATTTATATAAAAGAAATCTTGTTTAGAGTCTTCTGCGGTTTCTTCTTTTGAAATAAAACCTTCTCCATCATTTACTCTATGTGCATTTACAATTATTTTACTTTTTGCAGCTTGTCTAAAAATTTTATCTAAATGTATTGTTGTTATTCTCTCTGATTCTACAATATCTTTTAAAACACTACCTGGTCCTACTGACGGAAGTTGGTCACTATCTCCAACTAAAATTAATTTTGTTCCTTGATAGGTAGACTGTAATAAATAGTTCATTAAAAACATATCTACCATAGACATTTCATCTACTATTATTATATCTGCATCTATTGGAGTACCTTGATAATTTTCAGATTTTTTATATAACCCATCATCATCTATTTTGCCTATTTCTAAAAGCCTATGAAGTGTACTTGCTTCCATTCCTGTCATTTCAGTCATTCTTTTGGCTGCTCTACCAGTTGGAGCAGAAAGTACAATCTTTTTATTTTTCTTTTGATATATTTCTATAATAGATTTTATAATCGTTGTTTTTCCAGTTCCTGGTCCTCCAGTTATAATTGTAATATTATGTTGGTTTATTGCTTTAATTGCTTCTTTTTGCTTTTCAGATAATTCTATAATATTTGTTTTTTCTACTTTTTCAATCTCTTCTTCAATTTCTTTAATCTCTTTTGTATTTTTTGAGTTATCTAATTTTATTAATCTATTTGAAATTGTAAGTTCTGTATTATAAAAACTTTCTAAATATATCCACTCTGATTCATCATCTCTCTCTTCTACTATAATTTCACCTTTTGCTTTTAAGTTTATTACTCCTTCTTCTACATCATCTATGTCTACATCTAATAAATTTACTACATATTCTTCTAAGTTTTTTAAAAGCACACATGCATGCCCATTATAGGTTATCTGTATAAGTGCATACTTTATTCCACTTGTAATTCTCTTTAAACTGCTTCCGGTCTATTCCTATATCTAAAGCCATTTTATCTATTTGCTTGAAATCAACACCTCTTACTAAATCAACTAAAATATATGGATTTTCCTCAATTTTACTAATTGCTGTAATTCCAAGTTTATCGAATATTCTTTTGGCATTTTCTATACCAATATTGAACTTATCTAAAAAGACAACAATTTGCCAAACTTCCCAGGCTTCAATGAAACTTTCTGAAATTTCCATTGCTTTACTTTTTGTTATTCCTTTAATTTTGCTAAGCTCTTCTGGTGCATATTTTATTGTATCTACTGTATTTTCACCGAATTTTTCTATAATTTTTTTTGCTGTTGCAGGACCTACACCTTTAATATTTCCATTGCTTAAATATCTTTCTAACGAATCTAAAGTTTTTGGCATGATTTTTTCAAAAGTTTCTATTTTAAATTGCTTACCATATTGTTTATGTTCTACAAATTTTCCTATTACTTTTAAATTGTCTCCTTCATTTATAAATGGCAAATATCCGACAATTGTTTCTATTTTTTCTAATTCATCTATATACATCTCAGCTATTGTATAACTATTTACTTCATTTTGGTAAATTATTCCAAGTACTTCTCCTGAAAGTTCTTCCAATTTTTTTACTCCTTTTTGTTATTTGATATTGTTAATATAACTTTAGCTAAACTTAGATTTTATGTCTGCTTTTTTTATAGTCTACCATATATAACATTTTTTTACAAGAATTATAGCTTTAATTTTTGGTTATATGAAGAATTTTATTACGTTTCATAGCTAATACATCTAAAAATTTTTAAAAAATCGCTACTTTGATTTCACAAAATAGCGATTTTTTATCTTATATGTAACCCTGCCATAATTATATCAATTATGACAAGGTTTATCAATAATTTTTTGTAAGCGATGGATAAAACCGCATATAGACCTCATGTAAAAGAAGATGTAGAATAACATCATAAAATTTACAAGGAG
>CANRKM010000061.1 GCA_947631225.1 uncultured Clostridia bacterium
TTTTTAATTAAATTTTGTGCCTTTCGTAGACGTAGCGTTAGCGGAGGCGAAGAAAGGAATGTAAGTAACTATGAAAAGAATAAAATTGGCTGATAGAATATTACCTACTTACACAAAGGGTGAAGAAATTTTTAATATGACTTCTCATATTGTAGGGGCTATATTAGGTGTTGTAGCTTTAGTACTTTGCATAGTATTTGCAGCTATTCACCATAATCCTTACGGAGTTGTTGCTAGTTCTATTTATGGAGTTACAATGATTTTACTCTATACTATGTCTAGCTTATACCACGGGCTAAAACCAAACTCTACAGCTAAAAAAGTATTTCAAATTTTAGACCATTGTGCAATATTTTTACTTATTGCAGGTTCTTATACACCATTTGCACTTTGTACATTAAGAGAATATAATACAGCTTTTGGTTGGTCTATATTTGGCATAATATGGGCTATTGCAATTTTAGGTATAGTATTAAATTCTATAGATTTAAAAAAGTTTAAAGTTTTTTCTATGATATGCTATCTAGTCATGGGTTGGTGTGTAATAGTTAGAATAAATGTTATCTATACAACTCTAGGATTAGCAGGATTTACATTACTTGCAACAGGCGGAGTTGTATATACAATAGGTGCTATTCTTTATGGACTAGGTAAAAAGAAAAAATATATGCATTCAATTTTTCATTTGTGCATATGTTTAGGTAGTTTATTACAGTTTCTTTGTATTTTATTATATGTGGTTTAAAAAAAAGATTCAAATTTCAAAATTAGCATATATGCTATTTAAGAATTTGAATCTTTTAATTTTTATTATCATTACATTATAATTAACTATTAGTCTAATCCTCATATACAAATCAATACATTTTATACACAAAATCGGATTTACACATTAACCCCTATTATTCCCCCGCAAAACTCCTCCAATCAAACCTGCTATAACCATTATCAATGACATAATACTTAAAGAAAAGTTTGAACTTATGATGCTTGATATTAGATATAAAAGTATTATGTATGATACACCTATTATTGCTCCATTAAGCAATCCATTTTTCTTTAATTTCCTTGTTCCTATTGAACTTCCAATTAAGATACTTATTCCTGTTAAAGTTATTATTACAGGTTTTATTGTATCCTCTGATAAATCTGTGTATGTTAATAATAGTGAAAATACGATAAGTGATACTGCTGTAAATAAAAATGATATTACTATTCCTTTAATAATACTAAATATAGGTTTGTTAGTTTCAAAAGTTTCCATTTAAAATTAACCTTCCTTTCTTTTAAGTAGCAATATAATTGCTTTTTTATACTTTCTATTTAAAGTTATTTAGTATTATTATATTATTTAAAAATGTTATTTATACCTTTTTCTTTGATATGTAATATATTCATATTCAAAATTATTTTCATCTTTAGGACCAGATAATTTTTCTATAATTTCCCATTCGTTTTCATTTATATTTGGAAAATAACTATCACCTATAAAATCTTTGTTAATTTGAGTTATATAAAGTTTATCACATTTTGAAATTAAACTAGCATAAATTTGAGCTCCACCTATTACAAAGTTTTCACTTTCATCTTGTACATATTTATCTAACTCAGAAATATCGTGAATAATTTTTACATTTTCATTATCTACCTTGTAATTTTCATCTCTTGTTAAAACAATATGTAATCTATTTGGCAAAACTCTTCCAAGAGATTCAAAAGTTTTTCTTCCCATAATTATTGTATGATTTGTAGTTAAATTTTTGAATCTTTTTAAATCATCTGAAATATGCCATAATAATTTATTATCTTTTCCTATTGCATTATTTTTTGATTTTGCAACTATAATACTTAACATTTTTTGTTCCTTTCTTTTTTTCATTTTGGACGTGATGCAGTCAATGGGAACGGTCAATGGGGACGTGTTTTGTGGAACGGTCAATGGGGACGTCCTTTTTTGACATATTTTTATATAAATAATTAAATATATAATACGAAATTAAAAATATGTCAAAAAAGGACGTCCCCATTGACCGTTCCACAAAACACGTCCCCATTGACCGTTCCCAATTGACCGCTCCGCATTCACATTAATTTGCAATTGGTATTTTTCCAAGCTTTATTTCTTTGTTATAATCATAACCTTGAATTTCAAAATCTTCTACTTTAAATTCGTAGAAATTAGTTGTGTCGTTGTTTATTATAAGTTTTGGTGTAACATCCAATGGCTTAGCCTCTATTAATTGTCTTATAAGAGGTATATGTCTATCATATATATGGCAATCCCCTATGTTATGTGTTAAAGTTCCTGGTTTAAGCCCGGTACATTGTGCAAACATACATAAAAGTGCCGCATATTGCATTGTGTTCCAACCATTTGCAGCTAACATATCTTGTGAACGTTGATTCAATATTAAGTGCAACTTTCCATCTTTTACTAACCATTGAGTTCCATATGCACATGGCTCTAAATTCATATCTTTTAAATCTGCAAAATCAAATATATTTGTCATAATTCTTCTGCTTGCTGGATCGTTTTTTAGCAAAAATAAAACATTATCCACTTGATCCATTGTTTTCATTCCTTGTTTTGTTTTAAACTCATATTTTTTAGCCATTTGATATCCATATGCTTTTCCTATAGTTTCTTTTTCGTCTGCCCATTGATCCCATATATGAGAATTTAATTCATTTACATCATTTGACTTTTTTTGCCAAATCCATAATATTTCGTCTATTGCTCTTTTTACTGTATTTGTATTATTTCTTAAAGTAATCATTGGAAATTCTTTTTCTACATCATATTTATTTGTTACTCCAACAATTGAATAATAATTTGCTTCCGTTCCATCTTCCCATTTTGTCCTAACTCCTGTCCCTTCTGATGAATAACCATGTTCTAGTATTTCTTTACATGTATCTATAAAATTTTTGTCTGCTTGCGTCATTTTTTGTTCCTCCTATTATTAAAATATTTGAACTTATACTATCACAACAAAAAATTTTTTTCAACATTTTTCTGTTTTAAAATATATCGTAGCTATTTAATAATTTTTCAAAATTAAATACTTGTAACTTATTATTTTATATTGATGTATCATTTGCACACACTGCAGTTATTTCTTGCTCTTCAAGTTCTTTAGGTATTACTTTTATTATTTTATTTTCTATATTTGCATCAGATTTTAAATTCACTTTTATGTAATTTTTAGTATAGCCAGACCATATTCCATCTTTTTCTTCTTCAAATAATACTTCTATAATTTTACCTAAATATTTTTTGTTATATTCTGTTTGGTTTTTATTTGATAGTTCTATCAATTTTTGGCTTCTTTCATCTTTTGTTTTACCATTTATCTGATTTGGTAATTTTGTAGCAACAGTTCCCTCTCTAGGAGAATACTTAAATATATGCATTTTGTAAAATGAAATTTCTTTTAAAAATTCATATGTTTTATTAAACTCTTCTTCTGTCTCACCAGGAAAACCTACTATTATATCTGTTGTTAAATTTACATCTTTAAAATATTTTCTTAGAATTTGAGTTACATTTCTAAATTCTTCTATAGTATATTTTCTGTTCATTCTTTTTAGAGTTTCATTACATCCACTTTGAAGTGATAAATGAAATTGATTACATATTTTTTCTAACTTTGAAAGCCTTTTTGCAAATTCTTCTGTTACAATTGTTGGTTCTAGTGAGCCTAATCTTATTCTTTGAATTCCATCAATTTTGTTTAAATCCTCTAATAAATCTATTAATTTATAATCTTCTTCAAAATCTTTTCCATATGAAGCTATGTGAATTCCAGTAAGTACAACTTCTTTTATACCTTTTTTAGAAATCTTTGTTACTTCTTGAATAATTCTATCTTTACTTCTACTCCTTACTCTACCCCTTGCATATGGTATTAAACAATATGAACAAAAATTATTACATCCATCTTGAATTTTTATTGTAGCCCTTGTTTTTTCTGTATATGTAACTAAGCCATATTCATCAAAATCTTTTTGTTTTGCAATATTTGCAACATACACCTCATTTGAATTTTCTGTATACTCTTCTTCTTTATTTTGCATAGATAAATTTTGTTTATTGTTTATTGCAAAATTTTGTTTATTCTTTTTGTCTAAATAATTTTCTACATATTTAACTATATCTTTTTTCTCTTTATTTCCCAATACTATATCTATTTCTTCTATTTCCTGTAATTTTTCTCCTGCAATTTGTGCATAACATCCAACTGCTACAACAATTAAATCTTTATTTTTTTCCTTTACCTTTCTTAATGCTTGTCTTGATTTTCTGTCTGCAATATTTGTAACTGTACATGTATTTACAACATATATGTCTGGGATTTCATCTATTTTACAAATTTTATAACCCGCTTCTTCAAATTTTTGCATCATTCCATTTGTTTCATATTGGTTGGTTTTACAACCGTAGTGTTACAAAAGCTACTTTTTTTGTTTCTTTCATTTTTATTACTTCTCCTTCTTTCATGTCATTGGGGACGTCCTTTTTTGACATATTTTATGTAATCTTGAACATTGTTTTTTGACACATTTTCATTTTTGTATTGCAAATACTATTATAACGCTTTTGGGGCATTTTATCAACTTTTTTTGGTAAAAAAAGACCTCCAAAATAACACACCACCATAGTGTCATTTTGAATGTCCTATTTTAACATATATTAGCTTTTTTGAATCTTAAAATTATTATTCAAAATCTTCTATCAATTGATTCAAGTTTTGCAAACCATATATATCTATTCCTTGCCTTAAGCTTTCTATATCCTCTCCACTTAAATATTCTGTAGATATATCTGTAACTCTATATAAAATTTCTTCTTGATTTTCATTTATATAATATATAGCTATTACATTTTCTTTTTCTCTTACAATATAATGCCTATTTTCATCATTTAAAGATTGATTCGTTTCTTTAATTTCTTTCTCTATAGTTTCAGCATAATCTGCCCATTCATCTATACAATCATCTGTTACATACTGATTAGATAATTCAGTCTCACTTTGCACAATATTCTGTGAATTTTGTTCTTCACTTTTTTTATTTTGATAGTAGTTGAATACTTCAATTCCTATCACCAAAAATATTATTATTCCTACAGATAAGAATATTTTTTTCCACATATAAAATACACCTCTTTTACATATTTTGGCATATTCATGTGATTTTTATTCATTTTTTATGATTTTTTTCCCATATCCAAAATCATCATTTTGAAACTATTTTTAGTCGTTTTTTAATCGTTGTTTGACAAACAATCTGTCAAAAAAGCACGTCCCCAATGACATAAAAGATGTCAAAAAAGGACGTCCCCAATGACCCAATGACACTTCTCCATCTTCATCGGTTCTATAAACTTTTATACCGCATTGATTTTAATCTGTATAATACCTCTGCGTTTGGATGCCCATAGATATTGTTTTTTCCTACTCCAATTAAAGCAATCTTAGGTTTTACTAATTTTAAAAATTCATCAGTTGAAGATGATTTTGAGCCATGGTGTGCAACTTTTAAAACCGTTGATTCTAAAATATTTGTAGTTTTATATTTTGAAACTAATTCTTTTTCTGCTTGCTCTTCAATATCCCCCGTAAATAACATACTAAAATCATTGCAAATCATCTTACATACAAGTGCATTATTATTAATTGAATTTTCTGTAATTTTTTTTGATGGTTCAGGCCATATAATGTTAAAAATCAAGTTATTTTCAATGTTTATTTTATTTCCAGCTTGTACTACACTTAATTTTGTTTTTTGTTTCTGTACAATATCTAAAAATTTTTGCAAATTTTCTGATGTTTCAAATTGCTTTCCTATAATTATGTTTTTTATTTTCATATTTTCCATAATGTATAGCACACCACCTACATGATCTGTGTCAAAATGGCTTATTATTACATAGTCTAATGTTTTTATTTTTCTATCTAACAAGTATGGCATTAAAGTATTTTTGCCGAACATTATAGCTTTCGCTTCCTCCACCATCAATTAAAATTGTTTGATTTTTAGGAGTTATAATTAAACATGAATCTCCTTGACCTACATCTATAAAATAAATTTTAAGATTTTTTGGAATAGCCCCAATAAAGAAATTAAATATACAAATTATTAAAATCATTGAAATAATTTTTCTTTTATTTTGTTTAATCTTGTATTTTATTAAACTTACTAAGTTCTTGATTCTTTTTTGAAAACTAGTCTTATTTTTTTCTAAATTTACTTTTAAATAATAATTGATTATAAAAACTATAAAATAATAAATTATAATTTGAATTAAGCTTGGTGTTACAACATAAATTTTATTTATTGGAATTTTTTCGCCCACTTTTGAAATAGCAAGTAAAATGCTTAAGAATACAGACAATATTTTTTGAACTAACTCCATTTTAAATATTATAAATGCTAATCCTAAAATTACTATTTCTCCTACTAAAAAACTTGTAATTACACTTATAATTAAACTTGTAACACTTACAGTATTAAATGTTACAGCAGTAATTGGAATAACAGCAATGCTCGCTGAAATTGTAAGTAAAATATTGTCTTTTATAAATATCATTATTTTTGTGTTTAGCATTTTTATTATAAATTTTATTGTTTTTTGGTTTCTCCTTTTCGCTTTTCTTTCTATTCTATCTAAATAATCAATAAAGTATTGGTTTAATGTTGATTGAAATACAATAATTCCAATCGTTCCTGCAAAGGAAAGATTGACTCCAATATTTAATATTAAAAATGGATTATAAATTAAAAGTATTAATAATGATATACTTAATGCTTCCCATGTGTCTTTTCTTCTATAAAAAAAATTTGACATAAGTACTATAATTCCTGTAATTCCCGCTCTTACAACAGATGGTGAAAAATTTACCATACACATATAAATAAAAATTATTACACTTGTAATTGGCTTTGAATAATGCTTTCCTGCTAATTTATTAAAAATCAAACTTGATATAATTATAATATAAGATATATGCATACCTGAAATTGCTAAAATATATGAAATATTACTTTCAGAAAAATCGTTTATAATTTTTTCTTCAATACCTGTCTTGTCTCCTAAAAGGATTGCTTGAATTATAGCTTTTTCATCTGTTGTCATTTTTGAGTCATTTATTACTTGCTTAAATTCATTAGCTAATTTATTTGTATATTTCAATAAAAAATTTACATTATTTGTTGATAAAAGATTTACATTTACTACATATATTGAGCCATATATTTTTTTAGTTTTTAAATATGAACTATAATCAAATCCTTTGTAATTTGTGCTTTTTTGAGGTAACACAAATTTTCCACTAATTGATATTTTATCTCCATAATTTAAGTTTTGATTTTTTGTATAAATTTCTAAATAGGTATTTTTATAATTTTTAGTTTCTACTTTAACTTTATATTTATCTCTTTCGGTAAATACAACAGTGCCAGTAATTTGAATATTTTTGTTATCTACACTTTTATATAAATTTTCGTATCTATAATTTTGATATAAAACTATTGAATTTGATATTATTGAAGAAATAATTATGAGTTTAATTACCTTTTTATTAAAAATAATTTTTATATATCTAAAATACCTTTTAAATGAAATTAACTTGAATTTTCCTCTTTTAAAGTTACTTTGTTTTGCTTTTAATGTACTCTTTTGTTCTAAAAATAATTTGCTTTCTTCTATTAAAAGAATATTGCCTTTTTTTATGGAGGAACTCTTGCTTTCCCCTGAAAGTATCTTATTTTCTTGTTTATAAAAAATAAAATGTACTAAAAAGACAAGTACATAAAAAAGGACTATACTGATTTTACAATATAGCCCCATAAATATTCCTATTATATATCCAATAGATAGTGTCAAAATATTTCTGTTTTCTAACATATATCTCCTTAATATATTATCCTTCTCGCTCCTGCAAATCTTGATGAATAATAATTATCTGATAAAGATGTTGTAATTACACCTTTTCTGGAATTTGCTGCATGTATAAATGTATTACTACCAATATATATTCCTACATGCCCTATTTTTGAATTTGATGAATTATTAAATAATACTAAATCTCCTGGTTGTAACTCTGCTCTTGATACACCTATACCATTTGATATTTGTGCATAAGATGACCTATTTAGTGTTATTCCAAAGTTTTTATATACATAATATGTAAGTCCAGAACAGTCAAATCCAGATGATGGAGAAGCTCCCCCAGATACATATTTGTACCCTACATATTGTTTTGCAAAATTTACAATATCATTTCCTGTAACTCCAGATGTAGAAGCTTTGCTATTTGATGAATTATTTGCTTCCAAATTTTTTGAAACTTCGTTATTTTCTACAACTTTTTCACTATTTAACTGAGTTTCGTTTGCTTTACTTTCTCCTCTTTTTATCTCTTCACTTCTTGATGATATATTTGTTTTAGTATCAGATAAAAATTGATTAGATACGTACCCTGTAATATTGTTAAAATTTATTTTTGACCATGTACTGTCTGTTTCTTCTAAAACAGTTACAGCATCATTTAATGATAATTGTTCTACAATATTTGCATTGCTTTCTGGTTTTTCTCTAACATTTAATGTATCTGTTGATACATATTTTATGGTTGATGTATTTTTATTATTTTCTGTGTTATTTTCAATTACTTCTTGATTATTATTTTCTTCTGTTGTTTCCCCTGTTTTTTCTTGAGAATTATTAATTTCGTCTGTTTTAACTTTACCTAATAATACCCATCCAGAAATTTCATCTGTTTGTATATAGCACCATTTATTTATTATTTCTATTACTGTAATTTCAGCATTTTCATTTATTTTTCCAATTACACTTGAATTAATAGATGGTAATATTTTTACATCTACTGCTACAAGTATTTTTCCTGTATATCCTATTTGCAATGAGTTTGTTTCATTTTCTTTATTTTCTTGTGTAGTACTATTTTCATCTTGTACAATAGAATTTGTATTTTCTTCTGGATTTGTGCTATCACTACTTGATTCATTATTTTCTGTAGAGTTTACTGTTGTATTTTCTACAGTTTCATTAGATGTATTTTCGTTTTCTGTTGAAGTATTTTCATTAGTTATGCCTTCTGTTGTATTTTCTGAAAATGTGCCTTCTTCTACAGAAAGCAAATCTTTTCTAATATAACCTATTGAACCATTATATGTTACTTTATACCATTCGCCTTCTTCACCAGTTATTTCAACTTCTATACCTTCTGAAAGCGAATCTATAACCTCTGCTGTCGTTGAAGCTTCTTTTCTTATTCTTGTTGAACTATTTACCGTTTTCCCCACTGTAGCATATACATTTGTACTTATAAATATTAATCCTATGCATAGTATAAATAATATAATTTTAATTGATTGCTTCATAAAATTCTCCTGTTTCCATTTTTAATAATCGTAGTATATACTTTTTCGACAAAAAAGTCAACAACTTTTTTACATAAAATATAAACTATTTTTCATCACTTAATGAATTTATTTTTAATAGTTTAAATATCTCTACGATAATGAGTGGTGCTATTGTTAGAACTATAATTTCTACAATATTGTCCATTGGTAATATTGGTATACTAAATAATGCTCTAAAAGCTGGAACAAGTAATACAACAAACATTAAAGTAGCTGAAAGTAAAATTGCTCCTATTAAAATTTTATTTGCAAATATACTTGTTTTAAATACTGATTTTTTATTATCTCTAATATTAAATACATGCACTAATTCAGACAATGCTAAAACTATAAATGCCATTGTTTGCCCTATTTCTATTTTTGTTTCATCAAGTGTTAATCCATCTATTGGCTCATTTGTTGTAGCTAATCCAATTATAAATGCTATTAAAGTTATTATTCCAATCATTATTCCTTGGTAAACAATTCTGTATGTCATTGATTTTGTAAATATTCCTTTTCCTGATTTAGTTGGTTTTCTTTCCATTATTCCCTCATTTGCAGGGTCAAACGCTAATGCTAAAGCAGGCAATGAATCTGTTATTAAATTTATCCATAATATATGAATTGGCATTAGTATTGCTAAATGTGAAATATCTGTTATTCCAAACCATTTTGCAAATAGTGTTGTACCTAGTGTTGCAAGTAACAATACTACTATTTCTCCAATATTGCTTGCAAGTAAAAATTGAATTACTTTTAAAATATTGTCATAAATTCTTCTTCCCTCTTCTACGCTTGACACAACAGTTGCAAAATTATCATCTGTTAATATTACATCTGCTGCTTCTTTTGCAACATCTGTACCTACAATTCCCATACTACACCCAATATCTGCTTGTTTTAAAGAAGGACTATCATTTACTCCATCACCTGTCATTGCAACAACTTCTCCTTGTTTTTGCCAAGCCTTTACTATACGAACTTTATGTTCTGGTGCAACTCTTGCGTAAACTGAGTAATTTCTAATATTTTTTTCTAATTCTTCATCTGATATTTTATCAAGTTCTAATCCTGTTATTGCTTCTTTTTCATCTTCCAAAATTCCTAATTTTTTAGCAATAGCAGTTGCAGTAACTTTATGGTCTCCTGTAATCATTACTGTTTTTATTCCAGCTGATTTACATTTATCTACTGCTTGCTTTGCTTCATCTCTTGGTGGATCTATCATTCCATATAGTCCGTACAAATGTTAAATTATTTTCCAATTCTTCTTTTTGTGGCTTATGGTCTAGCTCTTTATATGCAAAAGCTAAAACTCTTAATGCATCTCTTGCCATTTTTTCATTTATATCAAAAATTTTTGATTTGTAGCTTGCTAAATCTTCTTTTATATCTCCATTTTGTATATATGACGTAGAAATATTTAGTAATTCATCAACTCCACCTTTTGTAAATACTATATATTTTTCATTTACTTTGTGAACTGTTGTCATTAATTTTCTTTCTGAATCAAATGGAATTTCGTCTACTCTTGGCATTTCGTCATATATATTTTTTGTAAAACCTAATTTTAATGCAATATCGACAAGTGCTGTTTCTGTTGGATCGCCTGTTAAATTTCCATCTTCTGCAATTTTTGTATCATTACATAACATTCCATTATATACAAGTAATTTTATTTCTTGATTTTCACTATTGTATTTTATTATATCGCTTTCTTCATTTAAATTTGAAACATCATAAATATCATTATCTACAAATATTTTTTGTACTGTCATTTGGTTTTTAGTTAAAGTTCCTGTTTTATCTGAACATATAACTGAGCTACTACCTAGTGTTTCAACCGCAGGTAAATGCTTTACTATAGCATTTCTCTTAACCATCTTTTGAACTCCAATTGCAAGAACAATTGTTGAAACTGCAGCCAAACCTTCTGGAATTGCAGCAACTGCCAAACTTACAGCTGTCATGAACATTGATACAACAGGTTTTCCTTGCAATAAACCTACTACAAAAATTACCAAACATATAACTAATGCAACTATTCCTAAGGTTTTTCCTAAATTATTGAGTTTTATTTGAAGTGGAGTTTGCTTTTCTTCCTGGTTTGAAAGCATTTCCGCTATTTTTCCAACTTCTGTCGTCATTCCTGTTTCTACTACAATTCCTTTGCCTCTACCATATGTAACAAGGCTTGAAGAAAATAACATATTTGTTTTATCTCCAATAGGAACTTCCGTTTCTTCAATTTTTGCGACTTGTTTTTCTACTGGGACAGATTCCCCAGTAAGCGATGCTTCTTGTACTTTTAAATTTATTGCCTCTATAATTCTTAAATCCGCTGGAATATAATCTCCGGTATCTAATATAACAATATCACCCGGTACTAAATCATTACTTGGAATAACAACAATTTTTCCATCTCTTAATACTTTAGCCTCATGTCCACTTAATTTTTGCAATGCTTCTAAAGATTTTTCTGCTTTGGCTTCTTGAGCTACTCCAATTATGGCATTAAATATTACTACAATTAAAATAATAATAGAATCTG
>CANRKM010000062.1 GCA_947631225.1 uncultured Clostridia bacterium
TGGGGGTAAGGGGGAACTATGCCCTTTTTTCTTATTTTGGTTTTATTTTTTTCATTATTTCTTTCAAACTAGAATCTCCTTTTTAGATATTAGATAGGTTTATATTCTTTATATAGCTTTCATTATTATTCCATATTTATTTTACTTATTATTTTGATATATTGTTTGATTAATTTTTTATTTTCTTTTTTATAATTATTACTCTTATTTATCAAATAATCACAATAATTATTCAAATTAATTTTTCCAATTATATTAAATTCCTTAAATATATTTTTCGCTATATTTTTATTTATTGAATATTTATTTATTTTATTGAATATAATATTTACTTTTTTCAAATTAATATTGCCATTTAAAATTATTCTATCAATATTTTTTTTATTAGATTTTATTTTTTCATAATTTATTTCAAAAACAAAAATAAATTTATAAATTATATTATCTATCCTTTCTATCTCATCAATTTTATTAATATTTATTTCTTGAAATTCAAAATTGCTTATTTCTATTTTTTTTCTATCTTTTAAAATATTTTTCAAATTACTTATAATCAAACTTTTCCCTGAACTTTCATCTCCTATTATTGCTATTACTTTTTTCTTTTTAGAAAATTCTTTATTTTCATTTTGATTTAAATTTTGATATTTTAATAATTCTTCATCTTTTTTATTAATTATATTTTTCAATATTTTAATTTCTTCTTCCAGCTTTTCTTCATTATTTACTTTTACATTTTTTAATCTTTTAATAAAATTATTAATATCAATTTCGTCATTATAAAAAATATTTTTTATATTTTCACTTTTTAATAAATTTTCTAGCTCAAAATTTTGATTTTCTAAAATAAAAAATATATTTATTTCATTATTTATCTCTTTTATATTTTTTATTAAACTAATTAGATTTATTTCTCCATTTAATTTTTCATATAAAATTATAGCATCCACTTTTTTATTTTTTTCTAAAAATTCTAAAATACCTTCACGATAAAAAATATCATTTTCTAAAATTTCAAATTCTTTTTCTTTTCGTAAAATATTGTTTAAATTTTCATTTCCAATTGCAGTTAATATTTTTACTATTGAAATCTCCCTCCTTTTTTTCTTTTAATTCTTCAATTATTTCTTTTTCTTTTTCAGAACATTCTACTTTTGCTAAAATATGTTCATCACCAATAAACATTAAACTTTCTCCTCTCTTTAAAGATTTAATTTCTATTTTTTCTTTTTCAGATAAATTAATATTTTCTGATAATATTTTTATATTATCTTCTTCTAAAGAAAAAAATGATTTAATACTTGAATTATTTAAAATACTTTTTCCATATGTTCCATTTTCCAAACTAAATAAATCCGAAATGTCTTGTGTAATTGCAACACTACTCCCTCCATATTTTCTTATTGTTTTAAATATTTTATATATAAAAGATGCAACATCTTTATTTGATGTAACACCAATTAATCTCCATATTTCATCTAAATAAATTGCTTTTTTGTTTTTTCTATTTATTTTAATCTTGTCCCAAAATAATTCTGTAAATAAATACATTCCATATTTTAAATTATCTTCTCCAAGTTCATAAACATCTGCAATAATTAATTTATTATCTAATTTTATATTAGTATGATGATTAAAAAAATTAAGTGACCCTTTCACAAATGGAATTAATTTTATGCTAAACTTTTTCGTGTTTTCATCTTCTTTTAAAATATTATATAAATCCTCTAAAATTGGCATATTATCATTTGATTTAAATTTTTTTGAAATTATATTATTTTTATTTTCATTGTATAAACTTTCATCATCAAAAGTTATGTTTTTTACTTTATATACTTCAATTATTTTTTCTTCTAACAATGCTTTTTCTTCTTCATTTAGTTCTCCAAAAATTAGATTAAAAAAACCTATAAGCTTTGAAATTTTAGTTGCCAAATATCCTTGTTCCCCTTCTTCTAAAGATTCTTCTCTAATATCTAATACATTTATATATGATTTAGAAGAAGGTCCTATTTTTATTTCTATTCCATTTAATTCTTTTGCTAAATTTATATACTCTCTTTCTGGATCTATAACATATTGTTCTATACCAAGTAACCTATATCTTAATATTAGTAACTTTGTATAAAAAGATTTTCCAGCACCTGATGTTCCAAATATACACATATTTGCATTTTTATATTTTTCTGTATTATACCTATCAACAAAAATTAGTGAGTTATTATAAATATTTTTTCCAATGAATATTCCATTTTCATCAAATATTGTTGAAGATATAAATGGATATGTGGCTAACAACCCAGATGTCAATATATTTCTCCTAGCCGAATTTTTTATATCAATATTATTTTCCATTATAGGTATTGAACTTATAAATAATTGTTCTTGCCTAAAATTTGCTCTTCTCGTTTGCATTCCTTTACTTGCTAGTTGTCCTTCTATATTGTTCAAATAATTTTCTAAATCTTTTATGTTGTTTGCAAATATTTCTATATAAATATATAAAAAATATAAATCTTCATTATTAACTTGCATTTCTTTTCTTATATATTTTGCATCATTATAAGTATAAATTGCAAGGTCAATATCTTGTCTATTGGGATTATTATCTTGTATCTCAACTCCTACATTTCCTATATGATAAGTTAATTCTTTTATAGTTTTATATTGATCTTGCTTCTCGTAAAACATAGATATATTCATATTAATATTTGTTTCTAATAAATTCTTTAATAAAAGTTCATTTTGTTCCCTATAATAATTTACAACTATTAACCCACCATAAAATAAATTATCTATTTCCAAATATTTCGGATTTTTTAAATTCATATATGATGGTGCAATTTCATCTTGAAAATTTATACTTCCCTTTAAAAAATTTTTTTCTTCTTCTAATTTTGTTTTTTTATTTCTTTTTAATTTATTGAAAAGCTTTTTATCTAATATATTTATTTTTTACACCTCTTCTTTATTATTTAAAATATTTACATCATTTAATCTTTTATAAATATTTTGAAATTTATTTTAAATACATTCTAGAATTTAAAAAAATATTTAATATTTCTTTTACTTCTTTTTTTGAATTTAAATCTTGCACTTGATTTCCACAACGAAATAAACACTCTTTTATTTTAAAATATTTTTCGTTTAAATTTTGAAAAATGTTTTCTTCATTATCTTCATTTTCATTTGAAATAATTATATAAAATTTTTTGGTTGAAGAATTTTTTATCGAATTATATTTTTGTATATATTCAAAATAACTTTTGGCAATTTCTTCTAAATATTTATTGTTTTCTTTCTTTAGATTTTTTTTTATGTTTTCCATATTTTTGCTTAAATTTTCTTTACTACTCTGAATTATAATTTGAATGTCAAAGCTACATGTTTTTAAAAATATTTTGTATGAATTTAAAATTGATTCTTTTTCTAAATTTGACTTTAAATTAAAATTTATTGGATCAACTTTTATTATTTTTACATATCTTTTATTTTTCAATTTTAGTATTCCGTTTTCAAATACTTTTTCTACAGGTATCCAATCTTGTGTTGTAATTCTATTTTCTTCTATATTTTTTATTTAAAATTCCTCCTCTTTATATTATTTTAGGATTTCATTATAAACTGATTTCTGAATTATAATAATTTAATTTTAAAGATTTTAATTTATACTATATGATAAAAAAATTTTTTCTAATTTAGAATTATTATATTATATTTTTTTTAAATGTCAAGTAAAATCGTTCGACAAATTTCGACACCAAAATTTTCTTTTTATTTTTAGTATATATTTTTCCTTTTTGTAAATAATATATTTTAGTAAGGTTAATAACAGTTGTTCCAAGAAAATTATTAGGTTAATTAGATTTAGTTTAATAATTTTCGGGCAAAGATGTATAATAGTTTTTTTCAAAAAAGATTATTATATTTCGGAGATAAGAGTATATTATTTGTCGGCAAGCTACAAAATTGTGTGGTTACAAGGTAGATAATATATTCGAGATAAGATTGTTTTTATATTTCTTAATGATTTTTAGTAGTCCCAAGTTTGGATGAATTAAGTTATTAAAAGTGTATTCATGGTCGAGTGACTGATTAATAATTTTGGTTTATAGTTTATTTATATAGCAATATATATTAGATTAAAAAATTAGGGTTATTAGTTTTAGCAGAGATTGTTATTAGCTTTACTTTCAGAATTAAAGAGCATATTGAAAATTCAATATGCTCTTTAATTCGTTTAAAATTTTCTTTTTTGCAATAAGATTTTCTAACTTTCTTTTTTATCAAAAATTTGATTGAATGTATTTCATCAATTTTTATACATCTAAATTTTTAACAAACTTAGCATTACCTTCAATAAATTCACGTCTTGGTTCAACTTCGTCTCCCATTAAAACCGTAAATATTTCATCAGCTTTTATAGCATCATCCATTGTTACTTTTATTAGTATTCTGGATTCTGGATTCATCGTTGTTTCCCATAATTGTTCAGGGTTCATTTCTCCAAGACCCTTATATCTTTGAATAGCTAATTGGTCTCTTGGAATTCCTTTTTCTTCAAGCTCTTTATATGCATTTTCCAAGTCTTCATCTGTATAACAATATACATCATCTATTCCTTTTTTAGATAATTTGTATAGCGGTGGTTGTGCTAAAAATACATTGCCATTTTCTATTAAAGGTCTCATATATCTAAAGAAAAATGTTAATAAAAGTGTTCTTATATGTGCACCATCTACATCTGCATCTGCCATTATTATTACTTTTCCATATCTTATTTTTGTTATATCGAAATCAGCACCAATTCCCGCACCAATAGCAATAATTACTGGATTTAATTTATCATTTCCATATATTTTGTCAGCTCTTGCTTTTTCAACATTAAGCATTTTTCCCCATAATGGTAAAATTGCTTGAAAACGTCTATCTCTTCCTTGCTTTGCACTACCTCCTGCTGAATCCCCTTCGACTATATATACTTCACATTCTTCTGCTACTTTACTACTACAATCTGCAAGTTTTCCTGGAAGTGTAGTTGATTCTAAGGCAGACTTTCTTCTTACTAATTCCCTAGCTTTTCTAGCAGCTTCTCTTGCTCTTGATGCACTTATACATTTTTCTAAAATAGCTTTTGCAACATTTGGGTTTTCTTCTAAAAAGCTTGACAAAGCATCATTTACCATACTCATAACTACACCTGTAACTTCACTATTTCCTAATTTTGTTTTAGTTTGTCCTTCAAATTGAGGCTCTTTTACTTTAACAGATACTACTGCTGTAATTCCTTCTCTTATATCTTCACCTTGCAAGTTTCCATCTTTCTCTTTTAAAATGTTGTGATTTCTTGCATAATCGTTAAATACCTTTGTAAGAGAACGCTTAAATCCTTCTAAATGTGTTCCTCCTTCTACAGTATTTATGTTATTTACAAATGTATATATATTCTCTGAATATGATGTTGTATATTGTATAGCAATTTCGACAGGAACTTCTCCGTCTTTTTCAATATATATAGGTTTTGCATTTATCTTTTCTTTATTTTTATTTAAAAATTCTACAAAAGATATAAGTCCACCTTCAAAACAGAAGTCAGCTTTTTTTATTTCCTCCCCTCTTTGGTCTTCAATTGTTATTCTTAACCCTTTTGTTAAAAATGCTATTTCCCTAAATCTTGTCTCTAATGTCTCATAATTGTATTCTGTAGTTTCAAAAATTGTCCCATCTGCTAAAAACCTTACTTCCGTTCCTGTTTCATTTGTTTCTCCTATCTTTTTTATCTGCTCTACTGTTTTTCCTTTTTCAAATCTCATTTTATATATTCCGCCATCTCTTTTTACAGTAACTTCTGTCCAGTCAGATAAAGCATTAACAACAGAGGCACCAACTCCATGAAGTCCACCTGAAACTTTATACCCACTATCTCCTCCAAATTTTCCTCCTGCGTGAAGAACAGTATATACTGTTTCCAATGTAGAAAGTTTTGTTTTAGGGTGAATTTCTACTGGAATTCCTCTTCCATTATCTGTTACTTTTATTACATTTCCTTTTTCTATTACAACATTTATTTCTGTACAATATCCTGCTAATGCTTCATCAACTCCATTGTCTACAATTTCATATACTAAGTGATGAAGTCCTCTAACAGATGTACTTCCTATATACATACCTGGTCTTTTTCTTACGGGATCAAGCCCTTCAAGAACTTGTATTTGTTCAGCTCCATATTTATGATCATACTTTTCCATTCTTTTGTCCTTCCCTTCTTTTTTGTTTGCAAAGTTTTACTCTATATATCATAATTGTATTTTTTAAATTTGTCAAATAATTTTTTCAAAAATTTTTCCATTTATAACATTAAAAATTTTTCCATCAATATTATTTAATAATAATTTATCTGTACATGTAATAACTACTTGTGTATCTTTTATATTTTCCATAAAATTATTTCTTCTTTTTTCATCTAATTCAGACATAAAATCATCTAATAATAAAATTGGATTTTCTCCTATCTCATCATTTATTACCTGAAGTTCTGAAATTTTTAAAGAAAGTACTGCTGTTCTATGTTGTCCTTGAGATCCATACACATTAACTAATATATTATTTATAAAAATTTGAAAATCGTCTCTATGTATTCCTCTTGTTGTATACCCTTTAATAATATCTAATTTTCTTCTTTGATTTAATAATTCTTTATATTCTTTTTCATCTAAACAATCTGTTAAGTATTCTACTTTTATTTCTTCTTTATTTCCTGTTATATTATCATGAATTTTTTTTATTTTATTTTTTAATTTTTCTATAAATTCTTTTCTATATTCAGAAATGATTTTTCCATATTTAATTAATTGTTCATCCCAAATTTCTAACATATCTTCATTTGCATTTTCTAATTTTATTTTTTTTAAATAATTATTTCTTTCGTCTAAAGTTTTTTTATATAAACTGCATGTATACATATATTTAGGTCTTAATTGACTAATCATAATATCTAAAAATCTTCTTCTATTTTCTGGTCCACCTTTTAAAATGTTTATATCATCTGGCGTAAAAATTACAACATGAATATTTCCCAATAATGAACTTAATTTTTTTAATTTAATTTTGTTTAAATAAATATTTTTTTTATTTTCTAAATTAATTTTTATATTTCCATCTCTATCTGATTTTTTAAAATTAATTTCTAAATTGGCATTTTTTTCTCCAAATTTTATTAATTCACTATCTTTATTGGTTCTAAAAGATTTTCCTATTCCAAATAAAAAAAGTGCTTCTATAATATTTGTTTTTCCTTGTGCATTTTCTCCATAAAAAATATTTATGTTTTTATTAAAATTAATTTCTAAAGTTTCGTAATTTCTAAAGTTATTTATTTTTAGATTTTCTATCCACATTTTCTCTCTCCATTATTATTAACTCTTATTTTTTATTCAATAATCTATATTTTTATTTTAATTAATACGATTTTTATATCTTATTTTCTATTTATTCAAAATTTTTTTACTTAATATTTTATAATTATAGATAATTTTATTTCTATATTTGATGTTCTATCTTTATTTATATTATTTTACCTCTTTTTTTCTTTAATTTTCTTTCAAAATATAATTTTTTCTTTATTTTAGAATTAAATTATCTTTTATTTTTTTATTATTTTATATTTTTTTAATTAATATCCTTTATTTATTTTAATATAAAAATTGCTTATTTTGGATTTTCGTGCGTCAAAAATTTTTTTATTTAAAAATTTTCAAACAATTATCCACAAATTGTTAAACTTTTGTGGATAATTGTTTATTTTTTTTATAAAATAAGGCAAGAGTTTTTGCTCTTACCTATCTTTTTATTCTCCTTTTAATCTAATTGGTAAAATCATATATACATAGTCATTGTTTTCAACAGATTTTATTAAACATGGTGATACATTTGTACCAAATTCTATATAAATTTCTTCTTCATCTATTGCTTTTAAGCTGTCTAAGAAATATTTTGGATTAAATCCTGCTTCTAAATTTTGTCCTTCTGTTGATATAAACACTTCTTCTTTTGCATCTCCTGTTTGGTTTGTACATAATATAGTTAATTTTCCAATATCTACAGAAACTTTAACTGGATATTTCTTTTCTTTTTCTATTGTTGAAGATGAAATTAAACTAATTCTTTCAAAACTATCTTGTAAATTATTTTTTTCTACTCTAATTCTTGTTTGCCAATTCTTAGGTATTACTGTTTCATAATTTAAAAATTCTCCATCTAAAATTCTTGTAACTACTTTACAATTTTCCATTTCAAATACTGCCTGATTTTTAGATACGCCTATTTTAACTGTTTCAAATGATTCTGTTAAAATTTTATTAACTTCATTTAATGTTTTTGCAGGTATTACTGCTTTAAAATCATTTACTTGAACCGGTATATTTAATGTTCTTAATGCTAATCTAAAGCCATCTATTGCAACAACATTTAATTTATTATCTTTAATTTCAAACAAACATCCTGTAAAAATTGGTCTATTCTCTTCAGTACTTACAGCAAATATTGTTTTCCTAATCATATTTTTTAATGCACTTTGCTCTATACTTATAGAATTTTCTACTTCTATTTTGGGAAGTTCAGGAAATTCTTCTGGATTCATAGTTGCTAATTTATATAATGCTCCTTCACATTCAATAGTTAATAAATTATTATCATTTACACTTATATTTATTTCTGAATCTGGTAATTTTCTAATTATTTCTGTAAACATTGTAGCATTTACTACTATACTTCCTTGTTCTTTAACTTCACATTCCATAACATATTCTATACCAAGTTCTAAATCATATGTTGTAAGTTTTATTTCATTATCATTTGTTTGAATAAGTATACCTTCTAATATAGGCATTGTTGTTTTAGAAGCTACTCCTTTAACTACGGAGTTAAGTGCTTTTATAATTTTATCTTTATAGCAAACAAATTTCATTTTCTATCATCCTTTCATTTCGCTTTTTATTTTAATATTAATATAATATATTTAGTAGTAGTAGTAGTAGGTGTTGTGTAAAGTGTGGAAAACTATGTGGAAACATTGTGTCCGTAGAAAAAATTATATGGATAATTTTGTGGATAACTAGATACATTTTTCCACAGTTTCAACTTTTTTTGTGGAAAATTAGTTATAAACAATTTTTAAACAGCTTATCCACATAGTAGTTGTGGATAACGAATCAATGCTTTCCGTAAGAAGAGAAAGATTTTTTTCATAACGAACGAAGATTTATCCAAACAAAAATTTTAAAAATTTTTTATTTTTATTAATATATATTTACATTTTTAATTTTCGACATTTAAAATTATATTTTTAACACTTTCCACAATTAATTTTGTATTTGTTTTTTCTTTTATTTCATTTGAAATTTTTTTATAAGCATGCATAACTGTTGAGTGATCTCTTTTTCCAAAATCTATACCGATTTGAGGAAAACTCATATTAGCTACTTCTCTACATAAGTACATTGCAATTTGTCTTGGAAAAGCTACATCATTAGAGCGTTTATTTCCAGATAAATCTTTTTTATCAATGCTAAAGTATTTTGCAACTGTTTCTTGAATGTATTCTGATGAGATTACTTTTTCCTTTTTGGAAATAAATTCATTTATAACATTTTCAGCAAGTTCTATTGTAATTGAGCTGTGTGTAAGTGAAGCACGTGCAACGATTTTGTTAAAAACGCCTTCTAATTCTCTAATATTTGAATCTATTTTTGTTGCAATGTCTGCTAAAATAATATCATCTATAATTATATTTTCATCTAATGCTTTTTTTCTTAGGATTGCTACTCTTGTTTCATAATCTGGACATGATATATCTGCTAAAAGTCCCCATTCAAATCTTGATTTAAGCCTTTCTTCTAAAAAAGGTATATCTCGAGGAGGTTTATCACTTGAAATTATTATTTGTTTTCCATTTTCATACAGTGTATTAAATGTGTGGAAAAATTCCTCTTGAACCCTTTCTTTATTTGCAATAAATTGAATATCATCTATTAAAAGAGCATCTGCAGAACGATATTTATTTCTAAATGGATCATTTTTTCCGTCTCTAATAGAGTTTATTAAGTGATTTGTAAATTTTTCAGATGTTACATATACTATATTCATTGAACGATTATTTTGAAAAATCCTATTTCCCACTGCTTGCATTAAGTGAGTTTTACCTAAACCAACTCCACCATATATAAATAATGGATTATATGTTTTGGCTGGATTATCTCCTACAGCAAGAGCTGCAGCATGTGCAAAACGATTATTATTTCCAACAACAAAGGTTTCAAATGTATATTTGGGGTTTAAACTAGGATTTAAATAGTCTGATTCTTCATCTATATCTTCTTTTTTTGATGAAAATATTATTTCATTTGTATCTTTTTCATTTTTATCATTTTCTAAAGAATGTACTGAGAAAGTGTATTCCCTATTTGTAATATCTTTTATAGTATCTAAAACTAAACTTGCATACTTATGCTCAAGTGCATCTTTTTTTAAATTACCATCACATTGAAAAATAATATGTGAATCATCAATTTTTTCTATTATTAATGGTTCAATATATGTTGTATATGAAATAGTTGCAAGCTCCGGTTTTAGCCTTTTTCGTATGCTTTCCATCAATTCGTTTTTATCTATATTGAAGTTCATACAACATCTCCTTTCTATGAAAATTTATAACAAAAATGTAACCCAATTATGTTTATTTAACAAACAAAAATTCTTCAAAGTTATCCACAAAGTTATTCACATGTGTTGATAAGTTTGTAATATTTTAGTAAAAAATAATTGAATTCTCGAACATATTTTTATGTTTCAGAATAAAGCATCCATAAGCATTTGACACTTTTGATTAATATTGAAATATTTTTGAAAAATATGTTAAAAAATATAAAAAATAATTGTGGAAAACTTGTGTATAACTTTAAAAAAATTTTCCTAAAAATTTTTTTTACATCGATAAATGTGTTATACAACATTTTCTTTTAAAATGCAACAAATTTTTCGAAAAATTATATAAAAAAACTTTAAAGACCTTATTTCCTTAGAAGTTTAGAAAAAAATTTGAAAAATTCATTGACTTTTTTTTCATTTTAAAGTATAATATTTTTTACTTGCGTTATTTAAACAATTTTTGGAAACGTATGTAAAGTATAATATAATTTAATATAAATAATACAGGAGGTGTATATACAATGAAAAGAACATTTCAACCTAAAAAAAGACAAAATAAAAAAGTACATGGTTTTTTTGCTAGAATGTCAACAAAAGCAGGAAGAAACGTATTAAAAAACAGAAGAGCAAAGGGAAGAAAGAAGCTATGTGCTTAAATCATATTAAGCTAAGTAGTTTAAATAGGCTATTTAGCTAAAGGATGTGATTTATTATGAAAATAACAAAAATGCTAAAAAAGAACTATGAATTTAGAAATGTTTTAACAAATGGAAAATACTATGCTGGAAATTACATAAAAGTTTTTATAGTAAAAAACAATAAAGAATGCAATTTTTTAGGACTAGCTATCAGTTCAAAATTACGGAAAAGCATATATGAGGAATAAAATAAAAAGATTGCTAAGAGAGAATTATAAAAACATGGAGGAAAACTTAAAAAGAGGATATAGTATAGTATTTCTTATAAAAAAAGATGTTAATATTGAATCACTTACATTTAACAATATAAAACAAGATATGTTAAAAATATTTCAAAACTCTAAGCTTATAGTAATGGATTAGAAATGAAAAATATTTTAATAAAAATAATTAATTGGTATCAAAAAAATATTTCTTTATGGTTAGAAAATAAGAATATAAGGTGTAAGTATTACCCAACTTGTTCTGAATACACAAAACAAGCAATAGAGAAATATGGACCATTTAAAGGAAGTTTTTTAGGAATAGTTAGAATTTTAAAATGTAACCCATTTTCTAAAGGGCGGATATGATCCTTTAAAATAAAAAAAGATTAAGAAAATGGAGGTATTTTATGATATCTTTTTTTGCGAATATATTTGGCTATGTTCTTAATTTTTTGTATGAAATAGTTGGAAATTTTGGATTAGCTATTATTATGTTTTCGATTTTAATAAAATTAATAATGATACCTATATCAATTAAGCAACAGAAAACTTTGGAAAAAAGTCAAAAAGTTAATGAAGAAATGAAACAAATCCAATTTAAGTACAAAAATGATCCTGAAAAAATGAATCAAGAAGTTATGGCTCTTTATAAAAGAGAAAATTTGAGTCCATTTTCAGGATGTTTTAGTGCAATAGCACAAATAATTTTATTATTTTCTGTATTTTACTTAGTTCGTTCACCACTTACATATATGAGAAAAGTAGATGCAAATGTTATAAACAACTTAGAGCAAGTTGTTACAGCAAATCAAGAAAATCAAAATGGATATAAAGAGATTGCTGTAATTAATTATATGAATAACTTAAAAAATGGTAGTTCCGTAAGTGAAGAAGAAAATACAAAAACAGAAAATGAAGAGTCTAATAGTGAAATTCCAGAAGAAAATACTAACAATGAAAACATGGAAGAAAATGTTAATAATGGAAATGAAGAAGAAAACAATGAAAACAAATCAGAAAATAATGAAGATTTTAATATAAATGATTATATTGATGAAACATATGTTAATATGAACTTTTTAGGGCTAGACTTAAGCAAAGTTCCAACACAGGATTTAACAGATATAAAAGTTCTTATAATTCCTGTTTTATATGTAATTTCATCTTTTATATCTATTAGAATGTCAACAAATTCTACAAATAAAAAGAAAAAAGAAAAACTAATAGGAGATGGAAAAAATAACTCTGAGCCAGAAGAATATGACCCAATGGAACAAGCTAACAAAAGCATGTCATGGTTTATGCCAATAATGTCAATTTCTATTGCATGTATTGCACCTTTAGGATTAGCCTTATACTGGTTAATGAATAACATATTAATGATTTTAGAAAGAATTATATTGAATAAAATTTTAAAAGTAAATAAAGAGGAGGCAAAGGATAATGCCTAGTAATAGTATTATTTCAAGTGGAAAAACAACAAACGAAGCTATAGAAAATGGACTAAAAACACTAAATGTATCAAAAAACATGGTAAATATAAAAGTTTTAGAAAGTGAAGACAAAAGAAGTTTTTTTAGTATTCTTGCACCAAGAGTTGTAAAAGTAGAACTAACATTAAAAGATAGTAACCAAAACAATGAACAAGAAAGAAGAACAGAAAAAAGTCATGCTTCATCTATAAAAAAAGAATATAAACCAGTTACGGCAGAACAACTTGAAGAATCAGAAAGTGCTTTAACGAATTTTCTAGATAAATTTTTAAAACTAATAGGAGACAATATAGAATATAAAATAAATAGAAGCGAATATAGTTTAGAAGTTATAATTAATGGAGAAGAGGCAGGATTTCTTATAGGATATAGAGGAGAAAATTTATATGCTTTTCAATCTATTTTATCAACAATAGCAAACAAAAATAGTAATGAAAAAGTTAGAATATTATTAGATATTTGTGGATATAAAGAAAAACGTGAAAAAACTCTTCAAGATTTAGCTTCAAAAGTTTCTAAAACAGTTGAAAAAAACAAAAAACCTGTTACATTAGAACCTATGCAAGCATATGAAAGAAAAATAATTCATTCAGCTTTACAAAATTCAGACAAAGTAAAGACCGAAAGTATTGGTGAAGAACCAAGAAGAAGGGTTGTAATTAGTTTAAAATAAATAAAAAATCAGAAGTCAAAGTTCCGATTTTAATCTAAAGTGATTAATGGAATTTTGACTTTTTTAAATATAAAAAAAGAAAGGGAGAAAATATGAGTACAATAGTATCAATTTCTACGGCACCGGGCATTGGAGGAATTGGAATTATTAGAATGAGTGGTGAAAATACATTTAAAATTTTAAATAAAATATTTAGAGCAAAAAAACCTGAAGATATATCAAAGATTCATGGATATACAATAAAGTATGGCTATATAATAGAAAAAGAAAACGTAATAGATGAGGTTCTAGTTTCGTATTTTAAAAGTCCAAAAAGCTATACAACAGAAGATATGTGTGAAATTAATTCACATGGTGGAAATGTTATAATGCGTAAAATTCTAGAAATTTGTATAAAAAATGGAGCTAAGCTTGCTGAGCCACGGAGAATTTACCAAAAGAGCTTTTTTAAATGGAAGAATAGACTTATCTCAAGCTGAATCTGTAATAGATATAATAAATGCTAAAACAGATAGAGAAGCAAAAGAAGGAATAAAGCAATTGGAGGGGTATTTAGCAGAGCAAATAAAAAAAATAAAAGAAGGTCTTTTAGAGGTAATAACCAATATAGAAGTTTCTATTGATTATCCTGAATATGATACGCCTGAGGTTTTGGAAGATGATTTAAAAAATAAAATAAATGAAGCAACAAAAAAATTAGAAATTTTAGAGAAATCTTTTGATAATGGTAAAATAATAAAAGAGGGAATAAAAACTGCAATAATAGGAAAGCCCAATAGTGGAAAATCCTCACTTTTAAATGCAATTTTAAAGGAAGAAAGAGCAATTGTTACTGAATATGAGGGAACTACAAGAGATACAATTGAAGAGTTTGTAAATATAAATGGAATTCCTCTTAAATTAATTGATACTGCCGGTATAAGGAAAACAGATAATGAAGTTGAAAAAATTGGAATAGAAAAATCAAAAAAAATAGCAAAAGATGCAGATTTAATAATTGTTATAATTGATGGAAGCAAGGATTTAACTGATATAGACAACGAAATTTTAGATAGTGTAAATCAAAGTAAAACAATAATTATATTAAATAAAATGGATTTAGAACAAAAAATTAATGAAAATACAGACAAAATAAAAAATTTTAAAAATGTAATTAAAATTTCTGCATTAAAAAAAGAGGGGATAGAGAATTTATATGAAAAAATAACTGAACTATTTAATCTAAATAAAATTAATGTAGATAATGATATTATAATTACAAATGAGAGGCATAAAAATCAAATACAAAAGGCAATAAAAAATTTAAATGATGCAAAAAATAGTTTAAATTCTCATATGCCAATAGATATTGTAGCAATAAGTTTAAAAGAAGTTTTAACTAATTTAGGAGAGATAACAGGGGAAGAAGCAAGTGAAGAAATTATAAATGAAATTTTTTCAAGATTTTGTTTAGGAAAATAAACATTAAATAAAACGTGAGAATCCAAAATAAGAAATTTTTATGATGAAAACGATATTCTTATAGAAAAAAATAAAAAAATCTAAATAAAACGATTTTAAGAAGAATAAAAAGATTAAATAAGGCTACTAAAAATCAAATACCAGTCAATAAAATTATGTAAACAAAAAAACGAACAAATGTTATTGTTCCACGTGAAAAAATTTTTTAGAGATATTAAAGATTTAATATTATAAAAAGATAGGAGGTAAAAAATGACGTACTTAGCAGGAGAATATGATGTAGCAGTAATTGGTGCAGGACATGCAGGATGTGAGGCAGCACTTGCTGCTGCAAGAATGGGAATGAAAACAGTTGTATTTTCAATAAGTTTAGAAGCAGTGGCAAATATGCCATGTAATCCACATATAGGAGGAAGTTCAAAAGGACATCTGGTTAGAGAAATAGATGCATTGGGTGGAGAAATGGGAAAAAATATTGATAAAACAATGATACAGGTAAAAATGCTTAACTTATCAAAAGGACCTGCAGTTCATTCACTACGTGCACAGGCAGATAGAAAAAGATACCAGATGGAAATGAAACATACTTTAGAAAAACAAGAAAATCTTGAATTAAAACAAGCAGAAATTATAGATATAAAAGTTAAAGATGGAAAAGTTTATTCTATTGAAACAGATATTGGAGCGATTTATAAAATAAAAGCTTTAATTGTTGCAACAGGAACATATTTAAGAGGAAAAATTTTTATTGGAGATTATTTTAAGGAAAGTGGTCCAGATGGAGTATTTCCTGCAAATAAATTATCAAAATGTTTAAAAAAATTAGGAATAAAATTAATAAGACTTAAAACAGGAACACCAGCTAGAATAAATAGAAAAAGTATTGATTTTAGTAAAATGGAAATTCAAAAGGGAGATGATAATATTATACCATTTTCTTTTGATGATAAAATAGATAATTTTGAACAACAAGATTGTTATTTAACATATACAACAGAAAAAACACATAAAATTATAAGAGAAAATTTACATAGATCTCCACTATATGGAGGTATAATTGAGGGAACCGGTCCAAGATATTGTCCATCTATTGAAGATAAAGTAGTTAGATTTAGTGATAAACCAAGACATCAAGTTTTTATAGAACCTATCGGATTAGACACAGACGAAATGTATGCACAAGGTTTAAGTTCATCACTTCCAGAAGATGTTCAAATTGCTATGTATAGGACAATTCCTGGATTAGAAAATTGTGAATTTACAAGACCTGCATATGCAATAGAATATGATTCTATAGATCCATCAAAATTAAAACTTTCATTAGAATACAAAGATATAGAAGGATTGTTTTTTGCAGGACAAACAAATGGAACTTCTGGATATGAAGAAGC
>CANRKM010000063.1 GCA_947631225.1 uncultured Clostridia bacterium
TTGGTGAGCTATCCGCGACTCGAACGCGGGACAACTTGATTAAAAGTCAAGTGCTCTACCACCTGAGCTAATAGCCCGTGTGCTTATTTTATAAGCGCAACATAGATATGATACTATATATTTAGGGTTTTGTCAATAGTTTTGTCTAAAAAAGTTTACAAAAGTTTAGAAAAATTGCAATACACAAAAAGGATATTGCAATTTTAAAATTAGTCATTATTTAATTTTTCTAAAACTTCGTTTACATCAATACCATGTACTTCACAAGCTTCTTCAAGAGTTTCCATTTGAGAAGCAGGGCAACCTAAACAATGCATACCTATTTCTAAAAGAATATCAGCTTTTTCAGGAGCTTGTTCTAAAATTTCTCCAATACGAGTATTTTTATTAAAATTCATAATAACCTCCTTAAATTTTTATCAAAAATAAAAACAATTTTAAATATTTTATCACATTTTTTAAAAAAAGTATAGACAAAATAAAAAAAAGATGATAATATAACAATCACAGGGTGGTGAATAACATAAATAAATTAATTAATTTTTTCTTTATAACATTTATTATTAATTTTTTTGTAACATTTTATTCGATATATAATTTCTTAGATTTCGAAATATTCCAAAACAAGCAAGGATTAAAGTTAAATATCAAAAAAGAGGCTTTGTATTCAAATAAAGGAGAGGATAAAAAATAAAAAGATTTATTTTTTGTTTTGTTTTTTTAATTATTAGTTCTACCATTTTTTTATATATGCTATATCCAGTATTTAGTGCAGAAGAACTTATAATATCATACGGACTCAAACCATTTGATATATGTCAAAAAAACGCAAAACTATGGTATTATATTAAAATTTTATATTGTATTACATTCATATCTTCAAATATTATATATAGCAGTTTAATATTTAATAAAATATCAAAACCAAAAAACAAAAAAATGATAGAGCATGAGTTTCAACCAAAAGAAAATGAACTAAGCTTACTTATAGGAAAAGATGTAAATACAAACGAAAAAATATATATACCAGAATCTGGTTTGTATCAAAATTTTTTAATAACAGGAACAATAGGTTCAGGAAAAACAAGTTCAGCAATGTACCCAATAACTAAGCAACTTTTAGAATATAATTCAAAAAACTTAAGTAACAAAATAGGAATGTTAATTTTAGATGTAAAAGGGAACTATTATATGCAAGTAAAAAAATATGCTGAAAAATATAATTTGTTGCAGGATTTAACAGTAATAGAACTTGGGTCAAATATAAATTATAATCCGTTGCATAAGCCAAACTTAAAGCCAGCAGTTTTGGCAAATAGATTAAAAACAATTTTAGAATTATTTTCTGAGAATAATTCAGAAAGTTATTGGCTTGATAAAGCAGAGCAAGTTTTAGCAGAAGCAATAAAACTGTGTAGATTATATAATAATGGGTATGTAACTTTTACAGAAATTCATAAAATAATTACAATTTCGGAGTATTATAAAGAAAAAATACAATATTTAAGAGAGTTATTTATTTCATCAAAATTAAATATAGAGCAAATATATGAATTAAACACAGCATTAGATTTTTTTCAAAAAGAATTTGATGGTTTAGATCAAAGAACTTTAGCTATTTTAAAATCTGAAATTACAAGGATTACAAATACTTTTGTTTCTGATTATAGTGTTTTAAAAACATTTTGTCCTAAAAAAGAAGAATTAAATTTTACAGGATTTGAAGATGTGTTAAACAAAGGCAAAATTGTAGTTTTAAATATGAATATTGCAGAATATAGAAATTTATCAAAAATAATTGCTGCATATTTAAAACTAGATTTTCAAACTGAAATTATGATGAATTTAAGTAAAGGAAAAAGCAAAAGAACGGCTTTTATTTGTGATGAATATGCAGAATATGTAACAAAAACAGATAGTGACTTCTTTTCCTTAAGTAGAGAGGCTAAATGTATTAACATTGTAAGCACTCAAAGTTATTCTTCTATAAAAAACACATTAAAAGATGATACCTCTGTTAAAGTTATATGCCAAAACTTAATTAATAAAATTTGGTTTAGAACAGATGACATTTTAACAATAGAAGAAGCTCAAAAACAGCTAGGGAAAGAGGAAAAACAAAGAACTTCAAAAAATATTTCAGAAAGTGCAAAACAAACAAAATACAACTATTTTACAAATTCATTAATAAATAAAGATTCTACAATTTCAGAAAGTTTCAATTTATATACTCAAAGTGATTATGTTTATGATACAAATTTTTTTACTCAAGAATTAGAAACATTTAATTCATTGTGTTTTCTGTCAGATGGAAATAAAATTTTAAAGCCAAGAAAACTAAAGATGTATCCATATTTTTTAGAAGAAGGAGATGATATAGATGAAAAGTAACAAATATATAACAAAACAAAAAATACTTTTTTATATAAAATTTATAATAATATTTTCTACAATATCAATTGCATTTGCAAATATTTCTTTAGGTGCAAGTACACCAAAGCTCGTAAATACTTTAGAGAAGGCTTTTGAAAGCATTGAATCATGGTTGATAAAACTTGCAACGCCAATAGCTGCAATAGCTGTGGGCTCAGGACTATTTATGCAAAAGTTTAGTTTTGGAGATGAAGAAAAGATAAGGACTGGAAAAAAATTAGTAAAAACATCTTTAGTTTCATATGCTTTTATTTTAGCAATAGATTTAGTATTATCTGCAATTCAATCTTTAATATAGAATGGAAGTGAAGACTTGGAAAATGTAACAGATATTACAACAAATATAATTGAAACAATAAATACTATATTTAAAAATTTATTTTCTTCAATAGACAGCAGTTTATATGAAATTTTAGATGATTTAGTTTTTGTAAATCAAAATATATTAAATGATAAATATTTTGATAAATTATTTGGAACTCAAACTGCAAATGGAATATTATTAATTGCAAATTCTTTATTAATAGGATTTTTACTTTATTATGCTACTAAATTTATGATGTCCAATTTTACTTACAATAGAATAGAAAATCCAGCTCAATTTATATTTAAATGTATAATATATGGAATATGTATGAATTGTTCATTTTTTATAATAGAACAAATATTGAATTTGAATTTTAGTGTTACAGCATTAATTAGAGGATTAGGAGAAGATTTATTTAATAAAAAAATATGTTTTGAGGCTTTAATAAATGAAATAAACAGTAACTTGTCCATAAATGAAAATGATTTAAATATATTTACAATAGATGGATTAATTAAAGGAACACTTACGGTATCATTATTAAATCTTGTTTTTTCATATTCTTTAAGATATATAATGATAAAAATTATGATTTTATTTTCTCCTTTTGCTTTTTTATCTTTAACATTAGAAAGTACATCAAATTTTTTTAAATCTTGGTTTAGAAATTTATTTTCATTATTATTTATACAAATTCTTGTTGCAATTGTTTTGTTATTACTTTTTTCAATGGATTACACAAAAGGAAACTTAACTAATAAATTTATTTATATTGGCGGAATTTATGCATTAATTAAAGCTAATTCTATTGTAAGGGAGTTATTTGGAGGAATATCTACAACAATTCAATCAGGGATTTCTAATTTAAGACTAATTAATAAATAAGATATTGAAGCAAGTAATTATTAGTTAAGAAAGGGATTATAAAAAAATGAAATTCATATTTCCACAAAATTATAAATTTAATACAAAAATATTGGGTCTTATTGATTATCAGACAGCAATTTTAAACTTAGTATGGGGAGGATTAATATTTTTAATTATTAATTTTATATTTAATAGCATAAACATAAAAATATTTTTATTTATTGTTTTAGTTTTTCCAATGTTAATTTTTAGTATAGTTGGAATTAATGGTGAAAATGTAATAAGTGTTATAATATATATGTTAAAATTTATAATAAAGCCAAAATTGCTTTTATATAATAAATAAATAGCAAAATCTTTTAATTTCAAAATTAATTAGCCTTTTTTCGACTTGAAAGAACATAAAGAAAAGTGTATAATTTGAAAAGATTTATTTATAAGAAATTGAGGCGGTAAAATGAAATTAGAAGAAAGCGATAAATCAATGCTGTTTGAAACAACAAGTATTCCAGATATATTTTTAGCAGAATATCTAAATAACATGCCAGGAGATTATTTAAAAATTTATTTATATGTAATTTTTCTTGCAAAATATAATGGAGAAATTGATATAAATAATTTAGCAAAAAAACTAGCTCTTCCTATTAATACAATAAATGATGGAATAAAATATTTAGAAAAAGAAGGTTTTATTTTAAGAAAACAAAATGGTTTTATTGTGATTAATTTACAGGAAAAAACTTTAAATAATCTATATAGCTTAAAAGTAGAAGGTGGTCAAGAAAAAATAGAGCAAAATGCTAAAAATAAGAAAAAAATACAATTAATTAATTATTTGAATAACATGTATTTTCAAGGAGTTATGGGACCTACATGGTATAGTTATATTGATATTTGGATGGATCAATATGGTTTTGATGAACAGGTAATGTTAAATTTATTTGACTATTGCCATGGGAAATCTGCATTGCATAAAAATTATGTTAAAGCAGTAGCAGATGCATGGAAAGCAAATAATATAAAAAATTTAGATGATTTGGAAGACTATTATAAGGCTCAAGAAAAATTAATGAAGATGAAAAAAGAAATTGCAAAGAAAATGGGCAAGAGAAGCGGACTTACAGAATATGAAGAAGCATATATTGAAACATGGGTAAATGAATATAAATATGATTTACCAATAATAGAAATCGCTTTAAAAAGAACGACTACACAGGTAAATCCAAGTTTTGAATATGTAAATAATATTATAAAAGACTGGAACGAAAGAAATTTAAGAACACCAGAAGAGGTAAAAAATTTCTTGGAAGAACGCAAACAATTAAATAAAAAGACAAAAGAAATAAAAAAACAAGTAAAAAAAGAATCTTTTGAACAAAGAGAATACAGTAATTTAAGCTTTTTATATGCAAACAAAAATATAGAAGGAGATGAAAATGAGGGCTGATTTAGATTTTTTATTAGTAGAATATGAGCAAAAGAAAAGAAATGCTGAAAATGATTTAGAAAAAAGAAAAAAAGAATTATATAAAAAAAATCCTAGACTTGAAGAAATAGAAAATCAAATTAATAAAATATCTATTAATAAAGCAAAAAGCATTTTAATTAATAAATTATCTGATAATTTAAGTAAAAAATTTGATGAAGATCTAATTAATTTAAAAAAAGAAAAAGAAGTTATTTTAGAAAAAGAAAAAATAGATGAATCTTTTTTTAAACCAAAATATGAATGTGAAAAATGTAAAGATACGGGGTATATTACATCTTTAAATAAAAAAAGCGAAATGTGTAGTTGCCTAAAACAAAAACTAATAAATATTTCTTACAATAAATCGAATTTAAGTAATTTACAAAAAGAAAATTTTAAAAATTTTAATGCTAATATATTTTCTAATCAAAAAGATGTAGAAAAATATAAAATGAACATTTCTCCAAGAGAAAATATAAAAACAATAAAAAAAGCAAGTGAGAATTTTATAAATAATTTTGACAACCCAGACACCAAAAATCTATTTTTTACAGGAAATACTGGGCTTGGAAAAACATTTATGACAAATTGTATAGCAAATGAATTATTAAATAGAGGAAAAACGGTTCTATACCAAACTGCACCTGTTTTGCTTGAAACTATAATTGATAATAAATTTAATAAATATAAAACAAATGATACAAGTGATTTTAATAATCAAGTGTTAGAAGCAGATTTATTAATAATTGATGACTTAGGAACAGAATGTATAAATTCTATGAAATTAAGTGAATTATTTACTATAATAAATAGTAGATGTTTAAATTTAAATAATAAAATAACAAAAACAATTATTTCTACTAATTACAATATAGAAAAAATATTTGAAATATATGAAGAACGTATAGGTTCAAGAATAGCAGGATTCTATGATATTTATTATTTTTTTGGAGAAGATTTGAGACTAAAAAAATAAAATTTATAATATTTGCGTTGTATACTGACGATTTATGCCTTGCAGTTTAGATGAAAAGAAAAATAGATTAATACTTGATAACAAGCATTAATCTATTTTTTATATTATTTTATTTCTTCGCCAAGAAATTTTTTAATATTATCTAATTCTTTTTTATAGGTATTATATAAGGTTGTACTAGTAGTTGTGTCATAGCCTGCATCATAACTTGCAATAGCATTTTTTAAATTAATAAGTTTAAATTTTTTAGAAGAACTTGATTTATTTTGGTATGTATAAATAGGAACATAAGTTGCACTATTTATTTTCATTTTTCCTTCTACAGTTTTTGTAATACTTAAATTTAAGATTGCAGAGTCTGTTGTATATGCTTTATTTTGTCCTGATATAAAGTTACCTAAAGAATAAACAACGAATCCATCTTTAGTTTGTCCATCTTCTAAAGCAATTTCTCTTTTTTCCATTGGCTCTAAAACATGTGGGTGATTCCCAATTATTAAATCAGCTCCGTTTTGAAATAAGAAATCAGCTAATCTTTTTTGTTCATCATTTGGTGTTGTTTTATATTCTACACCCCAATGCATTGAAACACATATTAAATCAGGATTTTGCTCTTTTGCAAGAGAAAGTTGATTTAGTATAGTTTGTTCGTCAATTAAATTTATAGAATATTCTTTGCCTTCTGGGATTGGAATTCCATTGGTTCCGTAAGTAAAGCTTAAAAATGCAATTTGAATTCCTTTTACATTTTTTATTAAAATTTTATTTTGATCTTCTGGAGATTTATATGTTCCAGTATGAGCTATATCTGCATCATCTAAATAGTCTATAGTACTTTCTAATCCTTTATATCCAGAATCATAGCTGTGATTATTTGCAGTAGTTAAAACATCAAATCCTAATTTTTTTAAATTGTATGCTAAAGCTTCTGGTGTATTAAATGTAGGGTATCCGCTATATGGTTTATTTGGCCCTGCAAAGGTTGTTTCCAAATTACCAACTGCTAAGTCTGCTGTTTGAATATTATATTTTACATCTTCAAACATATGAGAAAAGTCATAAGTTCCGAGTGCTTACATCATAAGCATCATTATAAACAGTATTATGACACATAATGTCTCCAGTAAAAGCTAAGTTTATATTTGTTTCTTTTTGTTTATCATCTTTTGAATTTTTTTTTGTTGAGTTTTTATCTGTGCTATTTTCAACGCTTTCTTTATTTGAATTTTCTTCTGCTACTTGCTCTTGATTATTATTTGCTGAGTTTAAAGTAGAACTTTTTACTTTTATAGCTGAATAAATAAATGCAATTAATAGAATTATAATTGCTGTTGCTAAAACTCTTTTTATTAGTGATAAATCTTCTAAAAGATAATTATTTTTAAATCTTCGATTACTTCTTCTTTTTCTCATTTTTAATTTATCCTTATAATTTATTTAGGTTTTTGGATTTGCCTATAAACCATGATTTAAATTTACCACAAAAATTATAATTTATCAATAGAAAAAAATAATTATAAAAAAAATTATGACTAGTAAGTGAAAATGTCCCAAATTTTTATAGAGTTGGTAAATAAAAATGTCCTAAATAAAAAAATATGAAAAACACTTGCTAAATAAAAAAGTAAATGATATAATCATATTGAAAAAGTATGAACAAAATATAAGAAAAAGTACATTGAAAACCAAATATTCTACAAAAAAAGCCTAAAAATACTCTTTTTTATATTATGTTTGTATTTTGAAAAAAATAAAAAACGAAAAAAATCGTTTAAAATAAAAAAAGGAGAAAAAAGATGAGAAGGACATTTAAGAAAAAAGTTTACAAAGAAAACAAAGGTATAACATTAATTGCGTTGGTGGTTACAATCATAGTTTTGCTAATTTTAGCAGGAGTATCAATAGCAATGCTAACAGGAGAAAGTGGAATATTACAAAACGCAAGAAAAGCAAGAGAAATGACAGATATAGCAGATATAAAAGAACAGGTACAAATGGATATACTGGAAGAACAGATAAAAAGCCAATCAGGAGATATAAGTAAGGAAAAACTAATAGAAATTTTAAAAAGATATTTTAATGAAGACAGTATCCCTGATGCAGACGATGAAAAATGGGAAGACCTAGCAAGTATAGATAGCCTTCATACATTACCTCAATATGGAGATTACGATATAGACATAACAGATATATATAACCAAAACTTTCCACATGCTCCAAAGGCTGGAGATGTAGTAGATGTACCAGCTGGAAAAAATTGGGATAAAGATAAAGTTGACCCAACTTTAGATGAAGCAGGAAATGCAATACCAGTACCAAAAGGCTTTGATTTTGTAGGTGGAACAGAAAACACAGGAGTAGTAATATCAGATGT
>CANRKM010000064.1 GCA_947631225.1 uncultured Clostridia bacterium
TTTATAAAAATATGATTAAAAAATCTAAAATTGGAAACAATATGAGTAGTCAAGAAATCGTAGATTATATTTTGAATATTAATTCATATAAAGCAAAGATAACAGCACAAGTTAATAGTAATAAAAACAAAAATAAATATATTCTAAATCAAGAATATAATACAGAAAATGGATTTATACAAGAAGTAATAGAGCCTTCAAATATAGCAGGAGTAAAAATAATTAGAAAAGACGAAATTTTAAAAATTGAAAATACTTCTTTAAATTTATCAACAATTTTTGAAAATTACAAAGGACTAGAAGAAAATGGATTAGATTTAAGTGCATTTATAAGTGATTACAAAAATTGTGATAAGGCAAATTTTGAAGAAAATGATACAGAAATAATAATGAAAACAAGAAATAGTAGTGAAAATAAATATACAGAAAATAAAATATTATACATAAATAAAGAAACAAAATTGCCTAATAAATTAATTATAGAAGATAATAGCAAAAATATAACATTAAACATACAATATAATGAAATAGAATTAAATTAACGTTTGGTAATATTTAATAAAAATTCTGCTAAATATTTATTTCTATTTTCAAAATTTATCTACGAATATATAGACTTTAAAAATATGCTAATAGTAGGAGTGAATATTATGACAATAAAAAGAGGAGATATGTTTTATGCAGATTTAAGTCCAGTAGTAGGTTCAGAGCAAGGTGGAATACGCCCTGTTTTAATAATACAAAACGACTTAGGAAACAAATATAGTCCAACAGTAATTGCAGCAGCAATTACTTCACAAACCAATAAAACAAAACTTCCAACGCATATAGAAATTGGAGGAGAAACAACACATGGTTTAAAAAATAATTCTGTAATTTTAGCAGAACAAATTAGAACTATAGATAAGAGTAGATTAAAAGAAAAAATAGGACATATAGATGATGAACTTGTAATGAATAAAATAAATAATGCACTTGGAGTAAGTTTTGGTTTAGAAGAGTGAAATAAATCGATAATTAATTTTAATATTAATTATCGATTTTTATAAATTTTTAATTTTAAAATTTTTATACTTTTAGTTTTTTTATTATTTTTACTTCATTATATAATGTATCAATTTTTTGTTTTCTTAAGTTATAAGCTGATTTATAATCTTCATATATATTAAAAAAATTATTTATATTTTCATTTTCTTTAAAATATAATTTCATATATTCTGAATAATAATTTTTTTTGGCTTCTGTTTTGCTTTGTAACATTTTATTATAATATTTTTCAATTTTTTCAAATCTTTTTATATTATCTTCCAAATAGTCAATATAATCTTGACTACAAGCGATTTCATAATAAGTATCATCTAAAACAACTTTTATTAAAACCCTAACAATAGCAGGATTATTTTTTCCCATTTGAGCATTATTAACCACCTGAGCTAATGCATCTGAGGATTTAATTGGTGTTGGATGTGCATTTTCTATAAGTATTTTTAATGTATCTGATATACCAATGTGTGTTTTGTATTGGCGTTTACTTACTATTGCATCATATTCATCTGCAACTCTTATAATTTGACCCTCATATGGAATATCTTTTTTAGTTAAACCTTGAGGATATCCTGTACCATTTAAAGCTTCATGGTGATATAAAGTACCTGCTGCATATGGACGTAACTTTGGATCTTTCATGCACATTTCATAACCTATTGTTGTATGAGTTTTTATAATAGCATATTCTTCATCAGTTAATTTACCCGGTTTTTGTAAAACCTCTGGAGGAATAAATAATTTTCCAATATCATGTAAAAATGCACATATTGTACAATATTCAGTAAAGCCTTTAGAGCAATGCAAATATTCACATAATCTACATGTAATAGCTGCAACGTTTTCACAATGTTTTCTTGTAAAAACATCAAGACTATCTAAAGCATTTAATTGATATTGCATGCTTTTATCTAAATTATAAGACTTAAGAGAAGTCCTATCATAAAAATCAAAATTTTCTTTTTTCATATTGTGTTTCTCCCATAATTTTTTTCCTAAAAAAATTATACTATAATAATTTAATAAAATCAATATAAATTTTGTAAAGTGAAAATTTTAATGTAACTTTGTAAGGTAAATGTGTATTGTAAAAAATTAAAAATTTTTATTATAAAAAAGTAATAATTATTGCGACTTACATTTTTTTATGTTATGATTATAATGGTGATATAAAGTCTGATATAGAAGAAATGTTAAAACAAGATAGAGAAAAGGAAGAAATAAATAGGACAATGAGAGACGAAGAATCAGTCGAAATAGACTTAGGAGGAGGAATGGTAATTAATACAATAAAACCAAAGAAATTAGCCAATAAGGTTTTAATTTCTTTGCTTTTTTATAATTATATATTACGAAAAGGAGGGCTAAAAGTGTGGGATTAAGAATAATCTATGGAAAATCTGGTAGCGGAAAAAGTGAATTTATATATAAAGAAGTAAATGAAAAAATAGAATTAAAAGAAAAAAATAAAATATTTATAATTACACCAGAACAATTTTCTTATACAGCAGAAAAAAAATTAATGGAAAATAAAAAGTCAATAATAAATACAGAAGTAATTACATTTAATAGGATGGCATATAGACTTGTAAATGAAATTGGTGGAACAATCCACAATAATATAACAAAATGTGGAAAATCCATGCTAATTTATTCAATTTTGCAAGATGAAAAAAAGAATTTAAAATTATTAAATAAATCAGATGAAAATATAGAGCTTGTAATGAGAACTATTTCAGAATTCAAGAAAAACAATATTTCAGTTTCAGATTTAAAAAATGAATTAAATAATATTAATGATGATTTATTAAAATTAAAATTAGAGGATATGATTTTAATTTATGAAAAATTTAATTTAAATTTGGAAAATAAATATATAGATGAAACTGATTTATTAACAATTTTAGCAGAAAATATAGATAAAGTAGATTTATTTAAAAATTGTAATATATATATAGATGAATTTGTAGGATACACAAAGCAAGAATTAGAAATAATAAAAAAATTATTAAATATATCAAAAAATGTAACAATAACATTTTGTATAGATAATTTAGATTTAAATACTAATCCAAATATAGATATTTTTTATCCAAATAAAGTTACATTAAATAAAATATTAAAGCTATTAAAAAAAGATGAAAAAATAAAAACAATAAATTTAAATAAATTATATAGATTTAAAAATAATGAATTAATATTTATTGAAAATTATTTATATAATCAAAAAATAAAAAAATATGAAAATGAAATAAATAATATTGGATTATTTTTAGCAAAAAATAAATATTCAGAAATAGAGTATATTGCAAATAATATAATTAATTTAGTAAAAAAAGAAAATTATAAATATAATGAAATAGCAATAATTACAAAAGATGTAAATTCATATTCTTCATTATTTAAATCAATTTTTTCAAAATATGAAATACCAGTATTTATAGATGAAAAAAAAGATTTAAATCAAAATATTATAGTAAGATATATATTAAGTATTATAGAAATGATAATAAATAATTATTCATATGAATCGGTATTTAATTATTTAAAAATAAATTTTTTAGAAATAGATGAAGATGATATTTTTAAATTAGAAAAATATTGTGTTAAATATGGAATAAAAAATAATAAATTTAAAAAAGATTTTATTTATGGAATTAATGAAAATACAAAAGAAGAAATTAATTATTTAAATGAATTAAGAAAAAAAATAATTGAACCAATAATTAATTTGGAAAATAAAATAAATAAAAAACAAAATACAGAAAATATAATTAAAGAAATTTATTTATTTTTAAATTCTCAAAAAATAGAAAATAAATTAAATAAAAAAATACAAGAATTAGAAAAAAATAATTTTTTTGAATTAGCTTCAGAATATAAAATTAGTTACGAAATTATAATAAATATTTTTGATGAAATTGTAAATATTTTTAATAGTGAAAAAATAACATTAGAAAATATTTATAAAATTATTAAAATAGGATTAAAGAATAGTGACCTTGGAAAAATACCAAGTAAACAAGATGGAATTATAGTTGGAGATACAGAAAGATCAAGGACACACAAAGTAAAAGCTATATTTATAGTAGGATTAAATGATGGTATTTTTCCAACTGTAAATAGAGATGAAGGATACTTTAATGATACGGATAGAGGACTTTTGAAAGACAATGGAATTGAGCTTGCAAAAGGAACAATTGATAATTTGTATGATGATAATTTTAATATTTATAAAGCATTTACAACTGCTGAGTCAAAAATATTTTTATCATATTGTATGATAGATTCAAATGGAAATTCTTTAAGACCTTCTTCTTTAATTTTAAAAATAAAAAAAATATTTTTTAATTTAAAAGAAGAAAGTGACATTTTAGAAAAAAAATATTTTTGGATTAATGAAAAAAATATTTATGAAAATTTAATTTGTAATATAAATTATTTAAATGAAAATAATTTAAAAGAAAATAATATTAATAAAAAAGATAATTTAAAAAATAATAATAAAAATAATTTTAATGAAATAAATAGTTTAATTTTATTTTATAAATATTTTAAAGAAAATAATAATTATAAAAAAATATTGAAAAATAATTTAGAATATATTAGATTTTTAAAAAGTCCTAAAAAAATAAAAAAAGAAAATATTGAAAAATTATATGAAAAAAAATTAAATACTAGTATTTCTAAATTAGAAACTTTTAAATCTTGTCCTTATGAATATTTTATGGAATATAGTTTAAAATTAAAAGAAAACGAAGAACTAAAGGTAAAGAATCTTAATACAGGTTCATTTATGCATGATGTAATAAGTTCCTTTTTTGAACAATTGAATGAGAAAAAAATAAGCATAAAAAATACAGATGAAAAAGTTCAAGAAGAAATAATTAATAAAATAATTGATGAGAAATTACAAAATGATACTAACTATATATTTGTTGCAACTGAAAAATATAAATTTCTTGTTAAAAGATTAAAAAGGATGATTTTAAAATCTATAAAGTATATCATTTTAAGTTTAAAAATGAGTGATTTTAATGTAAAAGGAACCGAAGTTGCATTTGACGAAAAGCAAGGAGAATATAAACCAATTAAAATTAAACTAGAAGATGGAAGAACAATAGAGATAGTTGGAAAAATAGATAGGATAGATATTGCAAAAGATGAAAATAATAAATATGTTAGAATAATAGATTATAAATCGTCTATAAAGGATATAGATTATACAGATATATATGCTGGACTACAATTGCAGTTGATTACATACTTAGATGCCGTATGCAAAATTGAAGATTTTATTCCAGCTGGAATATTATATTTTAGTTTATTAGAGCAGATGCTTAATTTTAAGAAAAAAGTGACTGAAGAGGAAATAGAGCAAAAAATTAAAAATAATTTTAAAATGAGAGGATTAATTCTTGCAAATGTTAACGTGGCAAAGATGCAAGATAACACAATGAAGCCTTCATCATATTCACAAATTATACCGGCTTATCTTGATAAAGATGAAAATTTAAGTAGTAAAAAAAGTAATATTGCAAGTTTAGAAGAATTTGAGAAATTACGAAAATATGTAAATAATACAATAAAAGAAATTGGAAAAGAAATATTGAATGGAAATATAGAATTAAAGCCCTATTATAAAAACAAAGTAACACCATGTAAATATTGTATATATAAAAAAATATGTGGATTTAATTCTGGTATATTTCCCACAGAATATAATTATATTAATAAGAGAACAAAAGAAGATATTTATAATTATATGAATGAAAAAAAATGATTTTTTATTACTATATGTGCCTTCTTAAGTGAAGTAAGAAAGGAATGGACTTTATTATGGATTTATCAAATGAAAATGTTTTACATGTAAGAAAAGATAATCAAGAATTTTTACAATTTAAAAAGTTACTTAAATATTCTAATGTAATTTCCCATGCATATTCGCTTGGAACCAACAAAAATTATAGAACTTTTAAAGCTAATAAAACGCCTTTATCCGTAGGAGAATATGAGAAAAATTTAGAGAATTATAAAGATTTATGTAATGCAAATGAGTTAAATTATAAAAATATTGTAAAAGCGAATCAGTATCATACTGATAATATTGAAATAATCAAAAGCGTTAATGAAAGTAGAATAGACACTCCCAACCTTTCTGATGGTTTGATCACAAACAAAAGAAAAATAGTTCTTGCTACTACAAATGCTGATTGTATTTTATTTTTAATGTTTGATTCTAAAAGAAAAGTAATTAGCAATATTCATTCAGGATGGAAAGGAACATTGCAAAGAATCTCGGTAAAAGCAATAGAAAAAATGAAAGAAGAATTTGGTTCAAACCCTAGGGATATTATAGTTTGTATTTGCCCAAGTATTAGGAAATGTCACTTCGAAGTTGACAAAGATGTATACGAAATGTTTTACAATGAATTCAAAGATTTAAAAGAATGTGATGAATTTATTGTAAAAGATGAAAAAAGAGAAAAGTGGTATATAGATACTGTACTAATAAATAAGATAATTTTAAAACAAAAGGGGATTTTAGAAGAAAATATTGAAGATAGTGGAATATGTTCAGTTTGCAATAATGAAAAAGTCCATTCATACAGAAAAGAAGGTACAGAATATGGTTTATCTACTGCGATAATTTCATTAAAATAAAGTAAATGCTTGATAAATCTATATTTTAGGAGAGAACAAATTATGTTTTTTTGATTTATATTAAGGAAGGAATTTTAAAATGAAAAAAATAATACCAAATAAATTAAAAAAAGGAGATACAATACAAGTTATTGCACCATCCAACCCTGTTCAAGAAGATGATATTAAATTTTTAAAAGAAACAGAAAAACTTTTTAATTCAAAAGGAATAAATGTTATATATGGAAAAAACATATATTCAGATACATTAAAATATGGTGCAACCCCTAGGGAAAAAGCAGACGATTTGAATTCTGCATTTTTAAATAAAAATGTACAAGCTGTATTTTGTGCAAAAGGTGGAGAAAATTCAAATACATTATTTGAATACATAGATTATGAATTAATAAAGAAAAAACCAAAAATCTTTTGTGGATTCAGTGATTCCACATCTTTACTTAATATGATAAATCAAAAAACTGGGTTAATAACTTTTCATGCCTCAACATTTAAAGCAATTTCTGATTGGGATGATACAAGTGTGTTTGAAGACATAATAGAAAAGTTAATGAATGGAAAAAATACACTACAAGAAAAGGATGAACATTTTACAATAATACAACAAGGTGTATGCGAAGGAAAACTAATTGGTGGAAATCTAAATTGCCTAAGCCGTATGATTTGTGGAAGATATTCATTGAATTTAAAAAATAAGATTATGTTTATTGAAGATTTAGCAGAAGAATCTAATCCGAAATTTGTGAGTAGTTTTCTATATTACATGAAGCAAAATGAAGTGTTTTCCAAAATAAAAGGCATTTGGATAGGAAGTTATAAACATGAAAGTAAAATAACTTTAGAGAAAATAGTTAAAGATGTTATAGAAGATGAATATAATTTTCCAATTATAAAATCAAATAATTTTGGACATATTGCAAAAAAAATAACAATACCAATTGGTATAAAAGCAAAAATAGATACATCTAAAGATGAAAAAATTGTTTTATTAGAAAAACATATCAATTAAACAGTTGAAATTATTTTTTATATATAGTAAAATATTATGTGTTAACTATAAAAAGAAAAAAGGATGAAGTATAAATGAATCAGATAATGGGACAAACAGAAGAAATTAATGAAATAAAGGAAAAAACAAATAATGTAAAGAAAAATAATAATTTAAATAATGAAAAGAAAGATAGTCATAAGAAAAAAAAGGGAAGTATTTTAAAAAAAATTTTTATTACACTTTTAATACTTTTTATACTTGGAATTAGTTCACTAGCATTTTTATTGTATGGACCATATCATGGCTTTAGAGATTGGTTAATTACTACGGCAATGACCACAATGAGTCATCAATGGATTGCATATTTATTTTACAGTCAAGAGACCATTGATGAGGTAATGGGGACAAATAGAGTAGAAGAAATAATAGAAGACACAGATACAGATGCAATAGTTGTGAATGTGGAAGAAAAAGCAGAATACGCAAACGAATATGAAAGACAAATTTTAGAGAAAGAAAACCCTGATGATAAATATAAAATATTAGAAATTTCAGGAAAAGGATATTCTGGATATTTAGCTGTAATATATGATCCATCAAAAGTACGTACTTTAGTTACTGCTAAGATGGGAGTTAGCGGGCAATATTTAACAACTATGGCAAAAGCCAATAATGCTGTTGTTGCAATAAATGGAGGAGGATTTGAAGATCCAAATTATAGTAGTAATGGAGCTAAACCACTAGGTGTTACATTATCAAAAGGAAAAGTATTAACAACTACTTATTATGCGGGTGCAGGAGGAATAATAGGATTTGACAATAACGATAAACTTGTGTTAGCATCTAAATGTACGGAAACAACTGCAAGATCTCTTGGAGTTAGGGATTGCGTAACATGTGGACCATTTTTAATAGTAAATGGAAATGCCTCAAAAGTGGTTGGAAATGGAGGCTGGGGAACGGCTCCCCGTAGTGCTATAGGACAAAGAAGAGACGGAATTGTACTATTTTTAGCAATAGACGGAAGGACTGTTACAAGACCAGGAGCAGATATGGATGACTTAATTGAAATAATGCAAAACTATGGGGCATATAATGCAGCTAATTTAGATGGAGGAACTTCAACTGCATTAGTTGTAAATTATGAATTAATCAATGATCCGATAGATAGTTCAGGAGCTCACAAGACTAGATTTATTGCGACTGGCTTTGGGTTAATTGACGATTAAGGTACATATAATTAAACTATAAAAATCTTATATAAAATAAACAAAAAAATCCGTAAAAACTATGGATTTTTTTTTTGTTTACTGCTATAATGTTTGTAATTTAAATTTGGAGAGGATAGAGATGATATTTAAAGATTATTACAAAATATTAGAACTAAAGACAAATAAAGTATCTTCAGAACAAATTAAAAATGCATATAGACTAGCTGTTAAAAAAAATCATCCAGATTTAAATATAGAAGATAAGCTAGCTGAGGAGAAAATTAAAGATATAAACGAAGCATATAAAATTCTTTCAGATAATACTTCAAAGAGAAAGTATGATAGAATTTGGAACAGAAACAATGCACAGGTAAAGCAAAAAGAGTATAAAGAAGAAAATAAAAAATCAAATTCAACATTTGGTGATTTATTTAGTATGTTTTTTGGAAATGTTGAAGACAAAGAAGATGTAAAAAAGAAAAAAAAGCAATATGGAAAAACACCTATTAAGGGTGAAAATTTAGAAACAAGTATAAATGTTGAAATAGAAGAAGTATTTTATGGATTAGACAAAAAAATATCACTAAGAACTATTGATGGAAAAATGAAAGTATTTACGGTTTCAATTCCTGCCGGTCTTCACAATGGAGAAAAAATAAGACTTATAGGTCAAGGGAAAAATGGAATAGATGGTGGCAAAAATGGAGATTTATTTATAAAAGTCAACATAAAAGATAGCGATAAATTTAAACTACAAGGGAATGATTTATATACAAACTTATATTTAACACCATGGGAAGCAGCTTTAGGAACAAAAGTAAAAGTATATTCAATAGATGAGCAAACTGAAGTTTATATTCCCAAAGGAATAGAAACAGGAGAAATAATCAAAATTTCAGGAAAAGGATATAAAGATGGAAAAGGCGGTAGAGGAGACCTAATAGTTAATATTAATATTATGGTGCCCAAAAAACTTAGTGAAGAAGAAGAAAAATTATTTAAAAAATTAAGTAGTGTTTCAACTTTTGACCCAAGAAGTAAATAAATATGAAATACTATTGACATAAAACGTAAAAATTGGTATAATTATATTTGGTGATTATACAAATGAATACGCTATGTTATAATAAATCATAGAAGGTGGAGGAATTTAAAATGGAATCATGGAAAGGAAAACACTTTAGTATTACTGATCCTAAGGGGGTAAGTACAGTTATTTATGAAGTATACAAAACTGACAAAGAGTATTTGTATAAATACCCCAAATATACTGTGGAAAGGTTAAATTCAACAGATCAAATAGTTGGGGATTTAAAAAAGAGGACATTTTATGTGGAAGACCCTCAAGAAAGTGGTAATCAATTAATAATTTTTTCTTTCGCAAAAGAAAAGGTTATTATTAATAATGGGTTACTTATTAATGATGAAGTTAAAATTTCAAAAAAACCGATACCATTTAAATTCAATACAATTTATTCTGAGGAAAAGACTGAGTTCAAAGATTTTAGATATACGCCGAATTTAAAAAGGGCTATTACAATAATAGACCCAGAAACCACAGAGGAAATAAAACCTGATCTTTATTATGACGAAAGAGATGATGAGGTTAAAGGAAAATGTAAATTAAAGCCAAATAAATCTTATTTTACATTTGAAATAAGAGATGATAAAAAATAAGGAGGAACCCTAAATGACAGAAAAGGAAAAGCAAGCTAAAATAAAAGAGTTTATAAAAGAACTTGAGGGAGTAAAAAAACATAGAACTCCTACTACTGATGAAATTATACCATTGACAACTATGGAAATGGTAGAAATGTTTGATAAAGATAAAAATCTAGAACCTAATGAACATACATTAAAGATATTAAAAGAAAAAAGACCATTTAATAAGGAACATATAGTAACAAAATCATCTACTCCAACAGAAATTATGTCGATAGATGTATCTTCTGACAGGAGTGTAGATAATAGAAATTCAGATATAAGATAATAAAACAAAAGAGATGGGTGATTAAAAATGAATTATAAAATTGAAGGAGCTTTTAGAAAAAGTAGAACATCAATAATAATTGCAGTTATACTATGGCTTTTATTAGCTATAGTATTTATTATTCCAATAACTTGTGGAGCTTATCAAATTCAATTATCAGGTAGATTTGATTCTGATGCATATTTTAATGTATTTACAAGAGCAGCATCAAATCCTATTTTAGGAATTAAATCTATATTTCAATATCATTTAGTTTTAAAATATTTAAAAAACTTATTTGGGTTTACATTATTTTATACAGTATTTGTATCAATAGGAATTATAAGATTAATGCCAAAACACAGATATGATGATATAGAACATGGTTCAAGTGATTGGAGTTTACATGGAGAGCAATATAGAATATTAAGTAAAAATAAAGGTATAATTTTAGCAGAAAACAATTATTTGCCACTAGATAAACTTGGAAATATCAATGCTTTAATTGTCGGAGGTTCAGGTTCTGGTAAATCATCAGCATATTCTATCCCAAATGCATACCAAATGCTTGGGTCATATGTATTTACAGATCCAAAGGGAGAATTATATGATAGAACAGCAGGATTTTTAAAGCAACATGGATATAAAATAAAAGTTTTCAATTTAGTAAATCCGCAGTATAGTGATGGATATAATCCATTAATGCATATATCTTCAGAAATAGATGTAGACGTTATAGCAAATACAATAGTAAAAGGACAAAAAACAGAAGGGTCTGGGTCTGATCCATTTTGGGATGATTCAGCAGAAATGCTATTAAAAGCTTTAATATATTATTTAATAGCCACAAGACCAGAAGAAGAACAAAACTTAGCAAGCTGTGCAGAATTAGTTAGAGCAGCTAACTCAAATGGGGGAAGTAACTTATTAACAGAACTTATGAGTCAACTTCCATATGACCATCCAGCAAGAATGAACTATAAATCTATAGAAATAGCACCAGAAAAAACATACAGTTCAATTTTAAGTACATTACAATCTAAACTAGGAAAATTCGATTCAAAAGAAATTGCAGAACTTACATCAACAGATACAATTGATTTTGAAGAAATTGGTTCTCAAAAAACTGCAGTATATGTAATTTCATCAGATACACATGGAGCATACGATTTCTTGCTTACAATATTTTTCTCACAAATGATTCAACAACTATATAATTTTGCAGACAATAACGGTGGAAAATTAAAAGAAAGAACATATTTTATATTAGATGAGTTCGCAAATATAGGTAAAGTGCCAGATTTTGATAAAAAAATATCAACATCAAGAAGTAGAGGAATTTCATTTAGTGTTATATTACAGAACTTAGACCAATTAGAGGCAGTATACGAAAAATCTTACGAAACAATTATTGGTAACTGTGATACACACGTATTTTTAGGAAGTAACTCACAAAAAACAGTTGAATATTTTTCAAAAGCATTAGGAGAAAAAACAATTTCACATGAAAGTATATCTACCAACAGAGATAGAGACTATGTAAGAACAGGAACAAGTGATTCTGACCAAATAATGGGAAGAGCATTAATGACACCCGATGAATTAAGAAGAATGGATAATGATTTATGTATAATTTTTGAAAAAGGTGTAAGACCAGTTAAAGCTAGAAAATTTTATTATTTTCAAAAGCCTATGGCTAAAGAACTTGCAAAATATGAAATTAGCCATAATGATATAGGCGAAATTGAAAGAGGAAAATGGAGAAAATATAATCCATACAATCCATATGTTGAAGATAAAAACGAAGAACCTGTTAAAGACTTAAAAGTAGAATCATTAGATGACTTATTTGATGATGAAAACGAAGAAAATAAAGAAACAGTTGCAGTTCAATCAAATAATGTTAATACAAATAATCAATATAATAATGAGAATAATAAATTAAATATACAAGATGATGATTTAGATAATGCTCCCATACTTCCAATGGAGGGTGAACCAGAAGATGAATATGATTTACAAAAAGAATTAGAGGCAAAATTTGATGAATTGTTTGGTCCTATGGATGATGAGGATAATAATTAAAATTTAATAAAAAATAATGAATTTTAAATTTTTTAATTTTAGAAAATGTTTAAAGTAAAACTGCTTTGCATTTTCTAAAATTTGTTTTTATAAGGAGGAACGAAAAAATGCTATCAGCAAATAGTGTGACAGTTAGATTTGGTAAAAGAGTTTTATTTGAAGATGTAAACATCAACTTTAGTAAAGGAAATTGTTATGGAATAATAGGTGCAAATGGTGCTGGAAAATCCACTTTTTTAAAGATTTTATCAGGAGAAATAGAACCTAGCAAAGGTGATGTAACTTTAGATAAAGGAGAAAGAATATCTATATTAAAACAAGATCACTTTGCATATGAAGATTTTAAGGTAATAGATACAGTAATAATGGGAAACAAAGAACTATATGACATTATGAAAGAAAAAGAAGAAATATATGCAAAACCAGATTTTTCTGAAGAAGACGGAATGAAAGCTGCAAAATTAGAAGAAAGATTTGCAGAGCTTGATGGATGGAACGCTGACTCTGACGCTGCAATGCTTTTAAATGATTTAGGAATAGCACCTGAAAATCATTATAAGTTAATGAAAGAATTAGAAGCAAAAGAAAAAGTAAAAGTACTTTTAGCACAAAGTTTATTTGGAAATCCAGATATTCTTTTATTAGACGAGCCAACAAATGACTTAGATTTAAAAAGTATAAATTGGTTACAAGAATTTTTAATAAATTTTGAAAATACAGTAATTGTTGTATCACACGATAGATATTTCTTAAATAAAGTATGCACATATATTGCAGATGTTGACTTTGGCAAGATAACAGTATATCCAGGAAACTATGATTTCTGGTACGAATCTAGTCAGTTAGCATTAAAACAAGCAAGAGAACAAAATAAAAAGAAAGAAGAAAAAATAAAAGAATTACAAGACTTTATAGCAAGATTTAGTGCAAATGCATCAAAATCAAAACA
>CANRKM010000065.1 GCA_947631225.1 uncultured Clostridia bacterium
GCTTGTTTTAGCTTCCCTAGAAAAATTTTAATTGTGCAATTAATAGTAATTTTAGTTGTACTTTCAGTTTTCTTTGTATCTATGAGGCTAAATCTGTTTTTAATACTTAAATTTGTGCTGATATATTTTTCATTTTTCATTGTTACATCAATTGTCTCAAATGTACTTATAAAAAATGATATGGACATTATACTAAATTCTACATATGAAATAAATAATAATTATACTATTGAAAATAAAACTTCTAAATTTTCTAATGAATTAATACATAATATTTTACCTTTTTTTATAGTAGTTATTATTACAATTTCTCTTTTTGGTTATACTGAAACTTCAGAAGCTATTGGCGAGCAATGTTACTATTATTATCAAGTTCAATTAGCTAATACTGATTTAAATTATTTATCTTTAGAAACTTTACAAAAAGAGCTTGACAAGATATCTTTAAAATCGCCTAATGATTATTACTTTATTATATATGGTGATGGCGAAAATGATTATAAATTATCAAGTGAAGATGGTTATCTTTCAAAATTTTTTATAAACTATGCAAAAATGAAAAATGAAGAACTTAATGGCCGTGTTTATGAGTATTATGGAGTTGATGAACAAGGTTATTGTCAAAAAATAATTTTAAATGATGGAACAGAGTGTTATATAGGGTTCAAATATTCAGTTACAAGTAAAGAATTAATAACATATTTTGCATCTATCGCAGGTATAGCTATCATTTTTTACATTATTATTCTTATATTATGGTCAAGAAATATAAGTAAAACAATAAGGGAAGTATCTGATAGTCTAAAGGCTATAGCTGAACAAAAAGATTTATCTAATATAGGAGTGCTTCCTATAACCTCAAATGATGAAATAGCACTACTTACAGATTCTTTTAATAAAATACAACAAACCAGTAAAAACAATATTGATAGAATAAAATCTACTCAATCAAGGCTTGTTGAACAAGAACGTTTAGCATCTCTTGGACAAATGATTGGAGGTATTGCACATAACTTAAAAACTCCTATAATGTCTATTTCTGGTATTGCAGAGGGACTTCACGATTTAACAGTAGAACTAGATAATTCTATTGGTAACCCAGTAGTTACAAATGAAGACTTCCATGAAATAGCTAAAGATTATTTCAATTGGATTGAAAAAATAAAAGAATATACTGAATATATGTCAGATATTATAACTGCTGTAAAGGGTCAAACCGTAACACTTGTAAATGATATGGAAAGTAGTTTTACAATTTCAGAATTACTAAAACGTGTAAATATTTTAATGAAGCATGAACTAAAAAATGCAATAATCTACTTAAATATAACTGTTAATATGGACGAAAATACTGTAATTATGGGAGATGTAAATAGTTTAGTACAAATAATAAATAATATTATTTCAAATTCAATACAAGCATATGAAGGAAAACCTGAACAAACAATTGAACTAAATGTTGCAACAGATGGAAATAACGCAATTATATCTATTACAGACCATGCTTCTGGAATTCCTAAAAAAATCAAAAACAAACTATTTAAAGAAATGGTAACTACCAAAGGTAAAAATGGTACTGGTCTTGGATTATATATGTCTTACTCAACAATAAAAGCTCACTTTAATGGAGATATGACATTTGAGTCAGAAGAAGGTCAAGGCACAACATTTACAATAACTATTCCAATATGATGAATTTATGTTAATTTTTTTATAAAAAATGTTGATTTTTGTTTGCTTAACATTTATAATGGTTTTATAAATTAAGGGGGCAAATTATGAGAATTGGAAATGTCGAGAATTCACAAAATATTCAAAATTCTTCTTATAAAATCTTAGCAGTCGACGATGAAATAGGTATAATAGACTCTTTATCAATATTTTTAAAAAGGTCTGGGTACTCTTTTACAGGTATAACTGACCCTATAGAAGCAATTGAAAGAATAAAACATGAACATTTTGATTTATTACTTTTAGACTTTATAATGACACCACTTCACGGAGACCAAGTTGTAGAAGAAATAAGAAAATTTAATAAAGAATTATATATTTTACTTTTAACTCGGACACAAAGATTTAGCACCTCCATTAGAAACAATTAAAAGACTTGATATTCAAGGGTATTGTGAAAAAAGTGATAAATTTGACCAATTATTGTTGTTAATTGAATCTGGTATTAAATCTGTTGCCCAAATGAATGAAATTAAGAAAATAAATGAAGAGTTAGAAAATGCATATTTAGAAAGTATTCAAACTTTACGTTATACAGTTGACGCAAAAGATACATACACTAGAGGTCATTCTGATAGGGTTTCTGAATATTCTGTTTTAATAGGAAAACATTTAGGGTTATCAGAAAATGATTTAAAAACTTTAAGAGTTGGTGGTTTATTCCATGATATTGGTAAAATAGGTGTTCCAGACAGTATTTTACTAAAAGAAGGAAAATTATCTGATAATGAATATTCCGAAGTTAAAAATCATCCATCTATTGGTGCTCATATTTTATCTGGCGCATCTATCTTCAAGGATATTATTCCTATAGTTAAACACCACCATGAAAGATATGATGGACATGGATATCCTAGCCAATTAAGTGGAGAAAATATTCCGTATTTTGCAAGAATTACAGCTATTGCAGATAGTTTTGATGCTATGACTTCTAAAAGAGCCTATCGTGATAGCATGCCGATAGAAAAAGTAATTTCAGAGTTTGAAAATGGTAGGGGTACTCAATTTGATCCACAATTAACTGATTTATTTTTAGATATTTTAAAAAATCATTTTGACGAAATTAATGATATACAAATCAAATATAAATAATTAAAGAAAAATGGTGTAATTTTGTTTTCGCGTCAGAAATAATAGTTTTCTTTTTAAGTGGTGGAATCCCTCGGGATGAGGGGGTACCACAAAAAAGAAACTATTATCTCGATTAAACAGAAAACTTAAATTACACCACTTTTCTTTCTAATAAACTTTTATTTATATCTTCATACTTAAACTAACTTTATGTCTATCCATATCAATTTTAATTACTTTAACTTTAACAATATCCCCTACTGAAACAACTTCAGATGGATTTTTTATATATTTATCACTCATTTCAGAAATATGAACTAATCCATCATATTTTACTCCAATATCTACAAATGCACCAAAATCAATTACATTTCTAACTGTGCCTGTAAGCACCATACCATCTTTTAAATCTTCAAATTTTAGTACATCTTGTCTTAATATTGGTTTTGGCATATCTTCTCTTGGGTCTCTTCCTGGTTTTGAAAGTTCTTCAATAATATCTTTTAATGTCATTTCTCCAACTTCAAGTTCTTTTGCAGATTTTTGTACATCAACAGTTTTTAATTTTTCTCTTAAGCTCATAACTTTTTCTTTATCTTTTAAATCTTCCTTTTTAAAACCTAAGTCCTTAAGCAATCTTTCAGCTACTTCATAACTTTCTGGGTGAACTGCTGTTGCTTCTAGTGGATTTGATCCATCTAGTATTCTTAAGAAACCAGCACATTGCTCAAAAGCAACTTTCCCTAGCTTTGGAACCTTTAGCAATTCCTTTCTTGTTTTTAGCTTTCCATTTTCATCTCTATATTTTACTATGTTTTTTGCTATTGTATTATTAATTCCAGAAACATAGCTTAAAAGTGATGGTGTTGCAGTATTTACATCTACTCCAACTTTATTAACACTATCTTCTACAACTCCTGTAAGGGTCTCTCCTAATCTTTTTTGATTAACATCATGTTGATATTGACCAACTCCTATGGCTTTAGGGTCAATCTTTACAAGCTCTGCTAAAGGGTCTTGTAATCTTCTTGCAATAGAGATTGCTCCTCTTATAGATACATTTATGTCAGGATATTCTTCTGTGGCTAATTTTGAAGCAGAATATACAGATGCACCCGCTTCGCTAACAATTACATAATTAACTTCGTTATCAGCTTTTTTTATCATATTTGCAACAAAACTTTCAGATTCACGAGAAGCTGTCCCATTACCTATTGCTATCATATTAATATTATCTTTTTTAATAAGTTTCAATAATTCCTTTTCTGCACCCTCTACATCATTTTGTGGTTCAGTTGGATAAACTGTTGTATAATCTAAAAGTTTTCCTGTTTCATCAATAACAGCTATTTTACAACCTGTTCTATATGCAGGGTCAAATCCCATAACAGTTTTTCCCTTAATTGGAGCACCTAATAATAATTGTTTAGAATTTTTACCAAATACTTTAATTGCTTGTTCTTCTGCTTTTTCCGTTAGATCAGCACGAATTTCTCTATCTATAGATGGCTCAATTAGTCTTTTAAAACTGTCTAAAATAGTTTCTTTTAGCATTACAGTAAACTGAGTTTCACCTTTTATAATGCTTTTTTCTAATATATTTAAAATCTTATCTTCTTTTTTATCAATTTTTACTTTTAAAAATTCCTCTTTTTCTCCTCTATTTATTGCTAAAATTCTGTGACTTGGAATTCTAAATGCAAGCTCACTATAATCATAATACATTTCATAATTAGACTTTTCCTCAGGATTTACAGCTTTTGTTGTAATAAGACCTTCTCTATAACAAATCTTTTTAATTTTCTTTCTAAAATCTGCGTTATCTGAAATATCTTCTGCAATTATATCTAATGCCCCTTGTATTGCCTCTTCCACAGAATTAACAACTTTATCTTTATTCTTTTTATCCTCTTCTGAAAGAGTATCCACATTTATATACTCTTTAGCAATTTCATGAATATCTTTAGTCTCAGTTTGCTCTATAATAATATTTGCTAAAGGCTCTAATCCCTTCGCTTTTGCAACAGTTGCTCTTGTCTTCTTTTTTTGTTTATAAGGTCTATAAATATCTTCAACTTCGGCTAAAGTTTTAGCTCCTGCTATTGCTTGTAAAATCTCGTCTGTCATTTTTCCTTGTTCATCAATAGATTTAACAACTTCTTCTTTACGAGTTTCCAAATTTCTTAAATATGAAAGCCTGTCAAACAAATTTCTTAAAACTTCATCACTTAATCCACCTGTTGCTTCTTTTCTATATCTTGCAATAAATGGTATTGTATTCCCTTCATCAATTAATTTAACAGCATTTTCAACTTGAGTGTCTTTAACATTTAATTCTCCTGCAATTGTTCCTATAATCTTATCCATTTTTATTTTCCTTTCTTACTCTATCTCTAGGTATTCATTGTAAGTAACTTCCCTATCTACTACTTTTCCATCTTGTTTTAAATCAATTATTCTATTCGCAACTGTTTGAGTTAACTCATGGTCATGAGAAGTAAACAAAATATTTCCTTTAAATTTTTTCATACCCTCATTTAGGGAAGTTATGCTTTCCATATCCAAGTGGTTTGTTGGTTCATCAAAAATTAAGAAATTTGCTCCTGATAACATCATTTTTGAAAGAACACATCTTACCTTTTCTCCACCAGAAATTACTTTTGCTTTTTTTAGTGCTTCTTCACCTGAAAATAACATTCTTCCTAAAAAGCTTCTTACATATGTTTCGTCTGGATCTTTTGAATATTTTCTAAGCCAATCTGTTAAGCTTTCTTCTGTTTCAAACAAATAGTTGTTATCCTTAGGGAAATAGGTATGTGAGATAGTTTGTCCCCATATTATTTCTCCTTCATCTGGCTTAAGTTCTCCTTCTATTATTTGAAATAAAACTGTTTTTGCAAGTTCATTGTCTGCTAAAAATGCAATTTTATCATTTTGCTTTACTGTAAATGAAACATTGTCTAAAACTTTTTCTCCATTTATTGTCTTAGATATATTTTTTACTTGCAAAATTTCTTTTCCTGGCTCTCTATCTGGCTTAAAATCTACATATGGATATTTTCTGTTTGATGGTTTTATTTCTTCTAATTGAATTTTCTCTAATGTCTTTTTTCTTGATGTTGCCTGTTTTGATTTTGATGCATTTGCACTAAATCTTGCTATAAAGTCTTGTAATTCTTTTATTTTTTCTTCTTTCTTTTT
>CANRKM010000066.1 GCA_947631225.1 uncultured Clostridia bacterium
CTGTTCTTTTATATCTGCTATATCTGTCATTTCTCTTGCTTTTCTTGCGTTTTGTAATATTCCACTTTCTCCTGTTAACATTGCTATTGATACTCCTGCTAAAATTAACAAAACAATGATAGTAACTACTAACGCAATTAACGTTATACCTCTCTGCTTTGAGATATCTTTAGTATTTCTCATATAATCCTCCCCCACTAATTTTAATATTTTCGTATCTTTAAAGATACGTCTATTTTTATATTACACTTTTTTATTTTTATTGTCAAGACACTTTTTCATACTTTTTTGGTGTATTTTGTAAAAAATTCTGTTTTAGGAGTATCTCTAGTGGATACGGTATGTTAATTATTTAATATAAAATTATTTAATACCAAATATTTATATAATAAATAAAGGAGTTTTTATATTATGTATCAATGCAGTAAATATAATAATAAATTAAATGTTTCTAGTAAAAAAATAAAAGAACTCAGAGAAAAAAATCACTTATCGTTATCAAAACTTTCTGCAAAACTAGCTTTAATGGGTATAGATATTCCTAAACCATCTTTGCATAAATTAGAAACTGGAAAAAGAGTAGTTAAAGATTTTGAATTATATGGATTATCCCGTATATTTAATGTTCCTATAGAATATTTATTAGAGGACTTTATTGATGAATTAAAACACGAAGATATAGTTTAAAAAATATACCTATATATTAATTTGTCTATTAATATATAGGTATTTTGTACTATAAATCTAATTTTATATGCACATCTTTTAATTGTTCTTTAGTTACTTCTGATGGAGCTCTCATAAGCAAGTCTCTTGCCCTTTTATTTTTAGGAAAAGCTATTACTTCTCTTATATTTTCAGAATTTTCTATTAACATTATCATTCTATCCATCCCAAGTGCTGCACCTGCATGTGGTGGAGTTCCATATTGGAAAGCATTGTATAATGCTCCAAATTTATTTTTTACATCTTGTTCTTCATATCCTGCTATTTTAAAGGCTTTTAACATTATCTCTGGACTGTGATTTCTTACTGCACCAGATGCCATTTCATAGCCATTGCATACTAAATCGTATTGATATGCCAAAATTTCTAATGGATTCATGTTATTTAGTGCATCTAGTCCACCTTGTGGCATTGAAAATGGGTTATGTGAAAAATCTGTTTTTCCTTCATCTGAAAGTTCATACATTGGAAAATCTACTATAAAGCAGAATTTATATACATTTTTTTCTATTAAGTCTAATCTTTTTCCTAGTTCTATTCTAACTAGTCCTGCTATTTTTTGAGCTTTTTCAAATTCATCTGCTATAAAGAATATTGCAGAACCCGCTTTTGCATTATATTCTTTTTGTAATTTTTGTTTAATATCTTCTGTTATGAATTTTGAAATACCACCTTGAAGATTATTTTCATTATCTATTTTAACCCATGCTAGTCCTTTTGCTTCAAATTCATCTACTGCTGTTTCTGTCATTTTATCAAAGAATTTTCTTCCTTGTTTTTCACCTTCTGGAACAACTATCGCTTTTATTGTTTTGCCTTTAAATGCATTAAATTCTGTTTCTTTAAATAGACTTGTAACGTCTTGAATTATTAGTGGATTTCTTAAATCTGGCTTATCTATTCCGTATTTTTCCATTGCTTCTTTATATGGAATTCTTATAAATGGGCCAACATCAACTTTCCAATTTGTGAATTTTTTAAATACATGTGGTACAACATTTTCTATTACATGGAATACATCCTCTTGTGTGCTAAATGCCATTTCAAAGTCTAATTGATAAAATTCTCCTGGTGCTCTATCTGCTCTTGGGTCCTCATCACGGAAGCATGGTGCTATTTGAAAATATTTGTTAAATCCAGATACCATAAGTAATTGTTTAAATTGTTGTGGTGCTTGAGGAAGTGCATAAAATTCCCCTGGATTTAATCTGCTTGGTACTAAATAGTCTCTTGCACCTTCTGGAGATGAGTTTGCTAAGATTGGCGTTTGAATTTCATAAAAACCTAATTCATCCATTTGGTCTCTAAATTCTTTTAATATTTTAGAACGTAGTAAAATATTTTTATGTAATTTTTCATTTCTTAAGTCTAAAAATCTATATTCAAGTCTCAAATCTTCTCTTGATTCAACATCTGAGTTTATTTCAAAAGGTAGTTCAGGTTTGCATTTTCCTAAAACTTCTATTTTACTTGCCACAACCTCTATATCTCCTGTTGCCATTTTAGGATTTTTGCTTGCTCTTTCCACAACTTTTCCTGAAATGTGAATACAACTTTCTTTTACTAATTCTTTAGATTCATTTTGAAGTTTTTCGTCGTTTACAACTATTTGAGTTATTCCATCTTCATCTCTTAAATCGATAAATACCATTCCACCTAAATTTCTAATTTTTTGAACCCATCCTGCAAGTTCAACATTTTCTCCTACATTTTCTATCCTAAGTTCTCCTAAATTTTTGTTTCTATACATTTAAATCAAGTCCTTTCTTTTATTAAATTTATCCTATATTTTCAATCTTAATTAATTATTTATTTTAATTTGCACTTCTCTCAATTTTCTCTTTTCATTTTAAGCTCACAATTATTCTATTCTACAAAAAAATTTTCTAAAGCTTGTATTAATTCTTCTTTGTTTTCAATTTTATTAATATATGTTCTAAACTCACTGGCATTAGCCATATTTTTGCTATATACTGCTAAATGCTTTCTAAATTCTTTAATCGCAACATATTCTCCTTTTTCTTTTATTTCTAAACTTAGATGTCTTTTTATAACTTCTAATTTTTCTTTACTACTTACCTCTTCTAGCTTTTCTCCTGTTTTTAGATAATTAATTATTTTTTGAAATATCCAAGGGTTTCCAAAAGCTCCCCTTCCAATCATTATACCGTCTACACCAGTTTCTTTAAACATTTTTTCAGCAGTTAATTCATCTACTATATCACCATTTCCTATTACAGGAATATTTACACTTTGTTTAACTTCTCTTATAATGTTTAAATCTGATTTACCTGCATAAAATTCAGACCTTGTTCTTCCATGAACTGTAATTGCAGATATACCTGCCTCTTCTGCAATTTTGGCAAGTTCTACTGCAACAATATGTTCCTTATCCCAACCTATTCTATATTTTAAAGTAACAGGCACTTTTGATTTTTTTACTACAGTTTTTAGTATTTCTTTTGCTTTTTCTAAATCTAATAAAAGCTTACTTCCATCTCCATTTTTTACAACTTTTGGTGCAGGACATCCCATATTTATATCAACAATGTCTGAAATTTGAGATACATATTTTGCAGAGTATCCCATTGTTTCAGTATCAGAACCAAATATTTGAATTCCAACAGGTCTTTTTTCTCCATCTATATTCATAAGCTTTTTGGTTTTTTCATCATCATAAAAAATAGCTTTAGAACTTACCATTTCTGTAAAAACAAGACCCGGGCCAAAATTTTTGCATATTACTCTAAATGGCAGGTCTGTAATCCCTGCCATTGGAGCTAAAAATATATTATTTTCTAATTTTAAGTTTCCAATTTGTAGTTCATGTAAATACATATAGTTGCTCCTCTTATTTAATAAACATTGTCTTTTTTCTATTTCCACTAATATTAAGTAAAATTCCTATTGCAATAAAACTTGTTAACAAAGAACTTCCTCCATAACTTACAAATAAGAGTGGTACACCAGTAATTGGTAATAACCCCATTGTCATTCCAATATTCTCTGTCATGTGAAATAGAAATACTCCACTTATACCTGCTGCTATATATGAACCCATATCATCTTTAGCTGTTTTTGCAACATAAAGTGATTTTGTAATTAATATAACATATGCTATTATAACTGAACCTGAAACTATAAATCCCATTTCTTCTCCAATAACTGAATATATAAAATCAGTTGTTTTTGGAGATAAATATCCAAGTTGGGTTTGGTTTCCATTTAAAATTCCCATTCCTGTGAGTTCTCCAGCACCTATTGCAATTCTTGATTGTAATACGTTATATCCTGATCCTTTTGGGTCAGATTCTGGATTTAAAAATACATCTATTCTTGCTTTTGCATGCTCTGGTAATATAAAAAGATATATTAGTGGCAATGATATAGCAACAATAAGTATTGATATAATTATATATTTTCTATCTATTCCAGATACAAATAACATTAATACTAATGATACCATATATGCTGCTGCTGTTCCATAATCTGGCTCTAATATAATTAATCCAACTGGAATAAGAACAGTTAACAAAACAATTATAAGCTTCCAAAAAACATTTATTTCCGATTTTCCTCTTTCTTGTATTTTTACCATTACCGCAGTAGTAAAAAGTATTACAAAAATTTTTGCAAACTCTGCTGGCTGAAGAGAAAAACCTGCAATATTAAACCAACTACTTGCCCCATTTATAGCTTTTGTAAATAATACTGCAATAAGTAAAATGAGAGAAATTCCATATAATATTGGCGACAATTTAATCAATATTTCATAATTTACACAAGCCATAACTATCATAACAACTATACTAACACCTAGCCATATTGCTTGCTTTTTTAGTTCATCAAAGTCATTTGATTGAGTTGCAGAATATAAAGCAACTATTCCTACAATACTAAGCAAAATACTCGCTATTAGTATCCACCATTCCATATTTTTAAAAATTTTATTTTTCATTTTTATTCTCTTCTTCTACCTTTTTTATATTTTCATTAGTTTCATTATTAGAATTTTCTGGCTGTGGATTACTATTTTCTGAATCATTATAGTTTTTGCTTTTTTCATTTTCTTGTGCATTTTTATTTTCTTGATTTGCTTTATTCTCATCTTTATCTTTTGTGCCTGACTCTTTATTTACATTTTCTTCATTTTTTTGTTTTTCTTCTATTTTTTTATTCTTTTGTTCTTCTTTTTTTTCATCTATTTTTGGAGGTTCTGTTGATATTTTATTTTCTTGATTTGTTTTGCTTAATTTTCTTGTTTCATCTTTTATGTTTATTATTGGAATATTAGCATATAATGCAGGTGCTGTTTGCACTCCATCTTCATCAGTTTGTGTTGTTAGTCTAACGTCCATAGCTGCTTCATCTATATCTATATATTTTTTTATTACTTCTATTATTTCTCTTCTCATTAAATCTAAAAAGTCTGCCGAAACATTTGCCCTGTCTTGCATCAGTACTAAGTGCAATCTTTCTTTTGCTTTATCTTTTGAATTTGATTTTAGTAAATCTCTTTTTTTATTCTTTTTAAATATATTTTTTATACTTTCAAACAATTTGCTTACCTCCAGTTTTATTTGCTTATGTAATTAATACATTTTATTCTTATTTTTCATATTAATCTTTTTTAAAGAATCTCTTTATTCTTGACCAAAATCCCTTTTCTCTACCAGGAATTGTTATTTCTATATCTTCTCCTAGTATTCTTTTTGCTATTTCTAAATATGCTTTTCCTGATGGAGCTCTTTTATTTTGGATAACTGGCTCTCCTTTATTTGTTTGCGTAATTATGTATTCATCATCCGGAACAACTCCGATTAGATCTATTGATAACAAATCTACTATGTCATCAACATCCATCATTTCTCCTTTCTTTATCATGTTAGGTCTTATTCTATTTATTATTAATTCTGGATT
>CANRKM010000067.1 GCA_947631225.1 uncultured Clostridia bacterium
TTATAAAGCCCAAACCCTTAGAAATAAAAGGCATTTATATATTATCCACTTGATAGGGAGCCTACTGATTAAGAGTCTGCTGCTCTACCAACTGAGCTAATGGCCCATAACACCTTATTAGTATAATCCTCCAAGCCAAATTTGTCAATAGATTTAAGAAAATTATTCTTTATCAGCAGGATTTTTTAAAATTATTTTTTCTAGTGGATTATATGTATCTTGTGATAATAGAGTTTTAGAAATTACATTTCCATCTTGTTTTACAACTTTATATACATTTACAACTCGACCCAAAGAGCCACTTTGTTTTATTTTTTCTTTCCCTAAATTAACTGAATCATCGTATTCATAAACAACTTTAGGTTCAGTTTGTGACAAAACCTCAACATCAAAATCAACGTCATATTCAGTTTCTTCTTTTAAACCATATATTGAACATGAAATTATAGTATTAGTTGCTTTCATTTCTATTTTTATAGGATAAGAACGATTATTTACAAATTTTAAATCTTTGGCACCATATGCAACTGTTGCATCACGACCAGCAGGAACATAGGAAGTTACAAATTGATGGTTATGTCTTTCTGTTACATCTAAATTAGCACGAATAACAGTATTATAAAGTGTTGAAGAAATTTGACAAATTCCTCCACCAACACCATCTACAACTTGCCCATTTGAATATATTTTGGCTTCTTTATAACCAGTAGAAATTGTACGTTCACCAACTGTTTTATTATAGGAAAATTCTTCACCAGGTGCAAGTACTATGCCATTTATTTTAGAGGCAGCAAGTTCTAAATTATTGCTTCTATCTGTATTTGACATATCATATTTTGTAGTGAAATTTGAAAGTGTATCTTTAAAAGTATCAATACCTAAATCATTTATTGTAATTTCTGGATAAGTGTAATTAAGTTTTATAACATATTCATCTTGTTCACTCTGTAATAATGAATTTGCTTCATCTTTGTTAAAAGAAACACCAATAACTTCAGGATATATTTTAAATGGGTCTTTTTCGTAATAGGCATTTTTTGCTTCTTTATATATTTCATTATATAGTTGTTCGATATCTATGCTGTTTGGGCTTTCATTTTTCGTTGGAATTTCAATAATATTATCAGGTGCAGACCAATTGTTTAAAGTATTATTAAGTTTATTTTTAAAGTTTTCACTGTCAACTACGTCTCCGGCTGTTCCTTTTGTTATTATTAAATTATCATTTTCTATGTAATAGTTACTTTGCACCATTTTGTTTGGCAAATTTGAATTTATATCTTCTATTAAACTATTTAATTTATCTGAATTAAGATTGACATCTGTTGTAATATTTTTTTGGTTTAATAAAAGATTTAAAATTTCAAAATTGTTTTTAAAAATATTGCTAGAGCGACCTAAATTGAAAGCATCATTAACATATGAATTAATATGATAGTTAATATCAAGGCTTTCAAAGGTTATGGTGTTTTCAAAATCTGAATTAGTGGACAAAATAATATTGTTATTTATTTTATTGTTTATAATTTCTGTAATAAGATTTGTTGCCTCATCTTTTGAAAGTCCTGAGACATCTATTTCATTAATTGAAATTCCATCTAATATTTTGGTATTATTTATATTTATAAGTGAGAAAATGACCGAAAATACAAATAAAACAAATAAAATTATAAAAAAAAGTATAAGTAAAAATTTTTTTAATCTTGAAAATTTTACATTTTTATCCATCGTTTACCTCTTTTAAATACAAGTATTTCAAACAAATACTAACATAAATTTATTTTTTTGTAAAGGTAAAAAAAAGGAAGTTTTGTAAAAAAATAAAAAAATTTGAAAAAAGTACTTGATTATTGTAAAAAAATATAATATAATTTCATTTAGCAAAAGACAAAAAGGGAGAAGATGGAAAAATGGAATTAACAAAAAATATATTTTTTAATACAGATAAGTTAATAGAAAATAGTAAAGTAAAGATTTCTTATACAGGTAAATTCTATCAAGAAAATTGTGAAAGTGTAACTATTCACTATGGTTTTGGAAATGATTGGAATAATGTAAATGACATAGAAATGGAGCATACAGAATTAGGTTTCCAAACAGAGATAGACTTATTAGAAGGGGAAAGCTTTAGTTTATGTTTTAAAAATGAAAATGGAGAATGGGATAATAATAATGGACAAAACTATGTTTTTCCATTAGAAAAAATGTCTCAACAACTTATAGTCCTTGAAGATGAACCTAAATCAATAGGTAAAGCTAGACCTTTAAGAAAAACATATTTATGGAGCAAAAAAATAAAAATTGCTGTATATAAAATTATTACATATTTGCCAAAGATTATATCTGGTAATTATAGTAAAAAAATAAATAATAATAATTAAATGAAATATCCACAAATTAGTTATAATTTGTGGATATCTTGTTTTATTTTTAAATAATAACCCAGCCACCATTTGGTGAAATTACTTGTCCAGTGGTATAATTTTCATTTATTAGCCAATTTATACATTGGGAAATACAATTTGGAGAACCTATTTTATTTAAAGGAATTTCTTCTTTTATATTATTTAGTTCTTGTTTAGTATAATTTTTGTTCATATCTGTATCAATGATACCTGGTGCTATGGAATTAATTCTGATGTTTGATGGACCAAGTTCTTTTGCCAAAGATTTAGTTAATGCATCAATACCAGCTTTTGAGACTGAATAATGCACTTCGCAAGAAGCTCCAACTAATCCCCAGATTGAAGAAATATTTATAATACAACCAGATTTATTATGTATCATATTTGGTAAGGTTTCTTGAATAGTATAAAAAACAGATGTTAAATTTACTTGTAAAATATTGTTCCAATCACTATCAGTTATATCTGTAAACATTTTTTCTTGTGATATTCCAGCGTTATTAATTAAAACATCAATTTTACCATATTTTTTTATTACAAAATCAACCATAGATTTTACTTCATTTCTTTTTGATACATCTGCCTTATATATATCTATTTCATAATTTTCTTTTTTTAATTCTTCTTGCATTAATTTGGCATCTTTTTCAGATTTATTATAGTTTGCAATTACATTATGTCCAGCTTTTGCAAGGTCTATTGCAATTTGTTTTCCAATTCCTCTGGATGCTCCAGTGATTAATATATTCATAATTGTTGCTCCTTTTTTATATTATATTTATTTCTTGTTTTTCTACCATGATTTAAATTAGCTCCTTTTATAATCACCTCAAAAATAAAAAAAGCCAATAATTAAGAGAAACTCAAAACTAATGACCTTTTATGGAGCCACTTGTCCGATTTGAACGGACGACCTACTGATTCATACCACTACAATTTTCATTGCCATAAATTTATGTTTGCGGTCTGGACTTTCTCTTTGCCATAGTATTTTATTTTACCTTAGGCACATCGTATAAAGTCTCTACACTTGGAATTTGCATTCCTAGCTCGGGATTAACATATATAAATACTTAGTCTTCCCCGAATTAGCGATGTCCACTTTATAAGTTTCCTCATAAAGGTGCAAGATAGTTCAAAATAAACTTTAATGTTTATCTATCCCACAAGTCAGTTGCTCTACCAGCTGAGCTAAAGTGGCGTATTAAATTTTGGTGACCCCTACGGGAATCGAACCCATGTCTCCGCCGTGAAAGGGCGATGTCTTAACCGCTTGACCAAGGGGCCATAAACGAATACCTGTAAAAGGTATTCGTAAATAAATTGGTGAGCTATCCGCGACTCGAACGCGGGACAACTTGATTAAAAGTCAAGTGCTCTACCACCTGAGCTAATAGCCC
>CANRKM010000068.1 GCA_947631225.1 uncultured Clostridia bacterium
CATCTGATATTACTACTCCTTCGATTTCTGTTCCTCCTACATAATCAAATCCTTCGGGTACTGGTATTACTGTTCCTTTATCATCTACTACTGTTGGCTCAACTTTATCTTCAGCCCAATCTTTTCCATCTGGTATGGCTACTATATCACCTGGTTGTTTTCCTGTTGGTCCTTGTGGTCCTGTTGGTGTGCTTCCAGAAAATTTTCCATTATATATTTCTGATGCTTTTATATCATTATATTTTCCAGCTTTTGTTGTTAATATTAAGGTTGATAAATCTTCTGGCAAACTATCTCCTGTTAATGTATATGTAAAATATCTATCTAATATTTCTTTAAATTGTTCATCTGATATTTTACCTTCATTATTACTTTGTGTTTCTAGCACATCTAATTGCGCCATTTCTATTGCATTTGCTCTTCCTGTTTTATCATTTGCCTCTTTTGCTCTATTTAATATTCCACCTTCTCCTGTTAACATAGCAATTGAAATTCCTGCTAAAATTAGCAACACTATTATGGTAACCACTAACGCGATTAACGTTATACCGCTTTTTTTCTTCAAAAATGTTTTTCTTAAAATTTTTCATACATCTCTCTCCTTTGTTACTTATAATATTTTCTCTTATAAATTTTTTATAACTTCATACACTTAATACGTGTATTTATTTCCATTTTACACTTATTGCGTGTAAATGTCAATACACTTTTTAAGAATAATTTATAATATTTTAAGAATGTTCATATAGCAATTATTTATACAAATTTAAACTAATAAAAGGAGTAAAAAAATGTTAAGAATTAAAGAAATGAGAGAAGATAAAGATTTAACACAAAAACAAATTAGCAAATTACTAAATTGCACACAACAAACATATTCCAGATATGAAACAGGAGAAATTACAATAGATATAAATAATATTGTTAGATTAGCAAAATTTTATAATACATCTACTGATTATTTGCTTGGTTTAACAGACGAAATACATCCTTATCCACAAAAAAATAGAAGGAAAAAATAATTTTCTGTTTTTCCTTCCATATATGTGATATGGGTCAAAAAAGGACGTCCCTAATGACAGTGAGGCTTTTTTTCTTAAGTCCCCAAAAGCATCATGCCATTTTTTCTTTAATCTTAACTAAAGTATTAAGTGCATCTATCGGAGTCAATTCGTTTAAATTTACTAAATCTAGTTCGTGAGCTATTTCTGCAAGCTTAAAGTTATACATATCATATTGACCCTCTACTTTTTTCTTATCTTCTTTTTCAGCTTTTTGATCTCTTAAAATACTTTTTCTTTCTAATGTTTTTAAAATTTCATTTGCTCTTTTTGTTACATCTTTTGGAACTCCTGCTAGTTTTGCAACATGTATTCCGTAACTTTCGTCTGTTCCACCTTTTACTATTTTTCTTAAAAAGATTATATCTTCACCTTTTTCTTTTACAGCTATTGAATAATTTTTTATTCCTGAAAGCTTTTCCTCTAGTGCTGTCATTTCATGATAGTGTGTTGCAAATAGAGTTTTTGCTCCACATTTTTCTTTATTCTCAATATATTCTGCAACTGCCCATGCAATAGATAACCCATCATAGGTTGATGTTCCCCTTCCTATTTCGTCTAATATAACTAAACTGTTTTTTGTTGCATCTTTTAGTATATTTGCCACTTCCATCATTTCTACCATAAATGTACTTTGCCCCATACTTAAGTCATCTGATGCTCCTACTCTTGTAAAAATTTTGTCTACAACTCCTATTATTGCAGATTCCGCTGGTACAAAGCTTCCCACTTGTGCCATTAGCGATATTAATGCTACTTGCCTCATATATGTTGACTTTCCTGCCATATTTGGTCCTGTTATTATAGATAAACGATTTTCATCTGTGTCTAAATATGTGTCATTTGGTATAAACTCACCTGTTGGCAACATTTTTTCTATTACTGGGTGCCTTCCTTCTTTTATGTCTATTATCCCTTGATTGTTTATTTCTGGTTTACAGTAGTTCATATCTTCTGCAACTTTTGCAAATGATATTAATACATCAAGAGTAGATACTGCTTCTGCTGTTTTTTGCATTCTTTTTACATTTTGAGTTAATGTTTCTCTTATTTTTCTAAATGCTTCTAATTCTAGTTTTATTACTTTTTCTTCTGCTCCTAGTATTTGATTTTCCATGTTTTTTAGTTCTTCTGTTATATATCTTTCTCCATTTGTTAGAGTTTGTTTTCTAATATACGTGTCTGGAACTTGTTTTTTGTAAGTGTTTGTAACTTCTATATAATAACCAAATACTTTGTTAAATCCTACTTTTAATGATTTTATTCCTGTTTTTTCCCTTTCGTCCGCTTCTAACTTCATAAGCCATGATTTTCCGTCTGTTGTTGCAGATTTAAGCTTGTCTATTTCTTCATCATAGCCAAGTTTTATATATCCACCATCTTTCGTTGTCATCGGTGGGTCATCTACTATTGATTTTTCTATTAATTCATACATGTCTTGAAGTTCATCTATATTTTCATATATTTCTTTTAAATATTCTGAATGCGTAGATGATAAAATCTGTTTAATTTCTGGTAATTTTAATAGTGAATTTTTTAGAGTAATCATATCTCTTGGAATAGCATTTCCATATGCCATTTTTCCTGCCAAACGTTCTATATCATACACCTTTTTAAGATTTTCTATTATTTCTCCTCTTAGCATTATGTTGTCTTTTAACTCTTCTACAGAATCTAATCTTTTATTAATTTCTTTAACGTCTATTAATGGGTCATTTAGCCAACGTTTAAGTAGTCTTCCTCCCATTGATGTTGAAGTTTTATCTAATACCCATAAAAGTGTACCTTTTTTAGATTTATCTCTTAGTTTTTCCGTAATTTCTAGGTTTCTTCTCGCATTTATATCTAGTGACATATATTTAGAAACCGAATATATTATAACTTTGTTTATGTGATTTAACTCTGTCATTTGAGTACTTGTTATATATTCTTTTAAACCGTTAATCGCTGAAATTTCAAGTAAATGCCTATTTAAATCTGTTACAGAATTTAATTTGTTATCTACTAAAGAAAAATTTTTTTCAACCTTAGATATATCTTCACTAAAAAATTCATCATTACATGTTGTAATATATGTGTTGGGAAATCTTGTTTGAATTTCTGAAATTTGCTCCGTTGATTCTTTCATCATATTATTTACAACTATTTCCGCTGGTATATATCTTGATATTTCGTCTAAAAGTAAAGAAAAGTTGTTATTTTCTTTTATCCCTGTTGCATAAAATTCCCCTGTGGAAATATCACTTATTGCTATTCCATAATATAATCCTGCTTTATATATGCTCATTATATAATTGTTTTTTCTTTCTTCAAGCATATTAGATTCTACAACAGTTCCAGGTGTTACAACTTTTATTATTCCTCTTTTTACTATGCCTTTTGCAGTTTTTGGATCTTCCAACTGCTCACATATTGCAACTTTGTAACCTTTGTTAACTAATTTTGCTATATAGTTTTCAGCTGCATGATATGGAATTCCACACATTGGAGCCCTTTCTTCTAACCCACAGTCTTTTCCTGTTAAAGTTAGTTCTAGTACTCTTGAAATAAGTACTGCATCATCAAAAAACATTTCGTAGAAATCCCCTAATCTGTAAAACAAGATACAATCTTGGTATTGTTCTTTTGTTTCTAAATAATTTTGCATCATTGGTGAGCATTTTTCTTTTTCTACTTTCAATTTTAGTTCACTTCCTGTCCAATTTTCTATAATTATTAATTATTTTTTTGTCTTATATAAATTCTCCCTTTAAATACCACATATGCTGAGATGTAATTTTTAAATCTTGCATAGTGCCTATTAAACTTTCGTCTCCCTCAAAATTAACTATTTTATTTGTTTCTGTTCTTCCGTGTCAACATGTTTTCGTTATTTTTACTTAGCCCTTCAACCAATACTTTTTGAATTGTTCCTACATATTTTTCATTATCTATTGCAATTTGGTCTTCAACTAACTTTTTTAATCTATCAAATCTTTTATGTTTTATTTCTTCTGGGATTTGATTTTCCATTTCATCTCCCGGTGTTCCTTTTCTTCTTGAATAGATAAACATATAAACTTGTTCAAACCCCACTTTTCTTACTACATCCAATGTGTCTTCAAAATCTTCTTCTGTTTCTCCTGCAAAACCTACTATTATGTCTGTAGAAAATTTAACATTTGGAATTTCTTTTTTCATTTTTTCTACTAAATCTAAATACTGTTCTTTTGTGTATTTTCTGTTCATTATTTTAAGCATTTTTGTACTACCTGATTGAAGTGGTAAATGTATAAATTTACATACTTTTTCGCAATCTCTTATTGCCTCAATTACGTCCATTGTAAAATCTTTTGGGTGTGGAGATATAAATCTTATTCTTTCTATTCCTTCTATTTTATTTATTGCTCTTAAAAGTTTTGCAAATGAATCTATTTCTTTATAATCTCCTGCTTCATCTTTTAATGTGCCTTTAGCAATTGCTTCCATTTCTGAACGTAAATATGAGTTTACATTTTGTCCAAGTAAAATTATCTCTTTATAGCCTTTATTTGCTAATTCTTTTACTTCTTTTATTATATCTGAAGGCTTTCTACTTCTTTCTCTTCCTCTTACATATGGCACTATACAGTAACTACAAAAATTGTTGCATCCATACATTATTGTAACAGATCCTTGAATATTACTATCTCTTCTAATTGGTAAGTCCTCATATACTTTTCCATCTATATCTATTATGTCTTCAACTCTTTTTTGTTTTTCTATAACTTTATATATATCTTCTGGCAATTTGTGAATAGTATGTGTTCCAAAAACAATGTCTACATAATTAAATGATTTTTTTATTTTTTCTAAAATATGTGGCTCTTGCATCATACATCCACCTATTGCTATTATAAGATTATTTTTTTTCTTTATTTGTTTTAGCTCTCCTATTTTTCCAAATAATCTTTCTTCTGCATTTTCTCTTACACAGCATGTGTTATATATTGCTAAATTTGCTTTATTTATGTCTTCAGTCCTACTATAACCCATCTCTTCTAACATACCACAAATTTTTTCCGAATCATTTTCATTTAATTTGCATCCCATTGTTAAAATTGTATATTTTAAATTTTTATTTTCATTTATTTTTGAAACTTTTTTTATATATTGTCTTTGTTCTTCTATTTCTTGTAGTTCGTTCATTTTTGCTTTCCTTTCATTTTTGCTTTTTACTTATAATACACTTCACAGTATAACACATTATACCAAAAAAATCTACAAAGTGTACGTCTTTTTTCAACATTTTTTTATTTACATTTGGGGACGGTTCTTAAATGAAAAAATCTTGCCTTTTAAATAAATTTATGGTATAGTAATAAAAAAATAATTATAGTTAAAGGAGACTAAGTTTGAAAAATAATATAGGAAAAAGTCCATAGAAAATAAGCGTAAATGCACACACAAACGCTTGTTTGACGCAATATTAAATTAATGGTAACTAAACAATTTTAATTAATATAATACTAGCTAACTTTGTAGCCTTGTTGTTCTAAAA
>CANRKM010000069.1 GCA_947631225.1 uncultured Clostridia bacterium
GTACTAACCTCAAGCTTTATCCCAATTATATAGGATTTTGCTTGAGGTTTCAACATGCGGTTTTATCCATCGCTTACGGAACTTGATAAAGATAATCCATAAAATACAAGTAAATTGCTGTTTCACAGCAATGGAACGAAAGATTAAGAAAGAAGAAAAATTGAAAAAGAGCCAGCCTCTTATATAATATAATTATGTAACTAAGAGTTGCAAATATATTATATAGGAGTAAGCGATCGGTAAAAGCGCGTATTGAAACCTCAAGCTTTATCCTAATTATATAGGATTTAGCTTGAGGTTTCAATACGCGCTGTTACCGATCGCTTACTTAATATGAGAATAATTGTTCAATTTAATATGAGAATTTTTGTAAATCTAACATATTGAAAAATAACTAAAAAATTTTTCAATAACACTTGAAAAATAATAAAAAACATATTATAATAGTTAACATAGAGATTAAAGATTAACACCAAATTTTTTCTAAAAAGCAATTTTTAGGAAAAAAAAAACCAAATTTTTGGTAGTTAAGAAATTTAATCTTTTTTTTATTTTAAAAAAATGGTTTTAGAAAAGGAGTAGTAGATGAACACAAAGTACATATTTGTAACAGGAGGAGTAGTATCAGGATTAGGAAAGGGAATAACAGCAGCATCACTTGGAAGGCTTTTGAAAAATAGGGGATATAAAGTAACAATTCAAAAATTTGACCCATATTTAAATGTGGATCCAGGAACAATGAGCCCATATGAACATGGGGAAGTTTTTGTAACAGATGATGGAGCAGAAACAGATTTAGACCTAGGTCATTATGAAAGATTTATAGATGAAAACTTAACAACAAATTCAAGTGTAACAATGGGAAAAGTATATTTATCTGTTTTAGAAAAAGAAAGAAGAGGAGACTATTTAGGAAAAACAGTTCAAGTAATACCACATGTTACAAACGAAATAAAAGAAAAAATATACAGTTTTGAAGATACAGATGTAGACATAGTAATTACAGAGATTGGTGGGACTGTTGGAGATATAGAGGGCTTGTCTATTATAGAAGCAATAAGACAAGTTGGTTTAGAAAAAAACAAAGAAGATGTATTATATGTACATGTAACACTTTTGCCATACATATCAGGTTCAAATGAAATAAAATCAAAGCCTACACAACACTCAGTAAAAGAGCTTCAAAGCTTAGGAATTCAGCCAGATATTTTGGTATGTAGAACAGAGCAAGAAATACCAGATACAATTAGGGAAAAATTAGCACTATTTTGCAATGTGCGCAAAACAAGTGTTATTCAAAACATGACAGCAGATTGTTTATATGCGGTTCCATTAAATTTAGAAGAAGAAGGTTTAGCAAGAGAAGCATGTAACCATTTAAAACTAGACAAATTTGTACCAGACAATACAAAATGGGAAGAAATGATAGAAAACATAAGAAAAATAAAAGAAAACAAAAAAGTAAAAATAGCAATAGTTGGAAAATACGTAAAACTTGAAGATTCATATATTTCAGTTGTAGAAAGCTTGCAACATGCAGGATTTATAAACAATGTTAAAGTAGAAGTAGAAATGGTAGATTCAGAAACTATTGTACCAGATAATGTAAAAGAAAAATTATCAAAATATGATGGAATAGTAGTACCTGGTGGTTTTGGAAACCGTGGTATTGAGGGAATGTGCGATACCATAAAATATGCAAGAGAACAAAATGTGCCATTTTTAGGAATATGTCTTGGAATGCAAATGGCAGTTGTAGAATATGCAAGAGATGTCTTAGGATTAGAAGATGCAAATTCAAGCGAATTTAGTAGTAAAACTAAAAATCCTGTAATACATATAATGGAAGACCAAAAAAATATAAAGAAAAAAGGTGGAACAATGCGCCTTGGAAGTTATCCATGTGTTATAAAAGAAGGAAGTTTAGCACATAAGATATATGGAAAAGAAAAAATAGATGAAAGACACAGACATAGGTTTGAATATAACAATGATTATAGAGAAAGATTAGAAAAAGCAGGGCTTATCTGTTCTGGAACATCACCAGATGGAGAGTTAGTAGAAATAGTAGAAATACCAAAACACAAATATTTTATAGCAGGACAATTTCACCCAGAACTTAAATCAAGACCAAACAGACCTGCACCAGTATTTATTGGCTTAATAAATGCTGCGAAAAAATGATGATTTTGGGGACTTAAGAAAAAAATCATCATTCTTCAAGAGGAGGAATAAATGGAACTTACAATTACACAATATTTCTTACTGTTTATAATATATGCAGTTTTAGGTTGGGTTATGGAGGTTAGTTGTAAACTACAGGAATATAAAAGATTTATAAATAGAGGATTTTTAATAGGACCATATTGTCCAATATATGGAATTGGCGCTGTTGCAATTACTATTTTACTTTCTAGATACTCCTATGACCCAGTTGTATTATTTGTAATGGCTATAATTACATGTATGATATTAGAATATACAACAAGTGTAGTTATGGAAAAACTTTTTAAAGCAAGATGGTGGGATTATAGCAAGCGAAAATTCAACTTAAATGGCAGAGTATGTTTAGGAACAGCTATTCCTTTTGGAATATTAGGGCTATTTATATTTTATGTTTCAAATCCATTTATAATAGGAATTTTTAATAAGTTAAGTGAAAATACATTAAATATAATTGCAATAACAATTTTTATATTATTTACAATAGATGCTATTATTTCAACAGTTGTAATTATAGGCTTTAGAAAAACTGCAGTTCAAGTAAGTAAAGAGGGTGCACAAGATAATACAGAAGAAATAACAAGAAAAGTAAGAGAAATTTTACTTCAAAAATCTTGGCTACATAGAAGACTTGTTAATGCATACCCAAAATTTGTTGCAATTAAATATAAAATAAAAGAAATAGAGAAAGAAATAAAGGAAAATGCTACAGAATTAAAAGAAAATATAGATGAAAAAGTACAAGATGTAAAAAATGAAATAAATTATAAGAAGGACAATTTAAAACAAAGAAAAAGTAATTAGCAAATAGTAAAATGTAGGCGGTCAAAAAAGGACGTCCCCAATGACCCAAAAAAGCGAGATGTCAAAAAAGTCCCCAATGACCCATTGACAGGAAGAAGGTAAAAAATGATAAAACTATTAAAAAACTTAGGTAAAAAAGAATGTATATTTGCAATAATATGCTTAAGTTTAGTAATTGTGCAAGTTTGGCTAGAATTAAAAATGCCAGATTACATGTCAGAAATAACAGTATTAGTTCAAACAGAAGGAAGCAAAATGCAAGAAATTTTAAAAAATGGCGGATATATGATATTATGTGCATTAGGAAGCTTAATATCAGCAATTATAGTTGGATTTTTTGCGTCAAAAATTGCTGCAACATTTTCTATGAAAGTTAGAAAAAGGCTTTTTACCAAAGTAGAAAATTTAGCAATAAATGAAATAAAAAAATTTTCTACAAGTAGTTTAATTACAAGAACCACAAATGATATAACCCAAATTCAAATGGTAATTGCAATGGGATTGCAGGTTTCTATAAGAGCACCAATTACAGCAGTTTGGGCAGTTACCAAAATTTTACACAAAAATTGGCAGTGGAGTGCATTAACAGGAATTGGAGTTTTAGTATTAATTAGTGTAATTGCAATTTTAATGGTAATTGTTATGCCAAGATTTAAAATTGTCCAAAAATTAA